>JAGRGI010000030.1 GCA_020445565.1 Chromatiales bacterium
TTTCGGTATATTAGCAACCATTGAAGTTAATAACGAAACTTTTCGGAGACTCACACCATGAAAAAGCAACTGATCGCCATCGCCGTCGCTTCCGCGCTGACCGCCCCGGTCGCCGCCCTGGCCGACGTCAACGTGTCCGCCACCATCCAGGCCGAAGTGTCCAACTTCGACAATGACACCGTCGACGGCATCCGCACCAGCGACGCGGATGAGTCCGGCGGGGCTTCGGCCATCGCCTTCACCGGCTCGGAGAAACTCGACAACGGCTGGACCGCCTTCGCCAAGATCAACTTCGTGTTCGATCCGCTCGCCAACGCCGGCCTGGGTGGCCGCGACAGCTTCGTCGGCCTGAAGAACGACGCCGTCTCCCTGTCCGTGGGCCGCATGAACAGCGCCTACAAGAAGGCCTCGGTGAAGTACGATCCGTTCCTGGCCACCAGCCTGCAGGCCCGCGGCAACGGCGGCATGACCGGCGGTGCCGGCCTCGGCCACTTCAACCACAGCTCCTACATCGAGGACGTGATCGAAGGCCAGATGACCGCCGGCGGCTTCACCGCCACACTGCAGTACATCGCCGACGAGATCGACAACCAGAACGGTTCGAACGTCGAAGACGGTTCCTACACCGGCAGCCTGACCTACGCCGCCGCCAACTGGGAAGTGGTCGGCGCCACCTCGCACGTCGAGACCGACGGGGATGACTTCGATTCCTACAAAATCGGCGGCAAGTTCTGGACCGGCCCCCTGACTCTGGCCGTGCAGTACGAAAATGCCGAGACCGGCGTGCTGGTCGGCGCCGATAGCGCCAACAACGACGACGAGGCCGAAATCCTGTTCGGCTCGGCCACCTACGCCCTGGGCAACATCACCCTGGCCGGCTGGGTCTCACAGTACGAGCAGGATGACCTCGACGGCATCAGCTACGGCATCGGCGGCTTCTACAACCTGTCCAAGCGTACCCGTCTCCACGCCGGCTACCGCTCCATGGACATCGACGGCGACGTCGCCGGCACCGAGGCCAGCTTCCAGGAAGACGTGGTCGCCGCAGGCATCCGCTTCACTCTCTGATCGAGTGGCACTTCGCTAAGGGAGAGGTTCTCCTGCAGGGACGCAACTTCGGAACCGGGGGCGCGTAAGCGCCCCCTTTTTCATTCGAAATCCTGTAGGGGTTTTTCACCCACGGCATAGACCTGCGACCAACCCAGAAACAGACCGAGCCGATGAGAGAACACCGGCAGACACGCACGCAGTTCCCGCAACACCCCCTGCACATCGGTATCCACCATACCGAACAGGCTGTGGCAGAAATTGCCCATGGCCTGAGCATCGGGAAAGCACCAGGGACAAGCCAAGTGTTGTTCACGCACATGCACGAAACCCAGGTCGGAAAGCTCGGTGGACAACTCGCCGCTTCGGGGAAACTTGCCGTTTGGCGCAAAGCATGAATACCGCCGCACGACCTGATCGATAAAATTGGCAGGTGGCGTATCTTCCTGTACTTCAGCGATAACGAAACGCCCCCCCGGCCGCAGCACGCGATAAACCTCTCGAAACAAGTCGGTGCGCTCAGGAAGACGAATCAGTCCAGACAGACTGCCGACCCTGTCCATGCTGCTGTCCGGAAACGGCAAGGAATCCAGGCCGGCATTGAGAACGAAGTGGCGGCGATCGATGGCAGCTGCCAGACTGGATATAGGCTCCACGCAAACCACCTGCGGTCCCTGGTCGGAGAAGCGTACAAAACCGTCCGCCAGATAGCCGATTCCGGCCGGCACATCCAGTACGTTGTCACCCGGCTGGGTATCCAACAGACCCGTCATCAGGACCCGTTCGCGGTTTCGGGCCAGGGGGTTGGCATCGCAGGCCAGCCGAAAGAGCGCGCTTCCTCCTGCAAAACCGGTGTCTCTGACGGACAGAGCACCGCCGCATCGACCGCGAACAAGTGAATCTTCGCGATCCTTCACGTTAACCTCGCGCCTCGAAGCCAACCGCCGGGTGAACCTGCGGTTCATAAGGAAACCGAGTGATGGGTCGACCAGCAATGACTGGCATTCTCATGGCGTTGCTTGGACTTGCTTCGTTTATTTTATGAATATTCAGCCTGACTGCCGGATGCGCACGGATAACGCCCCCCGACATAGACGCCCCGCAGACGAAGAAAAGGACGTTCTTATAAACCCGCTCGCCGCAACGATGGCGCGACAAAATCGGTTTTAGTATGGTCGCAGCCATCGAAATACGCGTTGATCCAACGCACAGGCTGTCTGAATAGTAAACAATATAGGCGTCGGTTTGCCCCCCTGCCGTGAACCCGGCACCAATGCCATTCCGCAATTGTGAGGCCGCAATTTCTCAGGAAGCGACCCCCAGCCAGCGATCCGCCACGCGAGTGAACACCACGTTGAGCTTCTCACCCAGATTCTTCTTTTCTTCATAGCGCACAGCGTAGATGTCAGCACCCTGGGCGCGCGTCATAAGGTAGTCGTCACTGGTACGGATCTCATCCACCAGCTTGTGATCCAGCGCCCTGGTGCCGTACCAGTGCTCGCCAGTGGCCAGTTCGTCGATGTTGACCCGAGGCCGGTGTTCCTTCACGAAGGACTTGAACAGCTCGTGGGTATCTTCCAGTTCTTCCTGAAACTTCTTACGGCCCTCCTCGGTGTTTTCGGCGAACAGGGACAGAGTACGCTTGTACGGCCCGGCGGTATGTTGTTCGAAGTCGATGTCGTGGCGTTGCAGGAGCCGGTGGAAATTGGGAATCTGCGCCACAACACCGATGGAACCGAGTATGGCGAAGGGCGCTGCCAGGATCCGGTCCGCAACACAGGCCATCATGTATCCGCCACTGGCGGCCACCTTATCCACCGCGACCGTCAGGTTGATATTGTGTTCACGTATGCGAGCCAGTTGGGAAGCCGCCAGACCGTAGCCATGCACCTGCCCCCCAGGGCTCTCCAGACGCACGACGATTTCGTCGCCGGGTTCGCTGACCTGCAACACCGAGGTAATGGTCTCGCGCAGTTCGGCTACCTGGCTGGCTCGGATGTCGCCGTGAAAATCCAGCACGAACACCCGTTGGCGGTCATCGTCCAGTCCAAGTTTCTCCTGCTTGCGACGTTTCTTTTCTTCGGCCTTTTGTGCTTTGAGGGCAGTCTTGCGTTCTTTTTTACTGAACATGGCATCCTTTAAGGCGTCGGCCCGCTCCCGATATTGGGCGTTCAGGCTGTCCACCCGCAGTTCCCCGCGCCGCTGCCCACGGTTCTTGCCGCCGGCCATCGCCAGCCCAACCATGACGGCAAAGGCGAGCACCACGGTGACGGTCTTGGCCAAAAACAGTCCATAGTCAGTCAAAAATTCGTTCACTCAAAACTCCCGGTCATCGAATTCCGCTCCAGTATACCCCGGCAAGGAATACCGCCAACAACCGGTCTCCCCCAGCAGTAGCTTTCCGCTTGACCACCGGGAGGGAACGGGAGGATGGACTGCCGTACTTTCCGCCGTCTGTTGATGACCGACCCCGCCAACGGCGACGAGGCATTTCTGCACCACCGCGCCAACTGCCCCCGTTGCAGGGATGCAGTGCTCGCCAGCAACAGACTGGAGAAACTGCTGCGTGAAAACCTTTGCTCCGAGCATTCACGCTGTCTGCCGGACGCTACAGGGCGCAAGAAGTGAGCGTGCTCATCGCTCACGCTGGAACAGCACCGAAACCTGCCCCACCTCGACACCATACAAACTGACCCGCGCCCGATTCATGAGCGTCCGTTCATCGATTTTGTACATCCAATAGTCGTATCGCAACGGCCAGACCCCATGCTCGGTCGGCGTATTCAACAGGTAGTTCCAGTGCAGACTGTTGCCATAAATTTGGCCCTCACCCGGCTCGGCGGAATCGTTGGCCAACGCTGTAAAACGCCCCGGAGACTCTTCCCTTAGCAGCCACTCCCGGCGCTGATGGCGTCCGTCACTGAAATGAAAATCCTCGATGAAGGTGCAGTGATCGCCTTCCCAACTTGCCTGCATATCGATGCGAAAGCGATGGGTGACCTCGCCCGAGCGGTCCTGAAAGACACCCCAGCCGGTCAACCCGCCCTGGAGAAAGTCCCGCAGATCCAGGCTTGGCGGCTGGCCTTCGTAGACGGCAGGATCGACCCGCCCGCAAGCGGCCACCACGACAAATAACGCTGCAAGCAGGAAACGAGGCAATGGAGGGCCTACCATGACACGGCGCAGAGGAGCGCTCCACCGAATAACCGGTGGAGCGCCTGAACCTTAATCGAAGGGCTTGGGCTGAGGCGTCTTATCGGTTGACGGCGGCAAAATCGGCAGCGTGAAGTTGGGCTGATCGCCGGTCAGGCTCTTGAGAAAGGCTACGATCTTGGCGTTTTCGTCCGCCGTGAATTTACGGCCCAGTTGCAGGCGGCCCATGAGATCCACCGCCTCGGTGAGGGTCTCGGCCTCTCCGTCGTGGAAATACGGATAGGTCATTTCCACATTGCGAAGGGTCGGCACCTTGAAGGAGAAGCGGTCTGCATCCTTTCCGGTGACAGCGGAGCGTCCCTCAGCCGGACTGGTGGCATGGTAGGGCTCGACCACGCCCATCTTCTGGAAGCTGCTGCCGCCCACCGCCGGGCCGTTGTGGCAGGCGGTGCAGCCGCTGGACTTGAACAGGTCATAGCCGAACAGCTCGTCTTCGGTGAGCGCGTGATTGTTTCCCAACAACCATTGATCGAAACGGGAATTCGGGGTCACCAGGGTCTTTTCGAACTCGGCGATGGCGTCGGTGACTTTGTCGATAGTGATCTCCGGGCTGTCGAACACCAGTCGGAACTCGGTGACGTAGCCGGGAATGGTGGATAGGGTGGAAACCGCCAATTCATGGGTGAAGGCCATCTCCCCCGGATTGGCGATAGGGCCACCGGCCTGATCCTTGAGGGTTTCCGCCCGACCGTCCCAGAACTGCGCCACGTTCAGGCTGGAGTTCAGCACCGTTGGCGCATTGATGGGACCACGGCTCCAATTGTGACCGATGGAGGTCTTGAGGTTGTCCGTGCCGCCCATGCTCAGATTGTGGCAGGAATTGCAGGAGATGAACCCTGATTTGGACAGACGCGGATCGAAATACAGCTTCTTGCCCAGCTCCGCCAAGGCGAGGTTGATCTCTTTGACCGGCGCGATCGGACTAATGGGTTCAACGGCCACGGAAGCGGCCATCCCGCCCATCAGTAGCAACGTGCCTGCAACGATCAGATGGTTCTTTATCATCGTCCACTCCTCGAATGAAATTTCTGTGAATGCGGGGACAGCCTCCCGCCATGCCCGAACACCGCGCACGACCGGACAAATCGGCAGCATTGGTAGGAAAGCAACGGTAAGCCTAGTAGCCCTTGCGGGCCTTGGCCATGAATCCGATTTCGGCTTTATCGAATCCTGTGGATGGCGCAGACCCGCTCCTCAATTTTCAGACGGGTTCGTCTTTTCTGTTTTGCTTCACAGGAAAGTCTGCACAATCAACACGCCCGCCATCGCACCCAACAGGGCCTTCAGCCAGCGACGAAAGCGGTCTGCGGGTATGTGGTCCCGGATACGCATGCCCACCAACAGGGCCAGGACCGCCACCAAGGCCAGGGGTAATGTCGCCGCAACCATGGTGCCATTGAGGATACCATCTGTCGCGAAGATGGCGATCTGTGTCGCCTTGCCGGTTAGAAAACATAGGTTAAAAACCTGCACCATGGCGTTGGCGACAAGACCGATTTCCAATGCAAACACGATCAGCACCGGCACCATGACATTCACGGTCCCGGCGAGAAAACCCGCCAACAGCCCGAACAGGGCATAGGACAGCCGGATACGTCCGAGAACCAAACCCAGCGGATGATCACGGTGCCGTTGAATCCACAGATAGAACAGAATCATCGCCGCCAGCAGAAGGCGAAAGGGTTCCGGGTTCACACGCAGAATCAACAGACTGCCCAAAACGCCACCAAAGGCCACCCAAACCGCGAGAGGCCAGTGACGCGCAATGCTTTGAGACCAGTTGCCTCCGCGCCAGATGCTCAGCAGATTCACCGCCACGGTGGGCAGCAAGGTAATCAGAATGGCCGAGCGCACATCCGTGCTCAAGGCAAGTAGTGGCGTGGCAACCATGGGGAAACCCAGACCCAGGGTGCCGTGCACCAGACCGGCAAACAGGACGATGCCGGCCAGGAGCAGGAAGGGGGCGTCGCTAAGGGCCGATAGCCCGGACACTCACGCGGTAAACTTGCCGGTACGAATTCGGTCCGCTTCCATCAACTCGATCTCGCGGGCCCCGGACACCACCACCTTTGGATCCGGGACGAAGTCCAGATTGGTATCGCGGCCTTCGTAGGGAATGGCATTGAGGATCACCTTCATGGCGTTGAGCCTTGCCATCTGTTTGTCGTTTGAGCGGATGATGGTCCAGGGTGCCGCCGAGGTGTGGGTGCGTTTGAGCATACGGTATTTCACGTCGGTGAAATCATCCCAGCGGTCCTGCGCCTGCACGTCCACCTCGGACAGCTTCCACTGCCGCAGCGGGTCAGTCTTGCGGCGCTCAAAACGACGCGCCTGCTCGTCCTTGGTGACACTGAAATACAGTTTGATCAGCATCGTCCCCTGCCGCACAAGATCCTTCTCGAAGCCGGTGACACCGCGCATGAAATTTTCGTATTCCTCAGTGGAACAGAACCCGAAAACCGGCTCCACCATGGCGCGGTTATACCAACTTCGATCGAACAGCACGATCTCACCGCCTCGGGGAAATTGCGCCACATAGCGCTGAAAGAACCACTGCGTGCGTTGCACGTCGCTGGGTTTGCCCAGGGCAACCACGCGATAGTGCTTCTCGTTCATATAGCGGGTGACGCGCCGAATGGTGCCACCCTTGCCTGCGGCGTCGCGCCCCTCGAAGACGATGATGACCCTGGTATGATCCGCTTCGAGCTGCTTTTGCAGTTTGATCAACTCCGCCTGATAGGGCTTGAGCTGCTGTTCCTGACGGCGCTTGATGACCGCCTTGTCGGTCTTGCGCTTGGCCTTTACCAGCTCCTCTTTCAGGCGTTCCACCTCGGCCATGAGGCTGATCTGCTCCGGAGCGAGATTCTCCAGATCGGCTTCATCCAAAATCGGATCATTTTCATCCAAAATCGGATCATTGAAATCGTCTGACATGGCATTCTCTTTATTGTTCTGGGCGAAGGAAATCGCGTTTTAGATCTTTTCGAGGATACCAGAACCAGCTGTCAGAAAAATGGCCACAGATCAAGCAAGAGCCCCAGAAACACCGCGGCGCCCAACCAATTATTGTTCAAAAAAGCCTGAAAACAACGCTGCTTGTCCCGGTAGCGGATCAAAAGCTGCTGATAGACACTGAGTCCCAGGGCGGTCATCAGACCGAGGTAGTAGAAAAGCCCCAGTCCCTGGTGAATACCTATCCCCAGCAATATCGCCAACACCGCGCCCTGGGCGACACCGATAATAACGCGGTCCCATCGGCCGAACAGAATCGCTGTGGACTTCACTCCGATCTTCAGGTCGTCATCCCGATCCACCATGGCATACATGGTGTCGTAGGCAACGGCCCACAACAGGGTCGCCAGAAACAACCACCAGGCTACCGGAGGGATGCTGCCGGTTTGAGCGGCATAGGCCATGGGCACGGCCCAACCGAAGGCCGCACCCAGGTAGAACTGCGGCAGGTGGGTGTAGCGTTTCATGAAGGGATAACTGGCCGCCAACAGCACCGCGGGTACCGACAGACCAATGGTGAAAAGGTCCAGTTGCAGCACCAGCACGAAGGCAATAACACAGAGCACGGCAAACAAGGCCAGGGCCTCGCGTGGGCTGACACGCCCGGCGGCGATGGGCCGATCGGTGGTGCGCGCCACGTGAGGGTCGAAATCACGATCGGCATAGTCGTTGACCACGCATCCGGCCGAACGCATCAGCACTACGCCGGCCAGGAAAACCAGCAATACCAGCGGGTCGGGCCGGCCACCGGAGGCCAGCCAAAGTGCCCATAGGGTTGGCCAAAGCAGAAGCAGAATGCCGATCGGGCGGTGCAGGCGCATCAGCAGCCCATACTCGCGGGCGCGTTCAAGCCAAGGTGAGAAAACTTCCGTCATCCCGGCATTATACCGCCCGGGCTCAGCCGGGGAATTCCGGCATGCCCGGCAAAAATATCTCACTGACCAGCAACGAACGGCCGGACAGCCGAAACACCGAGCGCCGCCCCCATGCCGCGTCGCCGGCCAGGCCCTCGCCGAGAAATGCCCGGTAATCCGGGATGTCGCGCGGTATACGGGCGATCTCCAGCGGCCCGCGTTGCATATTGGGATCGGCAAACAGCACCTCCCCCAGCGGCCGTGTTCCCAGTCGGGCCAGAGAGCGGGTTCGGCCTTTCAGGGTGGAACGGGGAATCACCGTGCGAGCGTAGACCAGGACCCGCTCACCACAATAAAGATGCACCTCGCGCACCAGGGCAAACTCGCCGCGCAACATGCCGAGACGTTGCGCCTCGCAGGCCTGGGGACGCCGCCACTTCTGGCGCAGCAACCGGACACGAAATCCCGCCCCGCACAATCCCTTGAGACGGGCGGTCAGCGATGCCGGATCCAATAACCAGGCACTCACCGCGGTGGGCATACGGCGGCGCATGGGGGTGGTCGGCTGACTCCAGAGGGGTTCGCGGGCCTGACGTTTCGGGCTGCTGGCCAAGGGTGCTCCTAACAGGGGTCAGACTTCGGCGTAACGGGTATTGTCGCCGAGCCAGCGGCGCACCAGGGGTTCGATGCGATCCGGATGGGCCGTGAGAATGCGTTCTGCCGCCTCCTGTACTTTGGGAAACAACGGCTCGTCGCGTACCAGATCAGCAATGCGGTACTGGGCCAAGCCGGTCTGGCGCGTCCCCAGCACCTCACCCGGGCCTCGCAGGGCCAGGTCGCGGCGGGCGATCTCAAAGCCATCACTGGTCTCGCGCATGGCGGCGATACGGGTACGGGCGCTGCGGGACAGCGGCGGATGATACATCAATACACAATGGCTCTGGCTGGCACCCCGCCCTACCCGACCGCGCAGTTGGTGCAATTGAGCAAGACCGAGCCGTTCGGCGTTCTCGATGATCATGAGGCTGGCATTGGGCACGTCCACTCCCACCTCAATCACCGTCGTCGCCACCAGCAGGTCGGTCTCACCGGCTTTGAAGGCGGCCATCGCCCTCTCTTTGTCGGCTGCCTTCATGCGCCCATGGACCAATCCCACCCGCGCCCTGGAGAGCTGTTCAGCCAGCAGTTCGGCGGTGGCCTCGGCATTTTCGCATTGCAACACCTCTGATTCCTCTATCAGGGTGCATACCCAATAGGCTTGCCGGCCGGCAGTGATAGCCTCCTCCACACGCGCCATGACCTCCTCCCTCCGGCTATCCGGCAAAGCCACGGTGGTCACGGGTGTACGTCCGGGAGGCAGCTCATCGATCACGGAACAATCCAGATCCGCATAGGCGGTCATTTCCAAGGTTCGCGGTATGGGGGTAGCGGTCATGATCAACTGATGCGGCACACGATCCGCGGAGCCGCCCTTTTCCCGCAGGGCCAAGCGTTGATGCACACCGAAACGATGCTGTTCATCGATGATGGCCAACCCCAGGGCAGCGAAATTGA
The DNA here is from genome assembly GCA_020445565.1 of Chromatiales bacterium. Taxonomy (GTDB): domain Bacteria; phylum Pseudomonadota; class Gammaproteobacteria; order JAGRCI01; family JAGRCI01; genus JAGRGI01. The sequence continues at coordinate 9,681 of JAGRGI010000030.1, forward strand.
CATCATCCTGGAACAGGGCATGGGTTCCCACCACCACCGATGCCGTACCGGCCGCCAACGCTTCCAGGGTCTCCCGACGTTGTGCGCCCTTGCTGCGCGAAGCCAGCCAAACGGTCTCCAGACCCAGCGGGTCCAGCCAGTGGCGAAAACTCTTAAGATGCTGCTCGGCGAGCAGTTCGGTAGGGGCCATCACCGCCGCTTGGCAGCCCGACTGCACCGCCATCAACACCGCCGCCGCAGCCACCACGGTCTTACCGGAGCCCACGTCGCCCTGTACCAGGCGCATCATCGGTCGACCAAGGGATACGTCGGCGGCGATTTCGTCGACAACACGCCGCTGGGCAGTGGTGAGCTGAAACGGCAGTGCGGCGAGAAACGTCCTCAGCAGAGCATCGCCGCCGGCCAGACGTGGCGCGCTACGTTCGCGGCCACGCTTGCCCAGCATCCGAAGACTGAGGTGGTGGGCAAGCAACTCCTCGAATTGCAGGCGCCGCTGGGCAGGGTGCATACCGGCCTCCAACTGACGCACCGAGGCATCCGGCGGCGGTCGGTGGAGGTAAATCAGAGCGTCCAGCAGCGCCGGAAATCGCGCGCCGGCCAACAGTTCTTCGGGCAGCCATTCCCTTACACCTGCCGTGATGGCGATCTCCAGGGCCTGTTCCACCAGGCTCCTGAGACTGCCCTGTTGCAGACCCTCGGTGGCAGGATAGACCGGCGTGAGATGCTCTTCCACTGGCGCCGCCTGCTGTCCGTCCAAGGAGGAATATTCGGGGTGAATCATCTCCGGGCCGAAGGGACCGTCACGCACCTCGCCGAAACAGCGCAGCCGGCTGCCGGTCGCCAGGGACAGACGCTGGGCGTTGGAAAAATGGAAGAATCGCAACCACAACACCGCCCCGGCATCGTTGGTTCGGCACAGCAGCGAACGGCGCCTGCCGTAGCGGATCTCGGCGCTTTCCACCTCCACCTCCACGACCACTGACATGCCGTGGCGCAGGTCGCGCACGGCGGTCACACGGGTCCGGTCCTGGTAGTGCAGCGGCAGGTGAAAAAGCAGGTCTTGCAGGTTGCAAATGCCCAACCGGGTCAGCTGCTCGGCCTTGCGCTTTCCGACCCCCTTGAGATCGGTCACGGGAAGCTGCTCCAGATCGATGTCCGTAGCGGTATTCATGATCCACTCCCGGCCGCAGACGGCGCATGCCCCTTGCGGGAGCCGTTCGCCCATCGATTACAATGGCAGAGAAGATCGCCGACCGGGATACAAAACCAAACCATGCTGATCCAGGAAACCATCGAAGTCCGCACCCCTGGGCGCGGTACCCAGGAGCTGACACAGTCCGTCGAAGCCATTGTGCGCCGAGCCGGCGTAACGACGGGCCTGTGTCATGTGTTCCTGCATCATACCAGTGCTTCGCTGATCTTGAGCGAAAATGCCGATCCGACAGTGCGGCGTGACCTGGAGGCCTTTGCCGGCCGGCTGATACCGGATGGCGACCCCCTTTTTCAGCATACCGACGAGGGACCCGATGACATGGCCGCCCACGTGCGCACCCTGCTGGCCGGTCACGACCTGACCATTCCGGTTCGCAACGGGCACCTGGCATTGGGAACCTGGCAGGGAATCTATCTATGGGAACACCGGCATCATCCCCACCAGCGCCGCGTGACCGTCACCTTGCAGGGAGAATGAGCGCCGTTCAGGAGGAAAGCGTACCCCTGGCACTCTCGTCCTGTTCGCCCGTGGCCGGACGATGCCGAACCTGGTGGAATGCCTCGGTGTGTTCGAGGATCACGGAAATATCCACCAAGCCGCGATAACGCCGGGAGCGCAACTCCACTTCCTGAGGCAGCACGCCCATCTGGCGAGGAATCACCAACGATGGGGGCAGGTGCAAGGCATGTACGGGAGGCAGTACCAAGGCGGGTTCTTCCACGTTTTGCCCCTCCTTGTGTTGCAAAATGGTTCCAATCTCCGGTTCGCTGGCGAGCATCTGCACGCCCAGTTGCAGTCCTGCGTCCTCGCCCATGTGAAAACGCCGAACCACACCAATAGCCCAGGGCTCCCGATCACCGTTGCCTTCTTCCGGCCAGCGCAGTGCGATCAACCCCCCCCATGGAAACGCCTACCCCGGCATCGGCCGGCCACATCAGGCGATAGCCACAAGCGCTCTGGTCGATCACCTTGCAAAGTATGGGGTGAACCTCGTTGATGGCAGACGTACTTTTCCCGCGCCAGGCCGACCCCACTTCGGTAACCAGATTTTCTTCGGTATCCGAACTACCGCCAGATTCCTGCTTCAAACGGCTTTGCAGCATGGCGTAGATACGGTGAAAACCAGGCAACACCCAGACTTCACTGTGGCTGTGGATACGGTTCATGGAGCGGCGCGCGCGCAGTCCCCACGCATGGATCATTCTGTCGACCACTTCCACTGACAGGCTGTCGAGCGGTACGCGATTCTGCTCCGTGGCCACACGACGGCCCGACGCCTTCCTTCGCCAGCGGGCAAGCTCTTCTTCCAGATCCACGGTATCGAGCAGAAATGCCTCCCGATCCACCGGCGTATGAGAATCGCATGCGCATTGCGGCCCCTTGTCTACCGGCGAAAGCACCAGAAACGCACCACCTACCTTGCCATTGACCGGCACGCCCAGCTTGGCGAGCGCCGCGAGGGATTCGAGAACGCCGTACAGATCGCGCACCACCTTGGGCCGCATCTGATCAGGATTGGACAGCGCAAGTAACAGGATTTGCTTGTAACGGTCGGATACGCTGGTTCGCCAGACAAACTGATGGTAGTCGTCCTCCACCACAGTGTCGGCGCAATTGGCGGACAAGGCGTCGGTATACAGGCGATGCACCTCCCACCAAATATTGCGGGGAAATGGGGAATATGTCTGGTAGCAGGCCAGCAAGACCCGGTTCAGATAGCTCATGGCGCGGTGGATCGCCACCCGCTGGTAGCGCCTTTTCCACCAACCGCCGATACCGCCCTGCCCCACCAGGTCCAAGTGAACTCGCTCGTACCCCTGTCCGAAGACATCAAGCAGGGTACGCGCCAAGCGCGCCAACCCCTGCTCCCGGGCGGGCAAGGGAAAATCGTCGCGCAAGAAACGGCCCTCCAACTGCTCAACCGCCAAACCCACCTGTTTGCGCAAGTCTTCTAGCAGCTGAAAGCGTCGGGCGGGCGTAATACACATCGCATTCCAGGCTCGAAAGGCCTCAATGAGCGTATTCGCCAACCGCTCCGTATCCGCCAACGGCAATGACTCGATCCACTGCCCAACCTTGCGCGGATCCAGACCCTGGTCTTTCGGTGGAACATCCTTACAGGGTTCCAGCCGCCAACTACCGGTGCTTTCTATTTCCATCGCTGACCCGTTTTTCTTTCCCGCCCGCCGATGACAAATCGCAACGAATACGGAAGGGACTGTATTTTCTAACGTTGTACACAGGCTAGCCTGGTCTTTGGGCGCTTCCGGCAACATCGGTTCCGTCCGGAACCAAGATTGGCGCCATACTCATACCTCCCGATAGCGGAGGCGATGCGCCCAGACAAACCCATACCCCAAGACTTTCAGCAGGCTTGCTTCAGCTTGAACCCCAGGGGCCTGTCCGAGAATTGGAGATCTACTGCCGACAGGCTCCTTGCAACGCGGGAAATCTGACTTGCGGGATTTTTCGCTCGACCGAGACAGATACGAACTTCATCTACCGCCTGCTTCGATGCTACCGACGATCCCGCCTCCCCACGGCGGTGGACTCCAACTACCCGGCAAACCCCAGAGCCCCAAATCGACATTTGCGATCACCCCCGTCCGGACTCCCCATCCGCAACGCTTGCCGGAGCAACCGCTTGCGAGCAATGCGGGCTACCCTCTAATCCGCCCGTATACTTCGCTAAACCGGGATTTTAACTCTATTCTCCCCCCTTACGACATGCCGCGGCCATGAAATTGGATTCCCGCATGCGCGCTTTTCACTGATAGCCGTGCAAACGGTCGAAAAACTCCGGGAGAAACAGCGACACCTGCGGGATATAGGTAATGATGATCAGGAAGATCAATAACAGGCCCAACCAGGGCAAGGCGGCCTTGATCACCCAGCCGATGGAATGCCCCGTAATGCCTGCCGTCACAAACAGATTGAGTCCCACAGGCGGTGTGAGCATACCGATTTCCATGTTCACCACCATGATGATGCC
>JAGRGI010000031.1 GCA_020445565.1 Chromatiales bacterium
CGCCGGTGCAGGTATGGGCAGAGGTACAGGAGAACCAGGCACGGCCGTATCCGCCGGTAGCCAATACCGTTTGATGACCGCGAAACCGATGCAGGCTTCCGTCGGCCAGATTCCAGGCCAACACACCACCGCAGGAACCGTCCTCGCGCATAAGCAGATCAATGGCAAAATATTCAACGAAGAACTCGGCTTCGTGTTTCAGCGCCTGCTGATAGAGGGTGTGCAGCATGGCGTGTCCGGTACGATCCGCTGCCGCGCACGTACGCTGGGCCGTGCCCTTGCCAAATTCGGTAGTCATGCCACCGAACGGGCGCTGATAGATCTTGCCCTCCTCCGTGCGCGAAAACGGCATGCCGTAGTGTTCCAGTTCGATGATCGCGGGGGCCGCTTCCCGGCACATGTATTCGATGGCGTCCTGATCACCGAGCCAATCGGAGCCTTTCACCGTGTCATACATATGCCAGCGCCAATCATCCGGGCCCATATTACCCAAGGCCGCTGAGACGCCGCCCTGGGCCGCGACGGTATGGCTTCGGGTCGGGAAGACCTTGGTGACGCAGGCGGTGCGCAACCCCTTTTCGGCCATGCCGAAGGTGGCGCGCAGACCGGCCCCGCCGGCTCCTACAACAATGACGTCATAGGTGTGATCGATGATCTCATAGGCTTGCGCCATGCCTTAGCCTCCCAGGGCGACGAGCAAAACGGAGAACACACAGATGGCGGCCAGTAAATACATGGCAAACTTGGCAACAGCCATCACAAACAGCTTGACGCCCTCGGCGTGAAGATAGTCCTCAATGACCACTTGCAGGCCAAGCGCCGCGTGGTGGAACAGGATCAGCAGCAACACCACCAGCAGACCGCCGTTGATCGGATGACGCATCCAGTCCCTTACCGCGGCATAATCAGCGCCGATCAGCCCGATGAGCGACCAAACCATCCACAAAACCAGGGGCACCAAGGCAACGGCGGTAACCCGTTGCACCCACCAGTGTCCCACCCCCTCGTGTGCGGAACCCAACCCCTTGGCGCGGGCCAGCGGTGTACGCAGACTCATGATGTATTCCCTCAGACCAACAGCCAGGTAAGTACGGTAAGCACGCAAGCCATCGCCAACACCAGATAGCCGGACTTGTAGAGCGTAGGGATGTCGTATCCCAGCCCCGCATCCCAGAACAGATGCCGTATCCCGTTACACAGGTGATAGAAAACCGAAAAGGTCCAGCCGAACAGAGCGAGCTTCACCAGCCAGAAATCGAAAAATGCCTGGGCTTCGGCATAGCTCTCCGGTCCCCGCGCCAGGGCAATCAGCCAGTACGCAAGCAGGACCGTGCCGATGGTATTGACTACACCGGTACCCCGATGGGTGACGGAAAGCAGAGAAGTCAGTTGCGGTCTGTAAATCTGAAGGTGGGGAGAAAGCGGACGGCCGTGAGAACTCATCCTTTCAACCTCCGGCAGGGAATTGGCGAGGTGTATTAAAGGTAGTGTAGCTACCGAGTCAAAAATCGATGCACCGACCCTTGCGCTCCCAATCACCGTAGCGAGTAGGCTCCGGCCCCTGGGGGCCCCCTACCTCACGGGTTTTGGGTTGTTTCAGTGTTGATTCGCGTGGCGGTAACTCTGGAGAGTCAGCAGGAACGGATGTCTCGGCGTCGCTCATGGAACAGCTCCGGGCTTGGTGCAATGCAGCATAGTAGGTTTTAGGCCAATTGGGCGGTAAACACAAGAGCTGAATTCGGTGAGTTGGCTCGAAGAAGAAAAAGCAGTTGACTGAATCAGTATTTTCTTATATTCTTATTTCAACGTCGCAAGACAAACAGCTTTCAACCAACTTTTTGAAACTACTGGAGTAATCAACCATGAAAAAGATCATTGCTGTCGCTGCCATTCTCGCCGCTTCCGCTGGTTCCGCCCAAGCCTTCTGGGGCACCCCTTTCTTCGGTAACGGTCTGGGCAACGGCTTCGGCGACGGTTCCTTCGACTTCTCCATGAGCGCCCGCGCCAACACCAACGTGAACGGCTATGGCTACGGCTACAACGCCCCCTACTACGGCTATGCCCCTTATGGCTACGCCCCTGTGGCTCCGGTCGCCCCGGTTGCCCCTGAGAGCAAGTAAGATTCCCTCGAATCTGAACGTTTGAAAAAAAGCCCCTACGGCTGCGGCCGTAGGGGCTTTTTTTTTCTGGTACCGCCAGTGCAGGCTACATCGTATGAGTCGGCCGGTCCGACTGCAATGCGCCGGCAAGATAGGTCTCGATCTTATTGCGGGCTGTGCCTCCGTCCGCATCGCTGAACTGCACGCCTATACCGGCCGCCCGGTTACCTTCCGCACCGCGGGGGGTGATCCAGACGATATTGCCCGCCACCGGCAAGCGTTCCTTCTCGTCCATCAGGGTGAGCAACATGAAGACGTTGTCTCCCAGTTTGTAGGGCTTGTCAGTAGGGATAAACAGGCCACCATTGCGCACGAAGGGCATATAGGCGGCAAACAGGGCATTTTTATCCTTGATCGTCAGGGACAGTATGTTTTGCCGGCCGCCCGCCGCGCCGGGAAATCCAGGTGCTTCAGCCATGGTGTTGAACGGGCCGCATTCGCCCCCAGGCAATCATGAGATCCTCGAACAGCAAGGACTCGTTGATGCCCACGCTCAGAAGGCGCCCTGCCTCCTCCAGTTGCTTAAGATAATCAAAGAGTAGCCGATCTTGCTGGCTGCGAGCAAAATTCTCCAGCAGTTCCCCCAGATCGACATTGACGATTTGCGCTCTACCGGCCCCTGCACGAATTCGGATCAAGTCCTGAACCCAGGTGGTCAACCAGAACAGGAACCGCCCGAGATCATCGCTCACTACGCGTTGCGCAAATGCCAAGGGGTGCTCAGAGCCGGTTTGTACGCCGAACCAGGCCTGTATCCAATCCCTGCGTCGATCCAGACTTGCGTCGCGGTCCATCTTCAAGGCAGCCAGTGGTGCCCCACCCCCCAGCGACAACAGTAGTTCCGGCTCTCCGCCCACTCCCTGACTCGCCAGCCATTTCAACGAATCCTCCCGTGGCGGTACCTGGAAATGGATACGCTGACACCGACTGCGAATCGTGGGCGGAAGCACGGAGGGACGCGAAGTCACCAGCAACAAATGGGTGCGCTGAGGGGGCTCCTCCAAGGTTTTCAACAGGGCATTGGCCGCATTGGCATTCATGCGATCCGCAGGATGCACTAATGCCACTTTCACACCCCGGTCACTGCTGGTGAGATAGAGCTTGCCGATCAGATCCCGCACCGCCGCCACCTTGATCGGCTTGCCCGATTCTTCAGGCATCAACCTAAGATAGTCGGGGTGCGTCCCGGCAGAAAACCAATGGCAGGCAGCGCATTGCCCACAGGGCAGAAAAGCCTCGTTGGGCTGGTGGCAAAACAAGGCTTTCGCCAAGGCAGCGGCGAAATCCAGCTTGCCCAAACCGTTTGGGCCTACCAGCAGCAGGCCATGTGCCAGACGGTCTTCACTGCGCCGGGCCGCTACCGACGTCCATGCCTTTCTCTGCCAGGGATAGGGCGCTGTGCTCACTGTCGGGCGCTTCCAAGGAAGTCATCCAATACCACGGCAATGCTCGCCTGCACCCTCGCCAGAGTCGGCTCGGCATCGATGATGCGGAATTGATCCGGCCGTGCCTCGGCCTGTCGCAGATAATCGTTCCGCACGGCATGAAAAAACGCTGCATGTTCCTTTTCGAAGCGATCCGGCGCGCTGCGTTGACCGGCCCGTGCCAGCCCCTGTTCCACTGACAGATCCAGCAGAATCGTCAGGTCGGGACGCAAATCGCCCTGCACCCAGTTCTCAAGGGCCTCAATGCGCTGGCGCTCCACACCTCGTCCTCCTCCCTGATAGGCATAGGTGGCTTCGGTGAAACGGTCGCAAAGCACCCAGTCCCCCCGCTCCAGGGCCGGCCGTATCACCCTTGCCAAATGTTCGGCTCGTGCGGCGAACATCAGCAGGAGTTCGGCATCCTCGGCCATGCCGTCGTGCTTGTGGCCAAGCAAAAGCGCTCGAAGTGCTTCGCCAAGGGCAGTGCCACCCGGCTCACGGGTTTCAACGACCGTCACGCCCGCAGCACGCAGCCTTGCCGCCACAAATGCCAAGTTGCTGGTCTTGCCGACGCCTTCGACACCTTCCAGGGTGATGAATTTCCCCTGCTTGGTCATTTGCGCCTCAGTTGGTACTTCCGCACCGCCCTGTTGTGCTCGTCCAGGGTCTCGGAGAAGTAGTGAGTTCCATCGCCCTTGGCGACGAAGTACAAGGTCTTGCCATCGGCAGGATGCACGGCGGCACGTATCGCGGCAAGGCCGGGCATGGCTATGGGCGTCGGCGGCAGGCCGGTACGCGTGTAGGTGTTGTAGGGGGTGTCCGAGGTGAGATCGCGGCGGCGGAGATTGCCATCGAAACCGTCGCCCAAGCCGTAGATCACGGTTGGATCGGTTTGCAGCTTCATCCCCAGACGCAGGCGGCGCACGAAAACGCCGGCGATCTCGGGCCGTTCGACCGCCGCACCGGTCTCCTTTTCCACAATGGAGGCAAGAGTCAGGGCCTCATAGGCGTCTTTCAAAGGCAGGCCCGGCTCCCGACCCTGCCACTCACGTTCCAGGTGCTCGCTCATAGCGTCGTAGGCGCGCTGCAAAAACGCGACATCCGTCGTACCCCTGGGAAAATTGTAGGTATCGGGGAAAAACCTGCCTTCCGGGTGTTCGCCTCCATGACCGATTCGCTTCATGATCTCCGCCGGCGGACTTTCCCCCAGGGTGTGTTTTAGCTCCGAACTTGTGCGCACCGCCGTCAGCAACTGTGCGAAACCCCATCCCTCTACTAGAGTCAGGGCGTACTGGATGGACTTGCCTGCGACGAGTTGATCGAGGAAGGCGTCCGGCGTCAGACCCGGTTGCAGTCGATATTCCCCGGTGCGTATCGCACGCGCCCGCTGCGTCCAGCGGCCAAGAAACACCAGATAGTGGGAATTGCTTACCAGGCCCTCGGAAGCCAGACGATCGGCCAGACCACGGAGTGAATCACCAGGCGCCACCGAGAGCACATATCCTTCCTCGGGAACGGCCAAAGCCTGACTTCGGAACTCACCGAAATCCAACATAAGCCAGCCGAGCAGGAGGCTGCCCAGCAGCAATGCGACACCCAGCAAACGGAAAATCGAACGTAGGATAGTCATCTCGGGATAATAAGCTTTGGCACCTTCTATAAACGCGGATCGACTCCCGACTGGGGGAACGCTATTTCGTCGACAACCTGGCCTGCAATCTTGCCGTGACAGGTCCCGGCGCATCAACGGCGCGGCCACCCAATTCGCGAACGGGCCAGATACCCACCAATGCGTTGGTCAGAAAGATTTCCTGTGCCTGATACAAATCGGCACGATTCAGCACACCTACCCGACAATGAAGATCATTATCGTGACAATAGTCCATTACAGCCCGGCGCATTACGCCTTCCACCCCGCAGGCCGTGAGGGACGGTGTTTTCACCACACCAGAATCGACAACGAACAGGTTGCTCATGGTGCCGGATATCGGCCGTCCCTCCAGATCGCACATCAGACCCTCTGGCACGTCTTCGTCATCCCATTCGGCGCGGGCGAGGACCTGCTCCAAGCGGTTCAAATGCTTCAAGCCCGCCAATGCCGGATTCTGGCCGCAGGCGGTGTCGCACCAGCGAACCCGAACGCCCTTATCGCTCCAGGATTGCGGATACCTTGGCCAATCATGCAGAGTGACGATTCGGGAGGAAAGCGACTTTTTCGGCGGGCGGTATCCCCGCCCCGCGCTACCCCGGGTGACGATGATCTTGGCGACGGATTTTCCCGCCGGGCTGGGTAAGGCCCTTAGATCAGCGAGAAGTCGTGCCTCCTCCGGCGGAACAATGCCCAAGCGGAGACAGCCGCTTTCCAAGCGCTGCCAGTGCAAGGACCACCGTCGCGGCTCGCCATCGCTCAACGCGATGGTTTCAAACAGACCATCACCGTACTGCAAACCCCTGTCAGCGACAGAGACGCTCTGCCGCTTGCGACCATCGACCAGACAGGCCAGCACGGGCTCAGTTAACGAGGCAAGCCCGGCGACCTCGTCAAACGCGCCTGAATATCAGCGAACCGTTGGTGCCGCCAAAGCCGAAGGAATTGGAAAGGACAATGTCAATCTTCATGGAGCGGGCTTCATTGGGCACGTAATCGAGATCGCAGTCCGGATCGGCCGTGAACTGATTGATAGTGGGCGGTGAAACCTGATCGCGGATTGCCAACAGAGAGAAAACGGCTTCCGCGGCACCGGCGGCACCTATCATGTGGCCGGTCATCGATTTGGTCGAATTGACGGCCACTTTGGAGGCGTGGTCGCCGAAGCACCGCTTGATCGCCACAGTTTCCGCCTTGTCGCCCACGGGGGTGGAAGTACCATGGGCATTGATGTAGTCCACCTGATCCGGATTGATTCCTGCGTCTCTGAGGCTATTGATCATACAGCGCCGGGCACCATCACCGTCTGCTGGTGGAGCCGTCATGTGGTAGGCATCGGCGCTCATACCGAAGCCGATCAATTCACCGTAGATCGTAGCGCCGCGTTTCTTGGCGTGCTCGTACTCTTCCAGTACAACGACTCCCGCTCCATCGGAGAGCACGAATCCATCACGGTCTTTGTCGAATGGCCGGCTGGCCGTAGCGGGGTCGTCGTTGCGGGAAGAAAGCGCCCGAGCTGCCGAAAATCCGCCAAGACCGCAAGGTGACGTGCACATCTCCGCACCACCGGCCAACATCACGTCGGCATCGCCATAGGCGATGATGCGGCCGGCATCGCCGATGCTATGGGTGCCCGTGGTACAAGCAGTAACGATGGCAATGTTCGGTCCCTGAATCCCATGCATGATGGAGAAATTTCCACCAATCATGTTGATGATGTTACTGGGAACAAAGAACGGGGACACCTTGCGGGGGCCCCCTTTCAGAAGCGCGTCATAACCCTTCTCGATACCGGGAAGTCCGCCCATACCGGCGCCGATGCAAATTCCCACCCGCTCGCGGTTGGCATCGGTGATCTCCAGGCCGCTGTCCTGCAGCGCCTCCGTTGCGGCAGCGATGCCGTAATGGATGAAGGGATCCATCTTGCGGGCTTCTTTGGTGGACAGGTACTTGCTGACGTCGAAGTCCTTGATCGATCCGCCGATATGAGTCGAGTAATCCGTCACATCGAAGTGGGTGATGATGTTGATGCCGCTTTTGCCAGCCAACACATTTTCCCACGCCTGCGGCACGCTATTACCTACTGGGGAAACCAACCCCAGACCGGTCACTACGACACGTCGCTTGCTCAAGCCCTATCCCCCTCAGAAGACGATGCGGTGAATAAACGCAAAATCAGCCAGCGTGCTGCTTCACGTAATCGACCGCCTCGCGTACGCGGGTGATTTTCTCCGCCTCTTCATCGGGGATTTCACACTCGAACTCCTCCTCAAGGGCCATCACCAGCTCGACGGTATCCAACGAGTCCGCGCCCAGATCGTCCACGAAAGACGCATCGGGGACCACTTGGTCCTCGTCGACACCCAACTGTTCAACGACAATCTTCTTAACGCGATCTTCGATAGTGCTCATGTGCAATCAGCCTCCAAGCGAATAGGCAGGTCTTTGGACGCCGCGTATTCTATGCGCATTGTCAGGGAGTTACAAAAACCAACAGAAGAAGGCACAACCCGTTGAGTTCGCGAGCGTTTTTAAGGCGACTCACGAGCCATCACGGCATGTACATCCCGCCGTTGACGTGTAGAGTTTCGCCAGTAACGTAACTGGCCTCGGCGGAGGCGAGATAGGCCACCGCATTAGCAATATCCTCCGCGACGCCGAGACGTCCCAGCGGAATTCCTTGCAGCAACGCGTCACGCTGCTCCTGGGATAGCGCTCGGGTCATATCGGTATCGATAAAACCGGGCGCCACCGTGTTCACAGTAATGCCACGGGAACCGACCTCGCGGGCAAGGGATTTCGTAAACCCCATGATGCCCGCCTTGGCGGCGGCATAGTTGGTTTGCCCAGGGTTACCGGTCACACCGACAACCGAAGCGATGTTGATGATGCGGCCATGGCGGGCCTTCATCATAGCGCGCAGACAGGCCTTAGAAAGCCGGAATACCGAACCCAGATTGGTGTTCAGCACCTCGTCCCAATCCTCGTCCTTCATTCGCATCATCAGATTGTCGCGTGTGATGCCTGCATTGTTGATCAGTATCGTCGGAGCGCCATAGTCCGCGCCAACCGCCTTCACCAGGGCCTCCGCGCCATCGCGGTCAGCAGCGTTCCAGACCATACCCGCACCGCGTATGTCCGCGTTGAACAACTCCGCAGAAATCGCGTCCGCCCCACCTTGGGACGTAGCCGTGCCGACTACCGTCGCACCGCGGCGACCCAGTTCATGGGCAACGGCCTTGCCGATACCGCGGCTGGCACCGGTGACCAGGGCGATGGCAGTCTCAAAACTCATTGCAGGCCCTCCAGGGCAGAATCCAGGGTCGCCGAATCGACCACTGCCACGGCCTTGAGCTTGCGGTCGATCCGTTTGGCCAATCCGGCAAGCACCTTGCCCGGGCCGCATTCGATCAGGGTGTCCGCGCCTCGCCCGACCATGGCCTGGACGCTTTCCACCCAACGCACGGGCCTGTGCAACTGGCGCGTCAGGGCCTCACGAATACCGTTGGGGTCCGAGTGGGTTTGAACATCATAGTTGTGCAACACCGGAATTGAAGGCGTCTTGAGCGTGACTTGAGCCAGGGTATTGCCAAGCGCGATAGCAGCGGGCTCCATTAGCGAGCAATGGGACGGAACGCTCACCGGCAGCATCAGCGCTCGTTTTGCCCCCGCCTCTTTGGCTGCCTCGGCGGCACGCTCCACGGCCGCCCGGTGCCCGGCAATGACGACCTGTCCGGGAGAATTGAAATTCACCGGCGCAACCACTTGCCCAGCGGCAGCAACGGAGCACACCGAACCCACCTGTTCATCGTCAAGACCGAGAATGGCCGCCATGGCGCCCTCGCCTTCGGCAACCGCCTCCTGCATCAATCGACCTCGCTCGGCCACCAGACGCACCGCGGCATCGAACTTCAGGGCATCGGCGCATACCAGGGCGGTGTATTCCCCCAGGCTGTGTCCCGCCATAATAGCCGGCCGAATGGGGCTGCGCTGACACCAAAGCCGCCACAAGGCAACGCCAGCCGTCAACATTGCCGGCTGCGTGTTATGGGTTTGACCCAGTTCCGACTCAGGTCCGTCCTGAATCAGAGCCCAAAGGTCAAAACCGAGGGCATCGGAGGCTTCCCGAAAGGTGTCACGTATCAACGTTTCATCTTGCATGGCGGACATCATGCCCACCGATTGAGAGCCCTGACCGGGAAAGACAAACGCCAGATTCGACCGGCTGAAAGCTGTCGTTTCGTTCATTTGGAGGGTTGCCCTACCCGCACCTTCTGGTACGGGAATCAATTTCTAGTTCTCGTTCACCAAGGTCAGTAACGAACCAAAGCCGAGCCCCAGGTGAATCCGCCGCCGAACGCCTCCAATAACAGTGTGTCACCACGCTGGATGCGGCCATCGCGGATTGCCACGTCCAAAGCCATGGGAACAGACGCGGCGGAGGTATTGCCATGCTCGGCAACCGTTACCACAACCCGCTCCATGGGCAGGCCCAGCTTGCGTGCAGTGGCTTCGATGATACGGTAGTTGGCCTGGTGAGGTACCAGCCAGTCGATCTGCGATTTCTCCAGGCCATTGGCTTCCAGGGTTTCATCCACAATGCGGCCAAGCGTCTTCACCGCCATTTTGAAAACCTCGTTGCCCTTCATGTGGACATAAGCAGTGTCGGCGCCATCGGGCAGACCCTCAGATACGCCACCCCTGGTTGTCAGGAGATGCTCGAAATCGCCGTCCGCATGCAGATGGGTGGACAACAAACCAGGAGTGTCGCTCGCCTCCAGTACAACCGCCCCGGCTCCATCCCCAAACAAGACGCAGGTTGTGCGATCGGTCCAGTCGATTATTTTACTGAGCGTCTCCGCGCCCACCACCAACGCCCGGCGGCTGCTGCCGGCGCGAAAAAACTTGTCCGCCACCCCCAGGGCGTAGACAAAACCGGTACACACCGCCTGGATATCGAACGCAGGTCCGCCGTGTATCCCCAGACGCTTCTGCAACAGACAAGCGGTGCTGGGGAACACCCTGTCGGGGGTGGTTGTGGCAACGATCACCAGATCGATGTCATCGGCACCGACTCCGGCCGCCTGCATGGCTTTGCGGGACGCCTGCTCAGCCAAGTCGCAGGTGGTCTCGCCGTCCTCCACCAGATAACGGGTGCTGATACCGGTACGCTCGCGAATCCATTGATCCGAGGTGTCGACCATCTTTTCCAGGTCGGCATTGGTCAGGACCCGCTTGGGCAGATGATGACCCGTGCCCTGGATGCGCGCGTAACTCAAATCGCCTGCCTCTGAGAGAGATATTGTCCAACCCGCTCGCCGATGTGGCCGGGCACCGCCTTCTCTACTTCCAGGGCCGCGATCCGTATCGCATTGGTCAGCGCCAATGCGTCAGCACCGCCGTGACTTTTGATCACGATGCCCTGAAGTCCGAGGAGGCTTGCTCCATTATAGCGTCTGGGATCGATTCGTTTCCCGAAACTGCGTAACACCGGCAAAGCCACCAGGGCGGCAAGCTTGCTGTACAGCCCGCGCTTAAAGGATTGTTTGAGGAAATGGCTGACCATCTTGGCAACGCCCTCGCTGGACTTCAGCGCCACATTCCCTACGAAGCCGTCGCAAACCACAAGGTCCGCGCCCCCCTTGTAGATATCGTCACCCTCGACGAAACCGATGTAGTTCAGATCGCTGGCAGCCAGCAACTGAGCGGCTTTCTTGACCTGATCATTTCCCTTGATTTCTTCTTCGCCGATGTTCAGGAGGCCCACCCTGGGCCGCTCCACCTCATCCACGGCACGCACCAGCTCCGCTCCCATGACGGCAAACTGAAACAGATGCTCTGCCGTGCTGTCGACGTTTGCACCCAGATCCAGCACATGAGTGTGGCCGCCGATAGAAGGAAGGGCAGTGATAATGGCGGGCCGATCGATACCAGGGAGGGTTTTGAGGACAAAGCGGGCCGTGGCCATCAGGGCACCGGTATTGCCAGCACTCACACAGGCATCGGCCTTGCCGGCTTTGACCAGATCGATGGCCACCCGCATGGATGAATCTTTCTTGGTGCGCAGCGCCCGGGACGGCGGCTCATCCATGCCGACGACCTGCGAGGCATGGTGGATTTCCAACCGCCTGCAAAGCGCCTCATCAGCACCGGCGAGGCGTTGTTTGATTGCCTCTTCGTCGCCGACCAGCAAGAGCCGAAGGTTCCGATTATCTTTCAGCGCACAAAGCGCCGACGGCACGCCGACGTCGGGACCGATGTCTCCGCCCATCACGTCCAGACTGACACGGATCTCCGATGTCATCTCAAGGCTCTAAGGCCGGACGAGGAATACCTTGCCTGCACGACGCAAAAAATCAATCTTCGTCCTTCGTGCCCACCACTTTGCGACCCCGGTAGAAACCGTCGGCGGTGACGTGGTGGCGGCGGTGAGTTTCCCCAGTGGTGGAATCCACAGACAGGGTGGGACCGCTGAGGCTGTCGTGCGACCGACGCATGTCACGACGCGAACGGGTTTTGCGATTCTGTTGTACGGCCATGCCGATTACTCCTGAGCTTTCAAAAAAATCGCCATGGCACGATCGTGATCGCACCACAGCGGGTTGTTCGGGATGCTCGTCACTACGCCGCGAGCCGGCTTACCCATACTGACCGACGTTCTATTGTAGCCGGTTTTTCAAATCCGCCAGCACCGCGAATGGGTTTTCGCGAACCGGCGACTCTTCAGATGCCTCGCTGGAGAATTCCGGCGCCTTGCAGTCTCCTTCCTGATGTACCGGGAATGCCGGCAGCGAAAGCAACAGCTCGTCTTCAACCAACTCGTTCAAGCTGACCGACTCCTCGGACAGCACCAAGGGTTCGTAGCTTTCGGGCAACTGCCGGGCCTGATCTTCCGACACGACCACCGCAAGTGCCGTGTCGGTTACCAGACGAACGCGAAGTTCGCCCAGACAGCGCTGGCACTGCAGCACGACAAGCGCAGAAACCGACCCACGAATTATGGCGCGGCGCTCCTCGTCCATGGAAAAGCACAGATCAATCTGCGCATCGCCTTCGACCGCACGGGTCGAAGCAACCAGGCGCGCCATACCGCTGAGCGGCAGGCTCATCTGAAGCAAACGCCCCTGAGCCGCCCATTGCCTTGGCGAAATTCGCTCTATGCCTCGATCCGACATAAGCCGGCTAGTATATGCGTTTGGGAGCCAAAGAGTCAAAAAATGGGAGAGCCCTGCCGCACAGGCACCATCATACGTAGGCCCCCATCAGCCATTTGCAGATTCGTTTCAGAGTTTGCTGAAACTGATCACGCTGAATGGGTTTGGTGACGTACGTGGATGCCCCGGCAATGATGCCCTGAACCTCGTCCAGGGGCGAGGTCTTGCCGCTGAGCATGATGATGGGGGTGCGCTTCATTTCCTTGCGCTTGCGCAGCCTTTGGCAAACTTCGTAGCCGTCTATGCCCGGCATGACGATATCGAGAAAGATCAAATCGTAATATTTCCCGGCGGTCATCTCCAAGGCCATTTCACCGGATTCCGCAAATTCGACGCCGATTTCGGCATCCCTCAATTCCAGCTCCAACTGCTTGCGGATCGCCGCGCTGTCATCTACCACAAGGGCGGTGAATTCGAAGTCCATACGCGACGCATCCAGGGAGAGGGAGGCAGGCGGCGCCGCCTGCGGCGGCAGCGCAACGGGTACGGAAGCAACAACCGACTCGGGCTCTACCCGTTCGACCGGAACGACCTCAGGTTCCTCAGACTCTTCGCTAAGCTCGGGCGGTGTCCAGACCTCTCCCACAGGCGGCATTTGCTGTTCCGCGAGCAGACGGCGAGCCTCCTCCAGGACACGCATCACACGACTCACCAACAACGGCGGTTGCAGGAGCAGATCGCAACCCTGGGTGCAATCATCGCCAACACCGATGCGAACCGGAATCTCGACCGAAGGACGATTGCTGTCCGCAGCCACAACCACGTTGGCATGATCCAGTTCAGCGCAGAGTTCGAAGGGCTTGCCCTGCGAGGACGCAAAGGTGATCACCCGTTCGAGCACCGATCGGTCCTTTTCCGGCAATCCGAACAGATGGATACGGAGGCTTTCCTGGGTAATCGCGTTCATGATCTGGTAAACCTCGAATCAAGCGGCAATCCGAACTCGGAGCCATTTACGTATGTGTTCGCCCAAGGTTCCGTGATCCACCGGCTTGGTCAGATAGTCGTCAACCCCTGCTTTTTCCGCCAAATCCTTGTGTTTGCGAGTACTTCGAGAGGTAATCATGACGATGGGCAAGTGACGCCGCTCCGGCCAGACCCGAATCGCCTGAGCCATTTCCAACCCGTTCATACGCGGCATCTCCAGGTCCGTGAGGACCAGCTCAACGTCCTGCACGTTGAGGCGCTGCAAGGCATCCAGGCCATCCACAGCGGAGATCGGTTCGTAACCCATCTGCTCCACCATGCCGCTCATGGCCTCGCGGATGGTCAGGGAGTCATCGACAATCAGAATTCGCGGACGCGGCGCCCGCTCTTCCTCGGGCAACAACGGGCGCACCTTGACGCCGGACTCGGCATGCTCGAAGTGTCGCAGCAGTCGCAACATATCCAGCACCGGCGCTACCGCTCCATCCGCCAGCACGCAGGCGCCACTGACGCCTTGAACGATGTTCAGCCATGGAGCCAAACTCTTGACGACGATATCGCGGGGTTTGAGTACCTCATCCACGTGCAAGGCATAGCGTTTACGCTCGTTCTCGACCACCACCAGGGTATGTCCCTTGGTGAGATCAGGCGCCCTCGACCGCCAGCCCAACAGGGTAGCCAGCGACAACACCTCCAACGACTGTCCCATGTAGACGACAGACCATTTATCGCCCTCCAGTACGTATTCCTCTGGGCCGACGTAAAGAAGCTTCTCCATGCTTGCGCCGGGTATGGCGACCAGGTTCCCGGCCACACGCACGACCACCGCGTGGGTGGCAATCAGGGTCTGCGGCACTTGCAGATGGAAGCTCATGCCCTGTCCGGGACGGTTTTCCAGGTACAGCAGACCTTGCAGCTCTTCCACGCCCACGCGCACCACATCCAGGCCGACGCCACGACCGGAGATTTCGCTGATTTCGTTGCGAGTGGTAAAGCCCGGCTCCAGTATCAGGCGCAGTATCTCGTCGCTGCTCAAGTCCTGGTCCGGTTCAACCATCCCACTGGCGACGGCGTGCTCGTGAATCAACGCCAAGTCCATACCCTGGCCGTCATCGCTGAGCGTCAGATGGATCTGATCGCCGCGCTGCTCGAACGCCAACTCGATACGTCCCTGCGCCGGCTTACCCAGGCGGGCACGCTCCTGCGGCGCTTCTATGCCGTGATCCACCGCATTACGAAGCAGGTGCAGCAGCGGCGCGGTCAAGCCGTTGAGGATGTCCGTATCAACGGACAGGTCGCGTCCCTTGACGATCTGCACCTCGGCATCCTTGCCCGTCGCCCGACAGGTTTCACGCACGGTGCGCTCGATGCGGGCCAGCAAACCACGCACGGGAACCAGACGTGTCCCCAGAACCGTCTCACTCAGGCGGCGCTGCAGCCGTTGCTGCTCATAGATCTGGTCGGCGATCTGGCGCATCTGAACTTGCAGATTCCGGGTCAGCTCGCGGCTATCCGCGATGGACTCGGCAAGCAGCCCGAAGTTGCTGTGCAGTTCGTTATAGGCATCCAGCTCCAACTCATCCAGTTGTCCGTCTTTGTTTGTGCCGCGCTGTGCCATCGGACGATTTTGACGATAGGTCTGTTGGTCGATAGCCACATTCAGTTCATCGAGCATATGGCGCACATGCTCGTCCTGCCGGCGCAACTGCTTTTCCAGGGCGATACTGCGCTGGGAGTGCTCGGCGATCTGACTGGTTGAGGTGATCAGCTCACCGGCCAGATTCAGCAGGTCCTGCACCGTTCCCATGGAAACCGCCAGGTGGGAGGAGCCGACCGGAAGCGGTTCTTCGCGGACGGGCTCTGCCACCGGCTCCGGTCTGCCCGGCGCGGGTTTTGGCCTAATGAAATCTGGCAGATTAGCGGGAATCTCGGGTGACTCGGTCTCGGCCGCCGGAGTCGCCGCAAGCAATTCCGCCTTGGCAGGCTTCAGTTTAGCGAGCCGGCGATCCCACTCTTCGATATCCGCCAGCAGGGTGTCGAACTCCGCCGGCAGCGGCCTTCCGTCCACCAGATTGTCATATAAGGACTCCAGGCAATCCGCAGCGGCCACCAGGGTTCTGGACAGACCGTCTTCCATGTGATCTCCCGCACCATGGTCCAATAAATCTTCGAGCCGATGGGAAAAGGTGACCAGAGGTCGGACACCCACCACTCCGCTCGCACCCTTGACCGTGTGCACCAGGCGGGATGCCTTACGGACATCGTCGTCGACGACACGACCGGAGGCGATCTCACGAATCAGCTTCGCGGCTTGTGAGACCTGCCCCGGCGTTTCGCGCAGATAGGCCTCGAGCAGTTCCGGATGAACGTCATTGTCCCAATGCAGCTCGTCCACCGGGACGGCCTCGGGTTGCGTTGTCGGGTCTGGCTCAGCGTCTTCGGGTTCCGCGCCGCCACGCAAATCCGACAGCAGCCGCTGTATCCCCTCGGAGTCCGGCGGCGCGGGCCAGGGCACGGCCGACAGCGCATCAGTGACCGCATCCAATACCGCCTGACTGCCGGATTCACGCAGGGCCAGGGCGGCCATCTCGATCCAGGCGAACAAGTGGCCATCGCGCAACAGCTCGACAATGCCCCGAGGCTTGCTGCCGAGGTGCTCGCGCAACACGCCCAGCACCCACCCGGCAAACCCCTCAATACCGGGCGCCTCGAACATCGCACCGATCATGCCGAGATTTTCGTAGTACGAAAGAGCTTCTTCAGCAACCTGCCCAATCCCCTCCTCGTCGCTGACCAGGGAATCCAGCCCGGCCAGTTGCATGACCAGTTCTTCCAGCTCGTCCGCCAGTGCCCGGGAATCAACCATGGACTTACGCCTCTAGTTTGAACACGTTCACCGAATGCATGAGGCGCTGACCATACTCGGCCATGTCCTTGGTCAAGGAGGTAAGGGACAGCAACTCCTCACCGGTGGTACGGGTAGCCGACAAAATGCGCTCAGCGCGAGTCTTGAGGGCCTTACTAATGGTTACCTGTTCGGCGGACGACGCGGAGATCCGCTCTACCGAACCCACCAACTGATCGGTGGCATCGCGAGTCGACTGCATCTGGCGCGCGGCTTCTTCGGCCTGCGTAGAACCGCTCACCACCTGTTCGATAGTGGCATCCATGGTGCTGATGGTGGCATTGGCTTCCTGCTGAATATTGCGGACCAGGATGGAAATCTGCTCGGTGGACTCGCGGGACCCCTCGGAGAGCCGCTGGATTTCTTCGGCGATCATGGAGAAACCGCGACCGGCCTCACCCGCGGCGGTAGCCTGCATATTGGCATTGAGCGCCAGCACCGTGGTTCGCTCGGACAGGTTGTTGATCACATCGATGATCTGGCTGATCTCCTGCGAGCGTTCTCCCAGACGCTTCAGGCGCTTGCCGGTTTCCTGCGCGGTTTCGCGGATCGTCGTCATGTTGTCCAACGTGCGCAACACGGCATCCTGGGCGTCGGCGCTGGTTTTGGATGCATTGCCGGCAACGCGGTTGGCCTGCTGAGCGAGAAAGGCAATGGCGTCCAGACGTTGCAGAATGGATTCCAACTGCGTGGCCGTCTCCTCGGCCTCGTGCTGTTCGAGCTTGGCCAGTTCGTTGACCGACTGCGCATAGCGATTGACGTCCTGCGATGCGCTTTCCACCGACGAGGCAACTTGGCGAACCTGGCTCAAGACCTCGGTGGTGTCTTCCGCCAACTGATTGATGGCGTCGGCCAGCGGGCCGGTGGCATCCTCCGTGACACGGGCGCGCACGGTCAGGTTTCGTTCACTGAGATCCGCCACCGCTTCCAGCAAGGCGAACACCGAGGCATTGAGCTGTTTGTGTTCGCGGTCGATCTGCGACTGAATGGCGATACGTTCTTCCACCAGCCGGTTGAAGCTGCCTCCCAGCTCCGCCAGCTCGTTGTTCCCCAGCAGATGTACCCGGGCGTGCAGATTGCCACCGGAGATCTCCCGCATGGTGCCCAGCAGCTTTTCGATGGATTCGTTGATGGATCGATAGATGAAGTAACCGACCAGGGCGGCGATCAGAATGCCCGTGGCAATCAGCCCGGCACTGCCAAAAAGAAATTGGTCGGCCGTCTTCTGGGCATTCTGAAAGGCGTTTTCGGCGCCGTTGATATCGTCGTTGACCTCGCCAAGCAGCTCGCCTCGCAGGGGACGAATATCGGGACCGAGGTCATTCTGCAAGTACAATTCCAGCTCGGTGCGGCTTTCCTTTTCGAGCAGCCGCTTGCCCGCGGCCAGAATACTGTCGAGATTCTCTATCCTGCCGATGGTCGCTTCCAGGCGCTCGTCGCCCTGGGCCAGTCCATTGGACTTGGCCGTGCGATAGGCAGGCAAAATCGTTTCGCGAACTTCGGTTTCCAGTTCATCGACAGTACGCAGCCCCTCGGCCCAGGTCTGGCTGCCGATCTGCACTTCGTACAGCACACTGACGTAGTTGCCCTGGATACGATCCAGCAAGTCATGTCCGGCCTGCACAGAACTGACGCGGTCGTTGATTTCAGACAGCGCAACCCGGTTCTGGCCCAGGGCGAGCACCGCCAGGACACCGGTCGCCAACAGGATGGCGAGCGGAATCATGATCAGCAGGAAGATTCGACGCCCTACCGAAAAATTGTCAAAAAAACGTACCAGCATCGTGGTTGTTTCGGTCATTTCCGTCTACCCCCGATCATTTGCTCGTTTGTGCCATCTGGGCGACCCATCGTTGCCAAATGCCATCCTGCATGGGTATCCAGGCGGTCCCATCCAACGCGGTCATCACGACAAGATCGGAACCTTGATTATCGTCTTCGAAGTCCAAATTCAGTCCTTCGAGTTCGAAATGCGAACCGTGGAACCAGGCCAACACGTTCTCACGGGTAATCTCCTTGCCTTCCGCCTGCATCTGACGCAAGGCACGCAATAGCATCTTGCCGACGATATACCCTTCTTGAGAGACGTATCCATACTCCTTCCCGAGGGCATTTTGGGCCGTTCGCACGATCGTCAAACCGCTGTCAGGCAGAGGAACCACCTGCGTCATGATGACCCGATCGACAACCCTGAAGCGTCGCAATTCGCTGGCAAAATTATCCGCACCGGTGAAGGAGACCGCGCTATAGATCCAGGGCTCGCCCTTGCTTGCCGCGTAAGCGATAAAACGAGCGATCGAACCGTAGGCACCCACCGTGACGATAATGCGGCAGTTGCTCCCCTGGCTACGTTCCCATGCCTTCAAGGACTCGTATCCCTGCCGTGCCGTATAGGTGTTTCGCGTGTAAACACCCACCGGGCCGATACCGTTACGCTGCGGCTGATCCCCTTCCACTGCGAGGATCTTGTCCAACACTGCGACGATCTCCTCGGCTCCGTCCACGCTTTCCAGGGCTTTTCGTATTCCCACTACGCCCGCCATTCCGTAGGAATCGTTTTGCACATAGGCACAGATTCCCTGCGGACGTATTCCCTCAAGCAAGGCCTTGTCGATGACAGACTTGGTCTCCTGAACGTAACTGGCGCGATAGTTGATAATGTTGCCTGCGCCGGGTCGCAGCAGGCCCGCGCCGGTAAAGAAACCAACCGCCGGAACACCGCCTTCCGCCAGAATGGGTAAGGAGACTTTTGCCGTGGGCGTGCCCACGTTGCCGGCAAAGAGCAGCACACCTTGTTCGAGCAACTGCCGGGTTGCCGTCGCCGTTTTCGATGGGTTGTAGGAATCATTGAGTGTAATGAAGCGCAAACTGCGTTTGCCCACCTTCTCCCCACGAAAAGCGGCCTCAATGCCCGCCTTCATGCCCAGGCCCAGACCGGCAGAGCGGCCTTCGAGATCCATGACG
Source organism: Chromatiales bacterium (assembly GCA_020445565.1). Lineage (GTDB taxonomy): Bacteria > Pseudomonadota > Gammaproteobacteria > JAGRCI01 > JAGRCI01 > JAGRGI01. The sequence goes on from JAGRGI010000031.1 coordinate 19,242, forward strand.
CCGCCAATCAGGATCTCGCTGTCGGTAACGCCGGTTTCCGCCCCACTCACCACCTTCGGCGAACACGCCCAAATCCCCAGTAAAGCCAGCCAAAAGGCCAGGAAATAATTCATATTTGTGAACATTCAGCGACTCCTTGTGTCTGTTACGCCCTTGAGGAGGACAATTGCTGTAGTTGTTGGAGCAATCGCGGGTGGTCGGCCGCCAGCAAGGTCTTGCCCTGATGCCGCAAGGCATAGGGTATCCAGGCTGGCAGCTTCTCCTTCGAGGAATCCGTTAACTTCGTATCGGTCAGTTTCAACTGGCGCGGATACCCGTCGCAGGTAATCACTACGGGGGGAAACTGCGGAAAGGAGAGCAGCAGAAGGTGAGGATCGTCGCCAAAACTACGGCCCAATACGATGCGATGCATATCCACCACGGGCAGCAGATCGCCGCGCAGGCTGGTCAGCCCCGCACACCAATGGGGCGCGAAGGGAATGGCATAGATCTTTCGCGATGTCAGCACCTCTGCCGGTACGCCCGTTTCGATGAGGATCGAATGCGGACCGATCTGGTAGGTGAAGCGACTTGCTGCTGAATTCAGCACCGCCGCTTCGCCTGAAAACGAATCGTTTTTCGCTTGCTGGTTCATACCGCCCTCCTGGCCGGGAAGAAACCTGGTGGACTAGATCGATGGACGATTCACAGTGAGCGAATCTGTCCAAGTATTTCTTCGTCGGTATAGGGTTTTACGACGTAGCCGTTGGCACCAAGTTTCTTTGCCCAATCCTTGTCCACCGGGTTCGATTTGCTGGAAATCATTACCACCGGAATCGAGTGGGTAACTTGATTGCGGCGAATGGCCCTGCAGGCATGATAACCGTCCCCGTCGTCCATGATGATGTCGAGCAAAATCGCATCCGGTTTCTCCTTTTCGGCGAGCACTTTGGCCTCGTTTCCGGATTGGGCACCCACTACCGTGTAGCCCGCCCCCTCAAGAATCCGAGTCAGGTTCAAACGCTCGGTTACCGAATCGTCCGCAATCAAAATCTTGCGAATTGCCGGCGAAGTTCCCGCTAAGTTGGCCATGTTATCCCCCACTGAGTACTGCTTGGTCTAAAATCAGTGATCGTTTCTGTCTACGCGCGTCGTTTAACCGCATGCTCTTCCGCAACATCCGCACAAGGCACATGGCTCAGCAGAACCGATTCGGGCACGAGGGCCGCATGTGCAGCACCGCGCCCGGATCGGGACGGCTCAAGCCAGCCCCGAGTCCGGGGAGATACCACGGACTAGATCAGCTTCGCGATATTCTGCGCCGCACGCTTTACGTCCAGGAAAACCAAACCCAGTTTGGCTGTCGGTTTGGCAAGCACGGACACCACGGCCTCATCGCCGGCATGAGTCATCAACACGTAGCCGTCGCTGCCTTTGATGAGAACCTGCTCCAGGTCGCCGCGACCCAGTTCCTGCGCGGTTCTGTCACCCAGAGACAGCATTGCCGCGCTCATGGCACCGACCCGGTCCTCGTCCATGTTCGCCGGCAGCATGGCGGCCATCATCAAGCCGTCCGTCGAGATGATGGCGGAGGCTTCAATATCCGCCGAAGAACCGTTCAGGTCACTGAGAATCGATGCCAACATGTCTTGGCGCATTTTTCTGCTCCTGATTGCACAATGAAACATGCCGCTGAAATCCCACCCCCGGTGGTTGCCATCGGCATGTACTACTCACACCCGTCGGGTATGCTTGCGAGCCGAAGCCCCGCTTCGAGTCGCAAAAGCAATCCCGGCGGAATCACCTGGCGCCGGACAGGTTCCTGGATCGGGTCGAGCCTTGGGGCGATTTCCCTCAATCGCCTGATCAGAGTGTCCCGCGCCACCCCCGATTCGGTCCTTTATTGACCTTTATTTGATTTGTCGAGCTGCCACGGCATGCGCCCTCTCGCATACCGGATGGCTCTAAAACTTCACTTCTGCCACTCAGGCTATGCCGGTAATCGCGATGTCGTCCCGCAGATCACCAACTATTGTCTACGGCATATCGGCGCGCCAACAGCCCAACCAATTCCAGGTAAGCCTTCTGGTTGAATCTGGGCCGCCCTTCGATAGCCAGAGTCAGTCGCAACCGACCAATGTAAAGGGGCCAGAATCCAAGCTGGCTGTTGCCGCTGGACTCCACCAACCCCCAGGCTTGTTCCTGCAAACCCAGACTGTTTCGCAGCACGCGCTTGTGTCTGTCATATAAGCTGCCCAGATCGGCGCTTACCGCAGAAATCGACTCGGCCACCTCATGGGCAAACCCATGAGTGCCAAGATAGAGCCCTTGCGCATCGGCCAGCAGCACATTGCCATCCTCGGAGAGTTCGGCCAGCAACTGCGGCATTCGCCCCTCCATCGTCCCATGCTCGGCAATATACGGTTGCTCCAGACCAATGACCCACTCCAGGGATTGCATGCGTTGGAGCAATCGCAAGGTATCGTCCTCGGACAACCCGCACCACGCTGCCATACTGCCTAGCTCCGCGGACGGACTGCTCTCGCGGCAAAGCACTTCCAGAAGCAATCGCCGCGCAGGTTCCGGATGATCGTCGCGGGCCATGTAATAGGCGCCCATGGACGTCGCGCCCAGATACAGGCTGGCGTTCAGCCGCAAATCCGCCATATCAGTCGCTGATGCCAGGATCCAGGCAATACAACAGACACTGAACCAGCTGGACCACGTCATCACGCCGATGGGCATCGACCTCCATCACCGGCAGCCGCCTCCCCGCACGTTCGATCTCCGCCTGATATTGCATCAACGTCGGCTTATCCTTCTCGTCCATGTGAGTGACACCGATCACCACCGCGGTTCGGTCGATGAACGGACCGAAGGCCCGCAGAAAGAAATGCAAATCGCGAAAGGGCTCGATCCGGCTGTTGTCCACCAGCAACACCAGTCCGAGACCGCCTTCGGTGAGGATGTCCCACATGAAGTCAAAGCGCTCCTGTCCGGGTGTGCCGTACAGGTGTACCCGCTCGCCTTCGCGCAGCTTCATCACCCCGTAGTCCATCGCTACGGTGGTATGCGACTTGAATTGGGCCGTCATGTCGGTGGCCCGCTCGTCGGTGGAGACGATGGGCGTATCCGAGATTGCCGTGATCGCCGTCGTCTTACCTGCCCCCACCGGACCGGTGAAAATGATCTTGTAGTTGCCCATGGCATTCTTGTTCTGTTTCCTAACGACCGCTCAAGTGTCGCAAAATTCGCCCCAGCAAGCCACGCTTTGCACTCGGTTTCGGCTGCTCCACCAGCTCCACGGTCTGTGGACGGGTGCTGGCGACCAGGTCCAGAGCCAGACAGGCACTGTAGAAAGCCCCGACAAATCGGCTCTCCATCCCCAGCACCCTTGAGGTATCGCGCAGAGATACATCCTGGTGCAACCAAAGGGCGGCAATACGCGCGAACTGCGGCACGGTCAGCAGACGCGTCAGGTTCGGCCACCTTTTAAGGTGGACCACCTCATCCAGGCGGGTACCCGCCGGCACTCGTCCGCGGGCACTCCACAAGGCCAACTTCCACATCACCTGATCGATGCTGGTCATGGTCTGCCCGTCGGCATAGGACAGATGGAATTCGGGAATTGCCAGCATTTCTCCCCAGACACCGGCGGCGTCCCGACGCACGATGCTCAGTGAGCGCAGCATATTGTCCGACACATCCGTAGCGATGACTTTCGAACGAGGCAGTACGCTGAGGGTTTTCCCCCCCGTCAATTGCAGCCGTACAGGCATTTTTTCCCTGTCGGCGTCGCGTAGCGCCCGCGCCACCACCCCTTGCAGCAGTTCTGCCGGCTGGTAGAACGTCCTCGGGTCGCTTTCGTCGAGCGCCGAATTGCCGGGAGCACCGCAACACTCATGCGACTGCCGAATGGACAGCTCTTCGGCCTGAGAGATCTTGGTCCGTACGCGATCGAAACCGCCGAGCTTGGGCACCTTGCGCGGCCTGGGCATCTCCGCCGTGGTTATCGGCGCAGGTGCAGGAGCGGGCGCGGGCGGCATGGGGTTGGCGATAGGCGCAGGCTTGGAAATCGCCGCAGGCACCACTATCGGCTGTTCAGCCCTGGGCGCCATGAATCTGGCGCCGAGATTGCGTCGGCAGCCGTCCAGCGCATCCAGCAAAGGCTGACAGCGTACCGGCTTGCGCAGCACCTGAACGCCCTCCATATGCTCTTCCATCACCGACAGGGCGATAATGGGTTTCCCCGGATGGCGCTGGCGGAACTCGGTGAGTAACTCCGGCCCCCACACCGAGTCCATGTCCACCACAGCGATGTCACCGTCGCCATTGGGGCTTTCCTTGTACTGGCCGCTGGCCTGACGGCCAAAAAACATGCTCATGATCGCGCGATCGCGATCAGTGAACCCAACCAATGTCACGTTAAGCATACCGCAGCTCCTCAGGCGCTAGCCCGCGCTTCAAGTTCGGATTCCAGATGCTCCCATGCGTCGGGAAGGGTCTCGCCTGCCCGCTGGAGACGTCTCTTGGTGCTGCGCAGTTCGTCCACCTCCCGGGTGTGACGAAAGATCTCCAAAATCTCTTCGTGCAGTTCGAGACGCTCCGGCTGCAACAGAATCGCGTTTTCGAGAACCTCGCGGGCCTCATCGATTTGCCCGCTATCCAGCCATTCGCGCGACTCTTCAAGTGCGTCCGACGTCACCAGCGGCTGGAACTCCGCCTTTTCCACGGCCTCGACCAGACGGGCGCTGCCCCAGGCGAAGTTGCCAAGAACATTGTGGCGCCCATTGACGCGCAGGTAGGTGGAATCGCCGAAATGGTCGTCGTCACTTGCCAGATGAGCGATCTCTTGTTCGCTGAGCAGATAACGTGCCTTGTGCAGTAGACGATTGCGCAGACTGCTCCCCTGGCGACCGAGCACACGTTGGAGATCGATCAATGCATCGATCACGGCATCGCGCTCGGCGAGCTGAATATGGGTGAGAATGCGGCGGGTATGGGCGAGAAGATCCTTAGGGTGCCGCCCTACAGCAAAGGCTGCCAGACGGGCAAAACGCTCCGGGCGCATGCCGCTGGGCGGATTGAGGCCGCGGTAATTTTCCACCAACAGCCCATCCAGCGTATCGTCGATGGGCGCGAGGCGTGTCGTGCCGGATGAGGCAACCAATAGCGCCTGCTTACCCTTTTCGGTCTCGCTGTTCTGAAACGTTCCCATAGCGGATCCTGTGTTCTAATGACTTTTCATTTCCGCGAGCTTCATGCGGCTTGTCTCTGGCAGCTCTGCGAACGGCCAGTGTCGTATGGAGACCCGGGAACCGCTATACCCCTGGCAATCTCCTCATCTGCGAGTTTTCGTCATCGCCCCGACCGTGAAACGAAAACCCGGAGCTCCTTCAGAACGACCGATCCTTCCGTCGCCCGGCGGCACCCCACTCTCGAAACAACGGGAGGGTGGCGCCATAAGAAGAGCACTCCAGCGGGCACGCACAACCAAATTTCAGGGTAAAACTCACCTGTGGCGCGAAATACTTGCCTGTCGCACCTCTGAACCCGAATTTGTTTGGTGTTTTCTTTTTGACTAGGCTGCCCTCATCGCATACCGCATCGCGACAGCCTGTAAGATCGTGAAATTATTGATGTTTTGAATAAACACCAAGATATTCCACTTCTCCCGCTAGGGATTAGAGTAACATAATGGACTGCCTAAGCAAGCTTATTTTTCCAAAACTTCAATAGGGGAAAACCCGAAGCCTAAAACGGGTTTACCCGCAATCGTGGCTGGGATTACCCCAATTCAACAAAAACACAGAAAGATCACTCTGTTTTTGAGATTTCGGCGTCCAATTCCGTCGTCACAGACTTGCCCGTTGTTCGCTGCAGGGTGTCGAGAGGGGGAGCGGCAAGATGCCGCCTCATTGGCAGGAGGGGGTCTGGAATCAAGTAAAACACATCGAATAAGGCGCCACGCACAAATGACGCCCGGACCGCAAACCGGAATCATGAGTCGACCGCTGGCCGGCTAACGCAGGCGCACTGAACCGGTACCGGTCCTCGGTTTCTCACCTTGGTCTGGGGAAACCCGTGATAGTCGGGCTGCTTTGCGCTGCTGCTGCACCTGCCCCTCACGACTGGCCACACTGCCAAGCCCGGCGGACAGCCTATCCGCCGATTGCGGCGGCCGGTGCATGAGCGCGGGGGTGTGGAAAGGATACAGTGGCGATTCGAGCGGGTCCTGCGCCCACAGCGTCGGCGATACGCTCTGAGGGAAGATCGGGTGGATCTCTTCCAGCGGGCCACTGTCGCCCACAACCAGGTCAAAGACACCGAGAGCCCCGGCTCGGACCTGAGGATTTGTCCGAAACGACTCCTGACCACCACCGTTTTGGGCGGACCGCCCCACTCCGAACGGTTGTGGCAGATGGCGAGAACGATCGCTCATAGCGTGTCACCCCACTTCAGCAAACCGGTTACAAGCCTGGTTGGTAAGGCAATCAACCACGATTGGGGGGCTCTTGCACGCTGGCAGACTGCTGGCCCACAGCGGGACAACAGCAGTAGCGCTACCGAAGCGCAGCCGAGGTCGCCTCCCAAAGGCGGTTTCGCGCTCAAAAAAGCACGCCGCCCCCGTTCGACGGACCCCGAGTCGTCTTTCCATCCTCTCAATCGCCCGAACCCTACCGGTTCGGCAAGCTGTTTTCATTGTCACCGCCTCTGTAGGGCGGCGTGTTTCGAGTCTTTCGCCAGATTGACAATACGCCGATTGCGTTGCGAAGCGGCTGATTCAAATCAAATACCACTGGGCCGTGTATGTGCTGGATGCCTGATTCCTTGCCTGTGGCTACTCTAGCAGCTAACAGGCTGTTGAAATTCGCCCACCAGAGTCGACAATAGCGGTAACTCCCGGGCAGGATAGAAAACACGATGCGCGGCCCGGACCTTCAACAAGACACCCTGTTCAGCACGGCGAGCCCGGAGTCTCGGGTTCCCAAGGATCATCCGCTGCGTCCGATTCGAGCCATGGTCGATCAGGCCCTGCGGGAACTCGATTCCCAGTTCGATGCGCTGTACTCGGTATATGGCCGAGATTCGATACCGCCGGAGAAACTGCTGCGCGCCCAGCTAGTGATGGCGCTGTATACGATTCGCAGCGAGCGGCAACTGGTCGAGCAGATCAACTACAACCTGTTGTTCCGCTGGTTCGTCGGGTTCTCGATCGATGATGAGGTCTGGAACCACTCGACGTTCACGAAGAATCGCGATCGGCTGTTGGGCGGCGACGTGGCTCGTCAGTTCTTCTCCCGGGTCCTCGGGCAGGCCGATCGGGCCGGGCTGCTCTCGAAGGAACACTTCAGCGTCGATGGCACGCTGATCGAGGCCCTGGCCTCGCACAAGAGCTACCACCCCAAGGATGAGGAGGGACCGCCGCCAGGCACCGGCGGACGCAACCCCTCGGTGGACTTCCGCGGCAAGCGGCGCAAACGTGACACCCACGAATCAAAGACCGACAAAGATGCGCTGCTGTACACCAAGAGCAAGGGTCAGACCGCCAAACTCAGCTACCTGGGCCATCTGCTGATGGAGAACCGCCACGGGCTGGTGGTCGATACCCGCGTTACCCAGACCACGGGCACGGCCGAACGCGAGGCCGCCATCGCCATGGCCCGTGCGCTCAAGGTCGGACGACGGGTGACCCTGGGCGCGGACAAAAACTACGATACCCGAAACTTCGTCGCCGACTTGCGCCACGCCAACGTGACCCCTCATGTCGCGCAGAACACCACCAACCGCGCGTCGGCAATCGACGCCCGCACCACCCGACATCGCGGCTACGCCACGAGTCAGCGTTTTCGCAAGCGCATCGAAGAATGCTTCTGCTGGGCCAAGACCATCGGCGGGATGCGCAAAAGCCGCTTTGTCGGCCGCCAGAAACTGGACTTCTCATTCGTCCTGACCATGGCGGCCTCCAACCTGGTGCGCATGCGCAATCTGGGGGTGGCGTCATGCTGAGAGCGGCAGGTCCGTGGGAGTGGTCCGCCTACAAAGCGGAAAACTCGGACCAAGTTGCCAATTCAGGCGCTACAACCTTCATTGCTCTCGATCCCAGCTGCCCGCCGCGGCATGTGGCGGCTCAAGAACAGTACATTTCAACGGCCTGCTAATGCTCTGGCGGGCGGCTTCTCGGCATATGGACGCACATTGTTGCAGTGTTACAGTGAATCGGTAGCCCAACCCAACCGTTGGCCTGAATTGCGCTGGTCCACATCTTATTCTGGCCCGATACCCGAGCCCCTTATGCAGACACAGCCAGCACACAACGCACGAAGTTAATACCTCCACAGGTTCGACACACGACCTCTGCCAGGGCTCTCAAGTTCCGACCATCAGCGCCTTGTCTGAGCCCGAAGCACTGTCGTATGCTCAGGCCATAGAAGATCTTTAAGCAGTCTTGGCGTCACACCATTCCACGAAACAGCACTCATGGGCAGTCCGCTACCGAATGGGGGAAGTCGCAGCACACCGCGCCGCTGGAGCCGTAGTACGTGGCTAGCTGTAAGCTTCGTCTCCGTTTTGGCCGTTATAGCCTTGTCGGGTCCGGACTCGCCCCCCCCACCAGTCCAGACTCCTCCTGCAACAACGGTCACAGCACAAACGCTTCCGACAATCACGTCACAACCCCAGGCGGCCAGTCAAACACACATCGCCTGCCCGAATCTCGATCTGAATGGTCATTGGCAGGGACAGTTCGTCAATACACGCCGGGCAAGTCCCGAGTCCTACTCGATGCAGATGCACGTGGCAGGTATGCAGGCGGGACAGATGCGTGGCTCATTGCACTGGCCCGACATCAAAGATGTGTACACAGAGATGGTCGGTACGGCCGCCGGTTGCAAGGTGCTATTCACCGAGACCCGGGTCATCCGCGGGCCGTCCAGAAGCGTAGTACTGAACGGCCGTTATCAGGGAGTGTACGATCCGACGGGCGACACCATCACAGGGAAATGGCTGGAGCCGCGAGGTTTGCGCGAAGGCGGTCAGTTTCAAATCAAAAGGGTATCGCTATGACGGCGATCGCGACATTCGGCCCTCTCCACTTCTGACAGGAATCCAAATGACTGAACCGCTCCGCCCACAGCCAAAGCCCGTGAAGTCGACATCGCGCCCCCAATCAGGCTCATCGGGCAAGTCAGGTGCCGTGACGCGCAATGTCGGCACTTCGAATGCAGGCAATTCCGACTCGTCCGCCACGGCTGGTCCGCCCGCAAGTACCACCCTACCCACACCTCGCTGGCTGATCGCCGCGGTCGCAACGGCCGCCGTTGCCTTGGGGGCATACTTGCTCCTGCCGGGTGCCGGAACCTGGAACGGTGCGGAGAATCAGGCACCGCAATATCAACATCACCTTCCTCTTGCGGCGCTGAGCACGATCCCGCCGGTGCTGGTTTCCGATGACGACATCGATCATGAGACCACCCAGGTGGCGGTGGCCGCCGCGAAATCCGGCACCACCGCCAAAGGACTGACACCGATGTCACCTCAAATGAACCAGGAACTGATTCAAGGCGATATCGATTTCTATTCCATGCATTTCTACGACACCTGCGCGGAAGACGGGGATATCGTCAGCGTGTCGCTGGACAACGGCACGACTTACGGTCCGATACCCATCACCCATCGCGGTACGACGATCAGCATTCCAGTGAACAAGAGCAAGCCGCCCCGTATCACCCTGCACGCGCTAAAGGACGGTGACGGCGGTGTTACCGTGGGCGTGAAGACCAGCGACGGCGTGTGGTACAGCGCGGTGCTGCCCGAGGGTGCCACTCAACCCATTCCCATGAAATTCAACTGACACCATGCAGCAACAGTTTCTCGCCCTCTGGAACAAGTCGGTTCACTTTCGGGTGGCCGTAGCGCTGACCCTGATGGGCCTGGCAATTCTGTTGGTTCATTGATTCGCGATGCTCAATAACCCCTTGATTAAGACACTGTTGCTGTTCGTCGGCGCGTGGTTCCTGCTGACGCTCCTGAAAGGGCTGTGGCCACCGCTGCTGTGGATCGCCGTGATCCTGTCGACGGCGCTGGCTGCAACGCTATGGATACTGGAGTATCAACGCGATTTGGCCTTTCGCCTGTACATGGACAATCCGGTGATTGGTCCGTTCATCGAGGGCGTCTGCAAGTTGACCGGAAGGCAGGTTCCCATCCAGGGCGGCCAGAGCGAACCGGTTCCGCCGGCTGCTCAGACCACCGCGGACCTTCAGGACCAGCGCCTCGCCCCTCCCACCAAACTGACGAATGACCAGGACTTCATCGGCGCCAGCCAATACCTGAAAAAAGAAGTTCGCGGTTGTGACGACGTCATAGATTCCCTGCTCGATGGCCTGCGCAACGCCATCCGCTTGCGCGGCCGCGTGGGCAGAGACCTTACCCTGCCGCCCCTGGCAAGTTTCCTGCTCGCTGGCCGCGAGGGTCTGGGAAAACGCTATCTGGCCGAGCGGGTCGCGGCCATGCTCTATGATCAGGGTCCGGTCACGGAGATCGACCTGCGCGATCGCTACGACCACCTGCAGGAGTTGGTCTCGGCCGCCAAACGCCAGCCCAATCAAACTCTGGTGATCGAAAACATCGACGCTGCCGACGAACGGTTCATCGACAAACTGGCCAACCTGCTGGCCGGCCAAGAACTGATGGACGCAGAATCCGGTACGCCGGTGAGTTTCCGCAACACCGTGATCTTTCTGGTCTCCCACCGGCCGGCCGACGGATTCGAAAACGTGACCAACAGCCAGCGAACCATGATGGCCGGGATGGTCTCCGAGACGCTTGGACTGCCCCCGGTGCTGGTGAACTACCTGCACGGCTACTACGGATTCACCTTGCCTGCGATGATGGAACAGGCGCAGGTGGTCACCCTGCTCATCGAGCGAGAATGTGCCAAATACGATCTGACGGTGCAACGCATAGACGCGGAGATCCTAGCTCGCGAGGTCAAGGCCATCAGCGACCATGGCGCCTTCGACATCGCACCGGGGCGCATCGCCCAACGCCTCAAGAGCGTAATTTCCGATGCCATTGGTGATCAAACACATTCGGTATCGGTCACCCAGGACAACTACGGACGCTAAGCCATGCCTGACCTCAGCGATCTCACCGATCTGGCAAAACTCACCGCCCTGCTCAATGCCCAGGAGTCGGGCAAGCGCCGAGCCATCGACGAGGCCGAGATGGCCAAGGCCCTGCGCGGCCGTGTCAAGGGACAGGACCATGTGGTGGACGACGTGTCACGCCTGATCCGCCTGCAATGGGGCAAGGAAGAGCGCAAGCGGCCAATAGCGAACCTGCTGTTTCTCGGCCCCACCGGCACGGGCAAGACCGAACTGGCCAAGGCCATGGCGGAGTACCTCTACGAAGACGAAAAGAACATGCTGCGCTTCGACTGCAGCGAGTTCTCCGGCCCGGAGGCGAAATCGCGCTTGGCTGGCGTGCCCAGCGGCTATGTCAGCGCCGACAAAGGTGGCCAGTTGACGCGCCCGGTGCTCAACAACCCCAAACGCCTGATCCTTTTCGACGAGATCGAGAAGGCCTATTCGGAAGTCTTTGACCTGTTCCTGCAATTGATGGGCGATGCGCGGCTCACCGAGCAGGGTTCGGGAAAGGTGGCCGACTTCACGCAGTCCATCATCGTGCTCACCAGCAACGCCGAGGCGGATGCTATTGGCAAGCTCCAGGCGGAGATTTCGGACTACCACGAGATGGTGAATGCCGTGAAATCGCACCTGGCGGATACCAAGGTCTTCCGGCCCGAGATCGTCGGTCGAATCGACCGCGTTTACGTCTTCAAGCCGTTAGAGGGTATGGTCATCGCCGAAATCGTCGTGCTGAAGATGAGTTCACTGGCAAAGGAGTACGGGCTGGAACTGGCCTATGTTGACCCGCACCTGATCATCGACGCCATGGGTAAGGGCAACAAACTGGCGCGTTTCGGTGTCCGCGAATTGGACCGCGTAATCAACGAGGACTTCGGCGAGGCCATGTACGAGGCCCGTCAGGCCGGCGGCAAACGGGTACGGCTCGATCAGGACGACGACGGCGGCCTGCGCATCAGCCCGGCTAACTGAAGGGAATGCGCCCGTGAGCGCGGAAGTCGCCAAGGCCAAGCAGGAATTCTGGCGGATTCCGTCGATCACCATCGCGGTGCTGATGGTGATCCACCTGCTGCCAAAGGCACAGATGCAAGCCAATCTGCGCCTGCTGCTGACGCTGGCCCTGTTCGCTGCACTTTTCATCCTGTTGTGGAGCATGACGGCGCCACGAGAGCGTTACATGGAACGGCTCTACGCGTGGCGCTATGAGGACGCAGGGCCGGCCTTGGAAAAGTCCTGGCGCCTCTACCTGCATTCGCTCACCCGTGTGATCCGAATCGTCGCGGTGATTCTGGCGACCTTCCTGGCCACCACCGCACTCAAGACGCTCAGCCTTTGGCCAAGCTTTTCGTCGTTTTCTCTCCTGGCCCCCGTGTACCAGGGGCTCTGGTGGCTATCCGTGGCGGCCCTGGGCCTGTTTCCCTTCGTTGCCGGCGGCCTGGTGGCCGAAGCCATGCAGCGGGGACGCTTGTTGCGCGAACAGGTGGCGACGTCAGACTTCGAGCCCCGCAAAGACCTGCCGACCAACGAGGAGGCGGCGGCCCAGTCCGCTCGCGCCCCTGTGGAGGCCGTGAACGATAGCCGCTTCCTCGCCGGCAACTTCGAATGGTCCTGGGAAGACTTCTACAAGAACTGCATCGTCTTCGGACAGGCCGGAACCGGCAAGACGGTCTGTGTGCTCAATGCCCTCCTGGACGGACTGCTGCTTTCGAGCCAACTGTCCAGCCATCAACCCAGTTGCCTGATGCTGGACCCCAAGGGGGATTTCCACGCCAAAATCCAGAACCTGACGCGACTGCGTGGACGCGAGGCAGACCTGCTTCGTTTGGACCCCACGGACCTGGAACACAGCATTCGCTGGAACCCGCTGGACAGCGACGACGATGAACTGGAACTGGCCGGCCGTTTCGCGGCTGTCATGGAGGCCCTGGGAATGAAGTCCGACAACGATTCCTTTTGGGTGGACTCGGCAAAGAAATTCATTCGCCACGCCATTGCCCTGATCCGTCTCACCAATCCGCCGGGGGAACCCCCCTCCTTCGAACAGATCAACGCCATGGCGTCCAGTTTCGGCCCAATCTCGGAACGGGCGGACCGTCTGGCCGACGATGACCCGAGAGGCGACCGATGTCTGGCCTATTTCGCCGACGAGTGGGCCAATCTCGCCGACGAGACCCGCTCCAGCATCCAGGCCAACATCACCAACATGATCGACCCCTTCCTGCTGGCGCCCTACGATACCTTGTTCTCGGGACGTTCCACCGTGCGTATCGCCGACGTAGTGGACCGGGGAAAGCTGCTCTACGTCTATATGCCCATTGCCGACAAGGAGGTCATGGCGCGCATGGTCTGCACCTTCATCAAGATGGAGTATTACCGCGAGGTGCTCAAACGCCCGGACAAGAAACGACCCAGTTTCTTCTTCTGTGACGAGTTCCAATCATTCTTCACGGTCAGCCAGGGCAAGGGCGACGCCGATTTCTTTGAACGTTCGCGCCAGAGCCGCCACGCCAATATCATCGCCACGCAGAACCTCAATGCCCTCACCAAGCAGACCCGCGAAAAGGATCCGGTGTTCAACCTGCTGGGCAACTGTGCCGTGAAGATCTTCCTGCGCAATACCGACCGGGACACCAACGAGTACGCCTCCAATCTGTTCGGCGAACAACTGGTTGCCATGCTGAGCCAGAGCCTCAGCAGCCACGGAAAGGGTCTGGGCGGCGGCGGTGGGGGCGGCAGCCAGGGCGCCAACCTGCAGTATGATGCCAAGGTGCGGAAGGAGGTGTTTACCGAGTTGGCCGTACCCTCGCGGGACGACGGCACCGACTATTGTGAAACCGTCATTCACTTGGCTTCACGGGGTCGGGTGGCGAAGCTGAAGCAACGTTGGCGGGTATATCCGCTATGATTCGGTAAAACCCATCTCGCCATGTTTCGCTTCGGATTCGTGTTCAAGGTCGTTGTCGTCATCTTCGTGCTCCTTTGGCTCACAGACTTTGGAGAGCAGCTCATGAATGACGTGCTTGCCTACTATTCCTGGATGCGCCCGTGAGTGCCACCGACAAAGATCGCCGCCAGGTCCGGCTGAGCGGATTTGGGCAGGCCCAACCCGAAGCCACCGTGGACCCCCCCTCCACGAGCGAAGCAGCCGACAGTGCCCCCCGTTTCCGGGTCGAAGGTTTTGCTGCTCCGAAGGCTTATCTGGAGATTACCGGGCCGAAACATGCCGAGGCATCGGTCAGCGCCACCACTGACACCGACACCGAACGTCAGGCGCGCCGCCGGACCTGGAAGGCCAAACTGCGGGAAAAGGCCGGACGGAACGCCCAGAGCAAAACTCACCAACCCGAAGTATCGCCATGACCACCAAGAAATTTCGCCTATCCGGGTTCGATGCTACGGAACCGGAAACATCCGGCCAGGTATGGATACTCACTGGCGAAAGCCGGCCCTATCCTTTACACATCCGGGCCATGGGGGCGGACCAGGAAAGCCGTCACACCTGGCCAGGCGACCTTTCGCTGGGGCAATTGGGACTGAGCCGTGATGGCAGCCTGGCAACCGCCACCGTCAATCAGACCGGCACAACCAGCCTGTGGACCCTTGGCGTTGAAGGCGGAGAACCGCAGCAGGTCAAGGAGACCGGCAGGTCCGCAATCTATCTTCCCAGGCTTTCTCCCTCCGGCGAGTACCTGGCCTATCTGGAAACACCGGGACAGGGCTACCCGCCGCGGCGTGGGGCGATAGCGCAGCTGGTCATCCTGAAACGCGCAGGCAAACAATGGACAGAACAGACTGCTGAGTTCGAATGTCTGCTGTCTCCCTGGGATTGGGGGCAGGACGACAGCACCCTGGTACTGACCCGCGCCGATGGATCACTGGAAATGGTGCGTCGCAGTGACGGCGGCACCGATTCCGTCATCGCCGAGCAGGGAAGTCATCCGCGTTTTTCGCCAGACGGCACCGCACTCGTTTACGCCGGTGACGCCGATCTGATGGTGGTACGCGGTGGGAAGTCAGACGCACTCGGCGCAATCACCAATACCCGCGGACTCGCCTGGACTCCCGACGGTTTCGGTGTCGTGCTTGCACAGGAACTGAGCAACTGGAACTTCGCTGTTTCACACCGCACTCTGGATGGCGGAGCCGAACGCGAGCTGTTTTCGCGTCCACGCCTCAGTACCTTGGACGTGTTGCCCCGAAAGCCGGATTGGCCCAGCGATGAAACGGTAGGTTGACGACCATGGCCAACGACACACCTCCGCCCGGAGCGGGCAATGCGAACGAGCAAGCCCGCGACCATACGATGTCCGTCTATTCGGCCCGATCCAGCGCCGGCTGCCCGACCGGGCATGTGTGGTATTCGGTGCAGGATCCCCAGGGCAAACAGGAGTTTGTCCACTACGGACCGCGCGACGGCATGGACATTCGTGCGGCGACCTCCGGCTGTCCGGGCTATGTCAGCGATGCGGACGACGTACCCTATGATTCCCGCACCGATATCCCGATTAACAAAGAGCAATACGACAAACTGCGTGAGTTCCCTCAGTCACAAACCAAAGACGGGCAGATGCACGGCGAGTCCAAGGGTGATTACCAGGTCTTTGCGCATCTCACCAAACAGGAGAACCAGAACAACTGCGTCTCGTTTACCTTCAACGCCGCTGACCACGCCCATGTGGAAGAGGCGCGTCAATACCAGGGCCTGACGCCGAACGACGTGGCCAACAAACTCGACCGCAACCCCTCGCAACAGGAACAGCAGGTCGCACAGCAGGACTTCTTCGCTAAGGACCGGGCGGAGCCTGCCAGGGAACTCGGCCAGGCCAAGGAGCAGGGCCCACCGAAAGAGACGCACAAGCCCAAGGCGAAGTAGATGTCCGAGAAGCTATTCACCGACACCGGTTTGGACTGGGCTCAGATGACCGCGGCGTCGGACCAACGCGCCGGGGCATTATTCGAACTGGGGCAACTCGATTCCCTACCGGATACGTCGGAAATCCGTCGGCGCAAGGACACCCTGTGCGGGCAGATCGGCCTTGCCGAGGGCGGCAACGAGCCCGGACTGGGCTGGGAAGAACGGGTGCTGGCACGAACCATTCCTGCCACGTCTCGGCGCGCTGCCGCACCCAAGGCAACGATAGCGCTGGCCCAACCTGGGGCAGGCGGTGGTACCCTGCTGGAAGGTTTGCGGCGTACCCAAACCGGGCTAACCTGCCTGGACAGCGCCGAGATGGTATTGATTCACCCTGGTTTCTCCAAGGCACTGGCCAGCAGCGGGGAAGCGGACCTGCAACGCATCGACGGCGATGCTGACCGCCTTGCCGGTCTGATCCTGCAACAAGCAATCGAACTGGGATTGCATCTGGCCATACCGGCAAGCTTTCAAAACGCCGATGCCGCGCGGGGGCTGCTGACAGCCTTGCGCGACAACGGCTACCAGGTGGAGATCCTGTTCGCCTGCGTGGCGGAAACCACCAGTCACGCCGTGATCCAGCGTTGGCCGCCTTGGCGGACAAGGGCCTGTCTTGGTACAAGCACCGTTGTCCGGTCGTCCCACGCGACGACCTGCGAGATGCTCCGACGCACGCTGGCGACGCTGGAAGCATCCGGGTTGGCGGACCGAATCACCACGGTTACTGCCGATGGCTTGTTACTCCGACCTGTTGACGGCGAGACACTGACGATCTGCGAATCCCACCTTCGTAGTATCCCCATTTCGGCCGAGGCTGCGTCGGACCGAGTCGACTGGCGCACCCATGCGAAAGTCCGACTCCGTGAACGCGCGCAACGTTGATTCCCAAAATCTGGAACAGGAATGATGTTATTTACACGAACAACCGCTTTGCTCATGCTTCTTTTTACTTGCTTCGCGTCATTGCCATCTCTGGCACAGGATTCGGCCCCCGTGTCCGTTACGGTTGACCTGTTTCTGAGCGACGGAAGCAATCTCACGCAGCGGGAGCTGCTGGGAATAGACAGCGGAATGCTGCTGGTAAAAGGCAAATACGGCAACCAGCAGATTCCGCTCACCGATGTACGTCAAATCGTCATGGCTGGCGGCAGCCAGGGCCGCAAGGGCGTACAGCTTCGATTCGGACAGATCGGCGCAACGGTCAAGGAGATGAAGAACGGGCGTTGGTTTTTCGAGCTACAGGACGAAGCCGGCACGCTTGCCGTCATGGACGCCTCCCAGGTCCTTTCCGTCAACGTTACCGAACCTCGCATCAATAGCGAGAACCTCGACGTACGGTCGATCAATGTTCTGCAGTGGATCAGCGATCACAAGCCCTTCGGCAAGGAGGGTAACTGGGACATGGACGTGCGCGAAGTGAATATCGCCGAAAACATGATCGTCGTGAGCGCGGACGTGTGGAGCGACGACCAGGGGATCCTGAATTCGCGAGGCTGCTTCCTGGCCTGCCGCATCCAGGACAACCAGGGCCGGATATCCGAACTGGTATGGACGGAGATTTTCAAGGTGCCACCCAAGGTGGACACCTATCGCCTGCAGATACGCTGCCCGGTCCCCCCCGCCAGCGCCCGCTCCGCTTCGATTCAGCTACGTACCGGCGATGACGGCGATTACGCGGGCCGCAGGGAAGATAGGTGTACGGGCAATCAGTGGCGGTCGCTCCCCGCCATAAATATGAACCTGCTTTGAGAGCCTGTCACGCATGTGACAACAGGTCGTACGGTTCAATCGGCGATGTATGTTTGAAGCTGGGTCTCCCGACCCCCGACGAGGTAAATGACAAGTGCATATCCAACTCAAAAAGATAATGACTATCCCATGCCTTACCCTGAGCCTGTTTGCCACCCCGTGGGCCACCGCGGACAACACGCCGGTCACCGCCACGATCAATCTGCGCTCGGGCGATGCTATCAATGACGTAGAGATCCGTGCCATCAGCAACGGCGTAGCGCTGCTCAAGGGGCCCTATGGCACCTTGCAGGTTCCACTACAGGATGTCGCCAATGTCGTCTTTCCTGGCGGCGACGCTTCACAGCCGGGCGTGGTGCTGGATACGGGTGGTTACAACGCAGAACTCAAGGAGATGAAAAACGACAACTGGTCGTTTTCCCTGCGGGATGTGGATGGTGGCTTCACCTTGCCGAGTGCCGCGCGCCTGCGATCGATCAATCTGGAGAAGGCAGGCGCATCCAGCACCGCTGCCTCTTCCACCCCGCTGAGCTCGAAAGGATGCAACGTCAAGGAATGGACTTACGCCTACGAACCCTTCGGCAACAGCAACTGGAACTTCAAGATTGAAAAACTCGCCGCCATAGGGCCCGAGCTTGTGCTTCAGGCCCAAGGCAGCAGCCGTGACGGTAGAGTACGACGCGCAGGCTGCGTCATCACCTGCAAAACTGTTGACGAAAAGGGCCGGGAAAGCACGGAACTGGTCAACGACAGAGCCCGAGTAGACATCAAGCCGGCGGGCATCAACGTGCGCTGTCCTTTACCGGCTGACGATACCCAGTCCTTCACCCTCTATCTGCGCACCGGCGAGGCCGGCAACAAGGAATCCGGCGACTACTGCGAAGGCGACGACTGGAGGCCACTGCCCACGATCAACACCCAACTGCTTTCCAGTCAGTGATAAGGTTCCGGAAAAGCCGACTGTTGTACGACGTCGGCACCGATCCGGAAACTTCATTGCTACAGACAACTTCCTTCGCGAATCTTGATCTCGACCGCCGGACCGGCCTGCTTGCCGGCGTTCACTACGCTGATTCGCAGGTCGCCGTCCTTGCCGCCGGGCAGATCCACAGACCACCAGGTGCGGTCGGTCAGTCCCGCCTGGGTCCACTTTCCCGCGCGCTGCGCCTCGATTCGATAAGCGGAAAAATCACAGGATTCCAAGGCCGACCAGTCCAGAAACGCCTGACCTCCGAAGACCTTACACTGGACCCCTTGTACGGGTCCCAACAGTCCAAAAATTCGGGCACCGACGATTTTCGACAACTGGCCTGCCCGATCATCGCCGTCCAGGGCACGTATGCTGTAATAGTTGGTCTTGCACGGCAGCGGTTGCGCATCGACCCACTCGCCGCCCTGCACCACTGCCACGCGCTGCGTCTCGTCCGGCGTCAGTTCCAGGTCGGAGCGATAGACTGCGAAGCGTGCATCGGTATTTTCCGCAACGCCCCAACGCAGCGTAACGGATTTATCGCCGGGCGTGGCCCGCAGGCTACCGACCGCCGCCGGTGGCATTTGATAATTTACGTCCGGAGAGATCGCCTCGCCACCGCCGTCCACCTTCGCGACGATCCGGTAGCGGTAGCGATGTCCATATTGCAAGCCACGATCGACAAATCGCGTTTCCTGCTGTTCGGCGATCTTGCGGGCTTCAGCACCGTCGTCGGAGCGCAGGATGTCATAGCCTCGCAACAGCTTGCGACTACCCTCCACCGACCAGCTCAGACTGACCTCGCCCGGTGACATCCAGGCCGGTTCAGCCTTGGGGGCGCTGACCACGACCTTCGGCGCGGGAAGTAAGAACCGCGCAGACGGACTGGATTTGTCCTCCCTGCCGTCGACCAAGGTCGGAATCACCTTGTATTCGTAGTCGGCGGCAAACTTCACCGTGTCATCCATGTAGACAAAGCCATTGCCGGTCTCTACCCGGTCCCTGCTCAAACGGATCTTGCGCGGTGCCTGTCCGTCTTCACTGCGGATCACGGTAAAAAAATCCACTGCTTGCGGATTACCCTTGCCGTTCCACTTCACCACGGCAGTGCGGGTGTTTTCATCGAGGGGGCTGGTCTGGAGTTCGCTCAAGGCAAAGCTCGGCGCCTCGAGTTTCAGCTTGGCGAGCGGACTGAAGTCGCCGAGTTTGTCGTTCAATTGAACGGCGGCGACACGGTAGGTGTACGCCACGCCGTAGTCCGCGTCCTTGTCCACGTAGACGGTCCCATTGGGGACCGACGCAATGCGCTTCTCCTTGCCATTCTCCTGGGTGCGAAAAATGGAAAATGACTTGACCGCCCTCGGGTCGCCGCGCCCCTGCCAGGCGAGTTGTACCTCCTTGGCGAAACGGGGCCCCGCCGTGGCCGTCAGCGAGGTGACCGGAAACAGCGGCACTGGCAGGCTGGCGGCGACCGGAATGCTGGACACCTCATCCTGCCCGACCCTAGCCGTGACCCGGTAGCGATATGCGACGCCATACTCTGCCGAGGAATCGGTGTATCGCTGGTCGCGAGTGGTCGCGATGGGCTTGAAGGCGCCTCCATCCGACCGTTCGACCACATATTCGCCTCGAAAACCGTTGTTCAAGGACTGCCAGCCGAGTTCCACGACCTTTCGCGCCGACTGCACTTCCGCCTGCAGGACAGGCGGTATTAGCACTACCGTGGGCAACGGACGCGACGCTACGGGAGGAATCGGATTAGGCGCCGCGGGTACTGGCGGCGTTGCCGGCACCGGGTTGGCGCTGGGCGTCGTGGCAGATGCGGACGTTTGGGTCTGTGTCGGAGGCGTGGACTGGACAGTAATGGGAACATTCGTTTGTCCGTCATCGCGGCTGACAAAATAAACGCCCGCTGCCAGAAGGACTCCGATCAATCCCCAGGTGGTTGCGGAATAGCGCTTGCGGACAGCACCACCCTGTTCGGCTCCCCCCTGACGCTGAGAATAGGATTCGGAGCCTACCGCTGCTCCGCCCTGAGACTCGGTACCAACGTCTGCCGTGGTCGGGCCGGATGACCAAGCCCCCAAAGTGTCACCTCCCCCGCCCAGGTGTCGGGAAAGTTCGGCCGCGGTGGGGCGCCGCTCGGGATCGGGGTTGAGCATACGCTCCAGATCGACGGCGATTTCACGATCCAGGCGGGGTGGGATCTGCGGAATCACTTCCCGTGAACGAACCAGATCATAGAGGCTGGAGGGCATGAGATTGGCTGGATCGTTCGGATCCTCGGCACAGTTGAGCAGCACCAGACCGAGACTGTAGATGTCCGACTTCTCGCCGATCACTGCCTCGCTACGCAATTGTTCCGGCGAGGCAAAGGCTGCCTTGAGCGGCCGGCCGGCCTCCACGAACACGGTCTTTTGATCGACCCGTAACTGTGTGGCGATTCCAAAATCGATGAGTTTCGCCTGCGCCGGATCTCCATCGGGCAGAATGATGTTGTCGGGTGCGATATCCCGGTGCACCACGCCTTTGGCGTGGCAGGCACTAAGCCCGCTGAGCAGGCGCCGCTCCAGCACGGCGATGGAATCGTTGGAAAGCGGCCCCTGTTCCAGAAGTCCCGACAACGGTACTCCCTGGACATAGTCCATTACCAGGCAATAGCTGTTGAGGGCCTCATCGCGTTTGTACTGATAGAACGCCACCACGGCGTCGTGGCGCACCGCCAGCAGGGCCTGGGCCTCGCGCTTGAACTGGGCAGCGAAACGCGGATCGCCGCCATAATTCGCGGCCACCACCTTGACGGCGAACTGTCTATCGTCCAACTCCGGGTCACTCACCAGATAGACGACGCCCATCCCGCCACGGCCGAGTTCGCGCACCACCGAATAGTGACCGAGCAGTCGGGTACCCGGACGTATCGCCACCATCGAAACGTCAGTAGTCAATGCAACCTCAAGAGCGCTGGATCGGATCGAAGTGCAGACCCCACGAATCTGCTCGCTTGACGCGCGCAAACCAGGGCGTTTCGGAGGTAGATTAGGTACTCTCCGACAGGGATGCAACCGCCTCGAAATTGGTTCTGCTCCGACACCACCTGTCACTGATTACGGTCGACAGTGACTCGTTCGTTCTCGGCAAATGCCAGCAGCTGCTGACAAGCAATAGGTATATGCATCCATCCACCTACGGACTTTCCCTGGCAGTCTCCTCGATATCCAGCCGAACTCGCGGACCGGTGAGGAAGTTGTTTCTGATGAGCTCCGGGTCCGCCAGTGCGGAATAGGCGAATTCCAGGCCGTGACAATCCAGGCACACGCCTTGCCCCATGCGCCGAGTCGGGCGCAGGTTGGCGCTTTGGTTGTGCTCGACATGGCCGTCTCGACGATGCGGCAGATGACAGCTTGCGCAGGTGACGGGAGGTTTTGCCTTGGCGTGGGGTGACTCGGCCCAGGCCAGGGTATGGGCGTCGTTGTGGCAGCGGGTACAAGTTTGCGTGCCTCGGTCCGGCGGTTCCTGATGCGCGCCGTGACAGGCAGCGCAATCGGGATGGCGCTCGGCTTCGTCCGCGCGGAAATCGCCCCTACCCTCGCCCACAGTAATCGCCTCTGCCCTTACCAAAGTGGCCATGCCGTGACGTCCGTTTTGCCAGCCTTCCTGGGCATCGGCGTGGCAACCACCACAAGTCGACCAAGGTTTCTCTCCAGAGACATGGCAGCGTTCGCAAACCAGCTCGGCGTGTGGCCCGTTCTGCCAGGCCGCGACTATCGGCTCCGGCGCATCGGGCGGTGGCGGCAAGGAATGTTTCGTTGCAAGCTGCGGTGCCACATCAGGGGCACGCTTGTCGATCAGATCCGGTTCGCCGAGGTGCGCGCGCAGAAACTCGCCGCTGCCGGGGCGATTGTCGTGGTAGGCATGACATTCGACGCAGCGAAAAAAATCCCGCCCGGTGTGGCTGGGACGATCGCTGCCCACGTCACGGTGGCAGAGTATGCAGAAATCGCCTGGACGGCTGAGTCCGCCGGCGTCGGTGTGCTCGGCACGATGCTCGCGATGGCAGTCGTCACAGTCACCGGCGAGCGCTAACTGTCCGGCCTTCTTCAACACCTCAGCGGCGTGGCTGTCCTTGGCTTGGACCAGGAACTCGCCATGGCAGCCCAGACAGGCATCAGTGGTGCCGCCGAAGGGGCGATGACAAAGCCCGCAGCGGTCGATGATCTGGTGATGACCATCGCTGGCCGGGCCGGCCGTCCAGAAACCTGGCAAGGCGCGAATTCCCATCCATAGCAACAAGGCCGCCACGAGTATGGCGCTCGAGACCAAGCCGATGGCACGGGCGTGGGTCCACAGCCACAACCAGAGTCGGTCGATGTTCACGAGAAGTAGTAGACGCTGGCCACATGGGACATCAGCAACACCGCGAAGGGCCAGCTCAGCAAGGCATGCAAGCGGCGCAGATGCTCCCTGGGAAGCCAATCAACTGCGGCGACGGCCCCGCTGACCACCAGCAGATACAACGCCCCCGAAAGCAGTGTTGTCATGGGAGCACCGAGCGAAAGCCCGCCATGGACGGCCAGCAGCAGCAATGCCGCCGTTCCTATGATCAGGTGTACATCGGTCCAGCGCGCCAAACTCCCAGGCGTGGGCCAGCCCAGGCGTTTTTTGGCCGATAACAACTGCCCCACCAACAGCAGGGCCAACAAGAGATAACCGCTCGATTGCTTGCCATCCGGGTCGGTCCACAACCAGGACAATGAGCCTCCCGGCTCCGTCTGCGCCGGCCAGGACCAGGCGGGCGCCAGGGCGATCCAGGCCAGCAGCAAGACCGCGAGCCCCGACAGACCCCATTGCCAAGGCGTGACGGTTTGCCTATGCAACCGGCCCTGCGCCGGGGTAAAGGCCTCCACGTGCACTCTGGCTGGATCTACGCCCGCCAGACTCAAGGCTTCGCACACCTGGGTCTGATAAGCGGCCGGTCCGCAGACCAGGATCTCCGCGTCAGGGCAGGCCTGGAGCAGAGACTCGATACCCTGTGAGTCCAGGCGACCCTGACGTGACACCTCGCGGATCTCGACATGAACCCCAGGCCGCGCCGATGCCGCCCGCAGCTCCTCGGCACAAACGATGTCTGCCGATTGGCGAACCGAGTAGTCCAGATAAAACCGACGCCGTTCGGACCAATCTCCCGTGCGTAGCAAGGCCAGGGCCGGTGTCACGCCGATTCCCGCCACCAGGCAGAGCCAAGAGCGTTGCCCTGCGGGCAGTTTGAAGCCACCCCTGGGCACGGATACGCGAACGGCATCACCAACGCGGGCCTGATCATGAACCCAGGCGGAAAACCGCCCGCCCTGCTCGCGCTTGACCATGATCTCGTAGCCAGTGTCGCTGCCAGCCGTGAGGGTGTAACTACGCTCCAGCCGTTCCCCATCGACATGGGCCGCCACGCGAATATGCTGCCCCGGCTCGAAGGCGTTGGCGGAGCCGTCGATGGGCATGAGTCCCACTCGCCGAACCTCGGCGGTGAGCGGTTCCAAGGCATGAATACGGCAGAACTCGCGATCCGCTGGTCCGGCCAACTCTTCGAGCAAGGGGGTGCAACCGCCGCAGATCAGGGAGGCGCCGCTACGGTCCACCAGGCACTCCAGATCCCTGCATTCACTCTCTAATAGTTCAAGCAACTGGCCACGACTGCGACCGGTGCACTGGCAGACTATCGCTGCCATGCCGGAACCGACCTCGCGACGGTGCAACCTTAACTCCCCTCGGAGGCGAAACAGGGCACGCTGCCAGGGCCAGAGTCGCCGTTCTTGAATAACGGCAGAGAAGGCAAATCCCAGGTCCCGCCACGGTCCTGCCACGGCAAGTCCCACGAGACGGCCGCCGACAAGATGCAAGCTGCGCCGGAAACCGCCATCCCCACTGAAAGTCTCTTGCTGGGCGACAGACCTGGACTCGACGTTCAGACGGGCAAGGTTGAAAATCGCCTCATCCGGAATTCGAGAGGCGGCAAATCGGCGACCATCGGCCAGCACATAAAGGGCGGTAATCGTGTCCTTGCCGTCGATCCGGCCCTTGTGCAGGCTGACGGTTGCCTGATCGGACAGCGCATAGAAGGCGCTGAGCTGTTCCACCAGGTCCCGCAGACCCGGATTGGATTGGTAGGCTTGCAGGAATCTGCCGCCATCGATTACCAGCAGCTGCAATTCCGATTCGGCAATCACGCTGGCGGCGCGGGGTTCGGTACGGATCAGGGCCCGCTCCCCAAAGAAACTTCCGGCACTCAAACGGCCCAGCACCTGTTTTTGGCCGCCGTTCGCGCGTTCCACCCGCGCCATTCCGGCCAACACCAGAAAGACATCCGAGCCCGTTTCGCCCTGGGTGATGACCGTCTCGCCATCCACGTAGCTGCGCTGTTCGGGAAGCTGCAAGGCTTCGCCCATGTTGCTCAGCAGCACGGACTGACGCCAGAGTCGTTCTTGAGCCTGGCTGTTGGCACGCTCGTCCAAGACCTCGTTCAGAGCAGGCATGGCGGCAAGCAAGCCGTGAAAGGCGGCGGCGGGGATCTCCGCGACACCGACCTCGGTCAGGGCGCGGACGCTGGCGTTGCGGCGATTGGCACGGCCCGGAATCAGGGCCTGTTCGCCAAAGACACGGCCCGGCCCCAGTCGAGCGACTTCTGTCTCACCGCCAACCGGGTCGGTAACGAATACCGAGACCGTGCCGCTCAGCATCACAAAACACGATTCTCCGGAATCGCCCTCGCGCAGGATCTTCTGGCGCGGCAGGTAATCCACCCGCCGTGCCGATGCGGCCAGACGCGCCAACTCGCCCCTGGCCGCCCCCTTGAACAAGGAAACCCCGCGCAGCACCTCCAGCAGATCGCCGTTGGCCGCCACGGGGAGGCTCGCCTAATCTTCGTCCTTGGCGACGTAACGTTGCATCAATTCCCGCTGCACGTTGGGCGGAGCCGGTTCGTAATGGTCGAACTGCATGGAATAGGACCCGGCTCCACCGGTAAAGGACTTGAGCCGTGCCGCGAAATTTTCCAGTTCAGCCAATGGCGCTTCGGCGCCTATGACCATCTGACCGGCGGCATTGGTGTCGGTCTGGTTGATACGGCCTCGGCGCTGGGACAGATCGCCTGTGATGTCGCCCACGGCGGAATCCGGCGCATTCACTTCCATGCGCACGATGGGCTCCAGCAGTGCCGCGCCGGCATTGGCGATGGCATCCATGAAAGCCTTGCGGCCGGCCACCACAAAGGCGATCTCCTTGGAATCGACCGAGTGGTGCTTGCCGTCGGTGACCACCACGCGCAGATCCACCAACGGATAACCCGCCACGGCGCCGGTCTCCAGCAACTGGCGGATGCCTTTCTCCACCGCAGGGATGAACTGGCCGGGTATGGCGCCGCCGGTGACCCTGTCCACGAACTCGAAACCGCCGCCACGTTCCATCGGCTCGACCTTGAGGAAGACCTCGCCAAACTGGCCGGCACCGCCGGTCTGTTTCTTGTGCCGGTAATGACCCTCCGCCGGGCGGGTGATGGTCTCGCGGTAGGGAATGCTCGGTGGATGCGTGGCGACACGCACGTGGTAGCGGTCATCCATCTTCTCCAGTGCCACGCGCAGATGAAAATCGCCCAGGCCGCGCAACACCGTCTCGTTGGCGGCGATATCGTGCTCGATGCGCAGGCAGGGGTCCTCGGCGACGATCTTGTGCAGTACGTCGGAGACCTTCTGCTCGTCGCCCCGGCTTTCGGCCTCCAGGGCCACACCCACCAAAGGCGTGGGATACTCCATGGGCTCGGCACGCAGATCGTCTTCGTCATGGTTGCCGTGCAGGATGGCGTCCTGGTGCAGATCCTCGACCTTGGCCACGGCACAGATGTCACCGGGTATGGCCTTGTTCATCTCGTAGTGTTCCTTGCCCTGGATGCGAAACAGATGGGCCACCTTGAAGGAGTGGGCGCCGTCGTCGATCAACAACTGGCTGCCCTTGTTCACCACACCACGGTGCACACGCATCAGGCCCATCTTGCCGACGAAGGGGTCGTATTCCACCTTGAAGACATGGGCCAGTACCGGCTTGTCCTCATCCGGCGTCGCCAGCAGGCGCTCGGCCTTGTCGCCCTTGCCGCGCACGAACACATGAGGCGTACCCTCCAGCGGATTCGGCGCGAGATTTGAAAAGACCTCCAGCAACTCCTGCACGCCGGCGCCTGAAGCGGCGGAGACGAAACAGACCGGAATCAGATGCCCTTCGCGCAGGGCCTGTTCAAAAGGGGCGTGCAGCTGGCGAGGGTCTACATCGCCCTCATCCAGATACTTTTCCATCAAGTCCTCGTCGACCTCCACCACTTGATCCATCAACGCGGTATGCGCATCGCCGACCGAGGAAAAATCCGCCTCGCCGCTGTCCTTGGCGAAACAATCCAGCACCTGGGTGGCCTTCCCTGCCGGCAGGTTCACCGGCAGACACTCGCCGCCGAAGTGGGATTGAAGGTCCAGAAGCACGCTCTCCAGGCCGGCAACATTGGCATCGATGTGGTTGACGATGAGCATACAGGCCATGCCATGGTCGCGAACCACTTGCATCATACGGCGGGTAACGGTCTCGATGCCGGACTGGGCGTTGACGACGATGGCGACAGTCTCCACCGCCGGCAGGGCCGCCAGGGCACGACCGATGAAATCCGGGTCTCCGGGAGTATCCACCAAGTTGATGTGGCAGTCCTTCAGGTCAATGCTCTCCACCGTGGCATTGAGGGAATGCAGATAGCGTTTTTCCAGGGGGTCGAAGTCTGAAACGGTATCGCCCTTCTCCACCGAACCGGCATTGGGAAGACTGCCGGAGGCGTAGAGCAGGGCCTCCACCAGGGTCGTCTTGCCGCTACCGGACTGACCTACCAGGGCGATATTGCGAATATCCGCGGTGCTGTAGCTGGGCATGGGTCCTCACAGGGGGCAGGAGAAGAAAAAAGCGGTTGCGAGGTAGTGTAGGATCAATTGGCCGGAGCTGGGGGGAACCGGGATCAAATTCGGCGATGCTTGCGCCTCTTTGCCACTTAGCATCCGTGCACGCGGTTTCTGCCTTCGACCTTGGCCCGATAGAGCGCCTGATCGGCATTGCGTATCATCTCGTGCAGATCCGAATGCCAATTCATGCACACGCCGATACTACAGGTCACCCGAATCTGTTCACCGCGAAAGTGGATACTCTGGCGTTCAATGCGGGCACGGACCCGGTTGAACACCTTGATGGCGCGTTCGCCCTGCAGATTCGGCGACAACACGCAGAATTCCTCTCCACCCATACGGGCAACGATATCCGCTTCGCGAAACGACTGCTGCAGAACCATGGCCACGTGTTGCAGGACCTGGTCTCCTCCATCGTGACCGTAGCGGTCGTTGATACCCTTGAAATGGTCCAGATCCAGGACCGCCGCGCTCAGGCCGATATTGCCCCGCCGGGCATTGGCGAGCAGCGTCTTGCCCACCTCGAACAGGTAGCGACGGTTGTATAGCCGGGTGAGGTAGTCCCGATTCGCGCTGTCCCGTATGGTCTGGATCTGCTCCAACAAATCAATGTTCTGATTGATTCGGCAAATGAATTCCTCGGCCTCGAAGGGTTTGGCGAGAAAGTCGTTCGCCCCCGCCTTTAACAATTGCACGGAGAGCTGCTTGCCATCTTCGCCGGACAGGCCGATCACCGCCAGATCATTGCGGCCGCGTTTCTTGCGTATGGCGAAGGTCAGTTCCTGACCATTCATGTGCGGCATGTGGTAATCGGTCACCACGATGCGGATGGACGGATGGATGTCCAGAATCTCCAGGGCCTTTTGGCCATTCTCGGCTTCGTAGACGCGGTAGCCCTGTATTTCCAGCAAGCGACGCAGATAACCTCTGGCGGAGGCGGCGTCGTCCACCACCAATACCCCGATGGTACCGGCGTGGTAGCGCCTGGTAATGGCACGAACCACGTAGTCCAGCTCAGAGGCATTGTGTTTGATGACGTAGTCCAGCACCGGCTTGGCAAGCACCTGCTCGCGCGCACGGTCGCTCAGATTACCGGTCACCACCAGGACGGGAATCCCCAGGTCCAACACATGATCTACCACCTCGCCATCCGGGGCATCGGGGAGATTGAGATCGAGAACGGCGCAAAAGACTTCGTCCCGCTCCTGCGCCAGAATGACCCTTGCCTTCGCCAACGTGTCGGCGCTGATGACGCGAAAATCGCTTTCTTCAAGGATCTTGGCGGTCAGCAGGTCGACGATGGCACGATTGTCGTCAACCAACAGTACGGCATCGTTCCGAGCTTCGCTCCTGGCAATGGAAGAAACCGTAGCCTGCATAGCACACTCTCGATGATGGACGGGTATTGCAAAGACAGGCAGGAACGCAACACTACACCGGCCTCCCTGGGTCGGTATCGGAGATAAGTCGCGAAACTTTACTTTTGCCCATTGACGTCCTCGAAGTGCTCGTCGCCGGTCGGTTCGTAATGCGGAACCTGGTTCTTGTCGTGACGCAGCTTGGACAAGGCCCAGTACATCTGTCTGCGGGCACGACCCTGATTGCCCAGCGGGCGGTGCTCTGGAATGCAATGCCAGGGGTTGTAGGAAAGCCGGCGGGCAAAGGCGATCTGCGCCGAGGTGTCGAAGTTTTGCTTAGGGATACGCAAGGTCGCTACCGAAACCCGCGGCGACAGACGCTCGGGCCAGAGCACCGCGGCATTCTCGATGGGCATGAGGTGCGGGTCGGTCTGGAGCTGGATGCGGAAATCCAAATCCACGTCACCGTGATTCAGCGCGCCAACCATGGCCTGGCGCAGATAGTCATCCGGCGGACGGCGAGGCAGGCGCGGAATCGGCGTCTTCCGCTTCGAGGTCGGCCAGATGGAGTACTGCATCGCCTGCCCCTCGCCCAGCAGATAGGGCACGCAACTAAAATAAGGCGCCTCGAAAGGGCTGGACTGGGTCTTGGTCCACAGACCCTGCATGATCCCATCCAAAAGGTGTGAATTGCGGAAGTTGAGGAAGTGGAAGATCTGGGCGTTCTTCTGACTCCATTTCTGCAAGTTCGCATTGGCGCGGGTATCCGGCGTGACGAAGGTGGGAGTGGAGACGCCAAAGAAGTCCTGGGTGTGTTTCTCTTCGTCCATCAACTTGGGGCCAGGCACCCCCATGAGCTTGATGCTGATACTCATGAAGCCCACATCGTCGATATCCGGCGTCACGTAGGGACCTGGGCCGGAAAAACGCACCCAGGCGCGATAGCGGCGCGGTTCGGCGAAGATGCCGTGGCGAAACTCGGGCGGCAGGTCGTCGTGGACGATGAACTCGGCGCGCACCATGCCCTGCGTCTTGGTATTGCCGCCACGCTCGTAGCCGCCGGGTTTCCAGAGCTGACCCATCTGCGTGGTGAAGCTGTCGATGATGGATTGCAGCCAGACCTCTTCGTCCGGGATCGGGCGCTCCTCTGCCAGACTCAGACCTTCGTTCGGCCGTCGCCGGTTGATCAGGTAGGTAACCAGACGGGCGATGGGATCGCGCAGCACCGCATCGAAAGCCGGACGGATGAAGGGGTCGATGCGCCGCTCCAGTTGGATGGACTTGAGCAAGGTATCGGAGATCCAGTCCAACAGGGCATTGCCGGTGCTGGCGCGGGGTACGGGGCGGCTGGTGTTGGAGTCCATGGTCTCACCTCAGCGCGTTGACGATCCGGCCAGGTAACGCAAGGCACGGATACCCGGCAGAAAGAAATAGGCACCGCCTTTCACCTCGACGAACCGGGGCAGCGCGCAGAGTCGCTCGGCTGGGCCGTCGGGGCGCGGTAGGGAGAAACAATCGCTGGGCGTCCCGTCCGACCCAGGCTGTCGATCGCCCAACAGCGGGTCGGCCTCGCCCGGCAGGCCGGCGAAGCGGGTGCCATTGATCCAGGCGTTCTGCACAAACTCGAACTGGCGCCCGATATTCGCCGCCAGACAGACGAAATGCAGACCGGCTGGGGTCTGCGGCGCTTCCCCGGCCAGCATCCCATCCAGCGATTGCGGCTCTCCGTAACTGCGGCCCCGACGTAGCAGGCGGTGAAACCGGGTGGAGGCGATCAGATCCAGGGGCCGGGCCTGGGCGTCGAAGCCCAGGAACCGGCGCAGACGCGTCAACAGGCCACGGGTACCGGGCGGATAGTCGCCATTGCGTGGGTTGGCGCGGCGAATATGGGCACCGATGGGGCACACCTGGCCCTGGGGATCTTCGTCGTAGGTGAAGTCGTTACCGCACGCCTCAGCGTGAACCAGTGGCTTCCCATCCACACTCCGGCCCACCATGGATTCCGCCCAACGAAGGGCCAGATCGCGGTCGCCATCGGCCCGCCCCAGGAGCCAGCCCCAGAATCCACCTATGTCCTGATGTAATTGGCGCAACACCAGATAACTGCCGTTGCGCCCCAGGTCGGCGCGCTCGGGCCAGTCCTCGGCGCGGAGCAACAGGCCGTTGGGGTCCCGGTCCGGCTCCAGCAGCGGCCGATCGGTATACAGGCCGTATTCGTTGGGATAGCCGAGCAGAAACTCGCCCAGGCAGCTCAGATTGTCGTAGTGCAGCCGGTCACGGTCTTCCACCGGGCGACGACGCTCCCAATCCAGCTCCGGCTGGGATAGACCATCGCGAAAGCCGAAGGGCTCACGCCCGCCGCTGTCGGTGCTGTCCAGAACCGCGAGGAGGGAAAAGCCCCCGTCAAGCTGCGCCTCCAATTCCGCGCGCCAGACGTCCAAGTGTCCGGGCATGGCATAGAGCATGAGCAGCACATCGGGCACGCCAACACCGCTGCCCCACTCCCAATGGGAGGGATGGCTGTTGCCCTGGTCGCCCAGGCGGCGCGAACGGTCTTCGTCGGTGGCCATGCCGGCCACAAACTCCTCGGCAAATCCCGCCACCACCTGCCCCGGCACGCCCAGGGCAGTCATCCCCGCACTGCTGAGCGCCACCTGAAGCACGGTGACCGGCGGCGAGTCGCTGAATTGCGCGTCGGCCACGCTCACCTGGGAAAGGAATGCCCGGGCGGCATCGGCGTCCTCGACCTTCAACAACAGAAAACAGGCTTCGGTATGGCGCTTGTAACCGAACCGCAGCAAACCCTGCACATCGTCCAGTTCCACCGCCCGCGGTCTCATCGAAAGGGTATTCATAGCAGCCTCAACCAGGCAAGCGCCTCGTCGTCGTCCACCGCAGTCCGCTCCAGGCCCTCGCGGATCCGGCTGTTGCGTTGCATATCGCTGAGCGTGACGCCGGGGTAGGCCATATACCAGACCTGAGACGGGACCTGGTGGGCACGCTGATATTTCTTGAAACAGCCTTCTCGCCGGGCACCGCGGGCCACCAGCCAGCGGGTCCGTGGCCAGCCGACCCCGTTGCTGAAGATCAGGTTCAGCCCCCAGGCCACCTTGTTGATGAAATCGTCCATATAAGCTTCATGGCTGCCGTCGTAGTTGCTGGCGAACAAGACGCGGGTACCGCCGTCCAGCACCACCCAACGGGCGAAATGGATGGTCTGCACCCTGGCCAGATGACCACGATTGAAGATGTGCCGACAGCCGTAGTCGATGGCCAGCAGCAACACCCGCACCAGCGCCGCGCGGAACCGCCCCGGCTTGACCGGACCCACGGCAGTGAACTGGTTGCTCAGACCATGATCCTCCAGTTCACGCAGACGACGCAGGTGTTCGGCGTCGGGGTGCGGGCAGTATTCGGGATCGCTGCGTTCTGCTTTTCGTAGCCGCCAAAGCAGCCAGGGCGAGGCCAGCAGCACTACCGGCAAAAGCAGCAAAGCCAGCAAAGGCACGCCGGCAGCGTGTGCCAGATTCGCCAACCACCAGGCCAAGGGGGTGGGTTCGGGCGGGCTGAGGGACAAACGACCGCCACGAATCTCCGCCTGGACCTGGGCGAGCAGGTCGCTACGGACCTCTTGTGCCCCGGTCGTCAGGCCCTCCCGCACGACCTTTGCCGACAAAAACCGTTGCAGGGCGCGTTCCTCGCGTACCTGGCGGGCCGTTCGACCACGGTAGTTGACGTAGTTGGCCTGGGTGGGCACCGAGTGCTTACGCAGCCAGGCGCGCAGATCGGTGTCTTGATCGAAGTCTTCGCAATGACCGAACAGCAGACGCATCCCGTCCCCGGCCAGCTCGGCGAATTCGTCCAGCTGTCGCCGCGCCGGTCCGTCGCAATCGCCCAGCAAGACCAGACGCAGCCCCAGACGCGGCGGCGGCACGCGATAGAGCGACAGGTCCGCCATGCCGGTCTCGTCGAGCACCACCAAGCGCACGAAATGCAATCGCTCGAAGCGTCCGAAGGGCAGCAGCGGGTTGTCCGGGTTCGCCACCCCTGGCTCCCGGTTCATGGTCTCCAGCAAGGCGCGCAGCGCGGCCTCGCGGCCCGCGGCCACGGCGCCGATCACCAAAAACGCCGATTGCGGGGTCATGGCATCAGAACTTCAGGCAGAAGTCGATCAGCCGGTCGTTGTCCCAATAGACCTTGCCCAGATAGAAGCCGGGGCCGATGAGACGGATCTCGTCGCGTATGCGGCTGGCGACGATGGAGGTGTCGGAGTAGTCGAGGACGATACACTCCTTGCCATCCAGCCAGCTCGCGTCCTTGTAGACCTTGGCGACGATGGCCTCAATGCCGAACAGGGATATGCGGTTCTTCAGCAACCCCTTCTTGCCATCGAAGACCTTGCCCTGCCAGGCAAAGTGGTTGACCACCTTGGCGATGATCTCGGAATAGCGGGTACCCGGCGCGATAATGGCGGTGCCTTCCGCCTCGCCGTCGGGGATATCGCCCGCCGGGCTGGCCTTGAAGAGGTCGTCAAGCTGTTCCTGGGTCATGCCCAGCAGGGTTTCTACGTCGTATTCCATTTTGCTCTCCTCCGGTGTGTGGCCCCAATCTCGGGCCTGGTGTTGTCTAATGTCGGGCATCCGCCAGAATCACGTCTGCCGCCTTTTCGCCGATCATGTACACGGCGCTGACCAGGAAGAATCCGGGTATCTGCGGAAACGCCGAGGCGTCCACCACGCGCAGCCCACGAACGCCGTGCACCCGAAAGGCGCTGTCCAGCACCCCACCCTCGTCCGGCTTTCCGATCGGGCAGGAGCAGGAGGCGTGATGGCCCCAGGCGGTGTCGCGCACGTAGCGGGCCAGGGCCTCGTCATCCTGTACCTGGTGGCCAGGCATCATCTCCTCGGCGATCACGCCTTTTTCGATCAGGGGGGCGGTCATGCGCCGCACATAGCGGATGGCATCCACCAGGGCGGCCAGATCCTTGCCATCAGCGTCGTCACGTTGGTCGAAATAGCGGAAATCCACCGCCGGGGTATCGCGGGGATCGGCGGAACGCAGCCGTACCCAGCCGGCACGGTTACGGGTGTGGCCCTTGAGCACCGCCCAGGTAAGCACGTCTTGGTGGTCTCGAATCAGCTTGGAGAAGCCATCGAAATAGCCCTCGAAGCGGGCCAGCAGGGCCATGCAATAAATATCCGGCTCGGCCTCGGCCTGAGGTGAGCGGCGCACCAGGGAGATGGCCGCGCCGTTGCTGCCGTAGAGCCCGCCGCCGTCCCGGTTCCAGCGCTGCCAAAGGGGATCGCCGGGGGCGAATTCGGCACCGTTCAACACTTCCCAGGGCTTGCGCATACGGTGGGTGATGGCGATCTCGTAGCGGTCTTGCAGATTGGCGCCGACGCCGGGCAGGTCGCAGCGCACCCCGATGCCGTGCTCGCGCAGGTGCTCCGCCGGACCCAGCCCGGACAGCATCAGAAGCTGTGGGGTGTTGAAGGCACCGCCACACAGCACCACCTCGCGACGGGCCAGCGCCTCGCGTCGCTCGCCAGCCTGGTTGGTGGGCGTCACATGGGCACGATAGAGGCGTTCTCCCTTGAGATATTCCACGCCCCGCGCACGCCCCTGATCGTCGAACAACACGCGGGTCGCCAGGGCATCGAGTTCCAGGTACAGCCGGTCCGGGTGTTTGGTGGCCACTTGCAACAGGCGTTCCCTGGAGCCGATGCGGATGTGCTTGCGGGTGGAAACCGGCGTGAAACACAGCCCTTCGAAACTGCGACGCAACCAAGTCCGGCTGTTGGGATCGCCACGCCGGCGCAGCCAGGAGAGCATGGCCGTCAGCGGCCGCGACTTGCTGCGCACCTGGGCACGGGCGGTGCCGATGACGGTTTCCACCAGGTCGTCATCGGCCATGGCCTCTGCCGGAATGGGTATTTCGGTATCCAACCAGCCATCCCAGCCGTGGCCGGTGGGGTCGATGCCCAGTCGGCGCAAGGCCCGCCACAGGGGCCGGTGGTGACAAGCCTCCAGACGCCGGGCGTAACGGCGCATGTTGGCGGCCGACCAGGAGGCGTCGCCCGTGAGTCGTGCGATGCGGTTCCAGTCCGATTCGTGGGGCAGCATGAAGATCATGGCGTTGTGCGCGGTGCAGCCGCCCAGGGCCGCGGCGCGAGGGTAGAACACCCCCTCCCCCGCCTGATACTTCGGATCCCTGGCCTGCTGACCCTCGTCGGCATAGTGCCGCACCTTGAACCCCCAGCTCATCGCCGGGTTCTCGCAGGCGAAGGCATGGAAGGCGGGGACCGTGTAGTCGTCCGGCATTCGCTCGGCCGTTCCGGTGACCGGGTCGCCACCGGCCTCCAGCAGGCAGACCCGCATACCCGCCTCCGCCAGGCGGGCGGCCAGGGTGCCGCCGCCCGCGCCGGAGCCGACGATGACGTAGTCCCACTCGTTTGTGGCGTTGCCGGTCATCGCGGTGCCTGCCTCAGAAGGTCTTGAGGAAGGCGACCAGGGCGCGACGATCCTCGTCGCTCAACTCCGGCTCCGTGCCGAAGGCCCGCTCGTCGGCGCTCAGACCATCCTGCCGGTTGAACTCCGTGGTACCGAAGTAGTGACCACGATTCACCACCAGGTCCGGGCACTTGCTCAGTCGCAGCATGGGCTCCTTGAGGGCGGCAAAGTGCTTGCGCAGTTCCTCGTCCGTGGCATCGTCGGGTGACGAGGCCAGCGCCAGTTTCAGTTTGAGCAGAAACTCGCCCATGTTCTTCACCTGAGCCACCACCGCCTTCGGGTCCTTGGACTCGGCCCGCAGGCGCAAGTTGGACAACAGGCCCACCGGCGTACCCTTGGGTATCGGCCCCAGCTCCACGTCACCGCCCGAAGAAATCAGCCAGGGCAGCAGGCGATGCATAGTGCCCTGCAAGGGCTGCATCACCTCCGGCACATAGCCCTCGGGAATGGTGACGCTGCTGCGTGCGGTGGTGCGATCGATGGTGCCAGGCACCTTGTCGCCCAACACGGAATCACGCTCGCGCTTCTCGGGCCACAGCATCTTCTCGATGGACTCATCGAACACCTGCATACGGGCGGCAACGGAGGGATCAGTATCGAAGCTGCCGACCGTGTTGTTGAGCAGATAAGGGCCGGACGACCACAGCGAGATCAGCGACGGCACCCGGGTGTAACCGCGACCACCGGCCGGCATCTCGTAGGGCATGGGCTCGCCGGTGAAGGGGTCGCTCAGGGTGACCGTACCCACCGAGGGCAGTTGCTTGTAGGACTGCGACGAGAAGTTGTCCCAGATATTGCCCTCCAGGGCGTTGGTCGCCAGCGGGCTGCACACATTGGTACGCAACAGGGTCGCCGGGATGCGCTGGTCGGTGGACAGGTAATTGCCCGTCAGGAAATCCGGCGCATGGACGATCTCGCGCATCGCCTGTTTGTAGTCGTCGGTCTGGGTCCACTTCCAGTAGCGTTTGAAGCAATCCAGGTAACCGGCGCCCTTGCATTGCATCGGGTCCAGGTCCGCCGGCAGGGGCGGCGCCTTGCTGGAGTGGCAGCGGGCACAGGTATCGGCGAACACGTCCTTGCCATGCGCCAATACCGCGGCATCGGTATCCAGATAGTCCTGCCCGCCAGGGGCGTCCTTCAAACGATCGGGTTGAGCGGCCTTGAGAAAGAAGCGCGCGGTGTCCAGATTGCCCTGCTCCGTGGCCTGCCAGTAAACCGAGTTCTTCTGCGCCGTGGCGATGGGGATGGGAGTGATGGTCTTGCCGCCCACCACCGGTTTGAAGTGCAACAGCCACTCCTCGCTGAACAGACCGATGTTCAGATAGACGCGATTGAGTGCCCCCAACAGGCCGACGGCGTCCGACCCGTCCTTGAGCACCCGCGGCGTACGCACGATGCCGGTCTTGGGATCAAAGAAGTCTGTCAGCGGACCTTCCTTGACGAAGTCGTTGAACTGCTTGTTGTCCAGCTCGCCACCGGTTAACTGCGAATGGCCCAGTTCGTGGGCCAGCCCCATGCGCGCCACGAAGTCGTAAACCGAGTTCATGGTGCGCGGATTATTGATGTAATCGGTGGAGATCAGCGAGGTGTCCATGCTCCCCGGACGGAAGGTATGGGCCAACTGATACATGAAATTGGTCTGACCTTCGGGCTTGTTCGAGTTATGGATGAACAAACGATCCACCCACATATACTGGGCGCCCACCGATGAACTCAGATCGGCGTAACGGGGGTTCTCCGGGTCCTTGGGCGGATGGATGGGGCTGGGGCCGATATGGCAGAAACCGCAGGACATGCCTACCCGGTAGGGGCGCACCAGATCCTTGCGGTTGTAGTAATCGGGATCGGTGTAATAGCGATCCGGGTCCCACGCCTTGGCCGCTTCGGCATCGAAGGCCGGATTGGGGAACAGCCGCAAACCGAGAACACCGCTGGCGTAGCCATAATAGGAACCCACCGGATGGGTCTTGCCCTCACCCAGGGACTTGCCCCTGGCGCCGATGGCGACACCGGGGTATTTGCTCTCGTTCTCGAAGGGATCG
This sequence comes from Chromatiales bacterium, assembly GCA_020445565.1. Lineage (GTDB taxonomy): Bacteria > Pseudomonadota > Gammaproteobacteria > JAGRCI01 > JAGRCI01 > JAGRGI01. The sequence goes on from JAGRGI010000031.1 coordinate 56,887, forward strand.
GCCTCGCAACCCTTGCCGCGCACGTCCAGCCACAGGCCATAGCGATCCTTGCGCGGCGCCTTGGGCTGTTCGAAGCAGGGTTCGTTCACCAGGCCGAGATAGGTCCAGCGGTTGGCGCGGGAATAGCCCTGGTCGGGGTGATTGCTGATGATCTTGAGCAGATCGAAGGCACCATAGGTGTAATCGCTCATCAGATCCCAGAGCCGATCGTTGCCGCCGCTCCACACGTTCCACATATTGCGGCCCCTGACCTCTTCCGGCGTCAAGGCGATGCCGTTGTCCATGTCGTGGAACCAGTCTTCATCGGCCTGGGGAAACGAATCGGCGGTGCGGCCCGCCAGTTTGGCCTCGTCAAAAACCTTGCCAGGTTCCGGGCCCTTGTCGCAGGCCGCCAGGGTCAGTGCGCCACAGAACAGTGGCAGCAGGAATCCAGTGCGTATACCGGACATGAATCACTCCTCCTTTGCTTGTTTTCCGAATCGTTCTAGCGTCGAAACCAGGCCAAGTGCCGGCTTCGGGATGCGGTTCGATCAGGACAAGGCAGGGACTCAACGTAGGTCCGGTGCAAGTCAATTCCGACCGACGGAACCGTGCCCGGAATAACGCTGTTGTGTCGCGTTCCCTTGCCCGTCCTGTTTCACCGTTGTTACGAATCCCATAAATGCGTGGATGCAAATTCCCGACGAACGGTTGCCTCGCCAAGTACGCCGGCAACATTCGACCTCAGAGTTCTGCGCTACTATTTCCGTGAAATCGCTATGGGAGTACGTTCCATGACAGGTCAAGCGGACAAGCCCGTCGGACGCAATATTGTTTTGTGCATGGACGGAACCGGAAACGCTGGCGGTGTCGGCGATCAGACCAACGTCTGGCGTCTGCTCCAAGCCATCGATCGCACCCCCCCTGTTGAGGGAGACCCCGACCAGCTCACCTACTATGACGACGGGGTCGGAACCGCAGCATTCAGCCCGGCCCGCATTGCGGGACTGGTCTTCGGCTGGGGCTTGAGCAAGAACATCCGTGATACCTATACCTTCCTGGTGTCACACTACCGGCCCGGCGACCGTATCTTCCTGGTGGGTTTCAGCCGGGGGGCGTTTACCGCCCGCAGTGTGGCGCAATTGATCGCCCAGTTCGGCGTCATCAGGGCCAGGGACACAGAGGCCGAAACCCATCGCGATGTCGTGGAGACCTTTCGGGCTTACCGGTTCGCGCATTGGAAGGGTCTTCAAAATACTACCGGGGAGCATGAGCTTCCTTTCCGGCAAGACGAAAAATTTGCTGACGCCGCTATCGGCTATCGGTCTTCCTGGCGGGTACCCAGGGAAGAAGGTTCAGATGACACACGTGTTCCGGTCGAATGCCTGGCAATCTGGGACACCGTCGGTGCGGTAGCGATGCCCATATACGAAATGCGTCGCGCGTTGGAGTGGATACTGAAGGGTGCCGCCAGGCTCCCCGGCATGGCAAAGCGGACACCCGTCGTGAATCATATCGACGGCAGACCACCCGCAAACATTCAGCATGGCTTTCATGCCCTGGCCATCGACGACAGGCGCTTTGCCTTCTGGCCGACGCTTTGGACGAAAACCGGCAATGACGCCTTCGATGCGAGGTTCGAACAGGTCTGGTTCGCCGGTATGCACGCCGACGTGGGAGGCGGCTATCCAAAGCACAGCCTGTCACTGGTGTCCCTCAACTGGATGTTGAACCGACTCGAAACCCTGGGATTGCGGTTTCTCGCCAGCGATCGCGAACACTATCGGCAGCACGCCAATGCGCTGGGGACCATGAACGACTCCCGAGGCGGTGTTGGCATGTATTATCGATACAATCCGCGGGACATCCCGATGCTTTGGCAAGAAGCCAACGAGAAGGCCAAAGACCCACCCCCGCTGGCGGTGCATGAGAGTGTGCTTGCCCGTATTCAGGATAAGGCGCAAGACTACGCCCCGTATAATCTCCCTGCCCAGTTCGAGGTCGTCGGCGACGATGGCAGGCGGCACTCCTGGCCAAGTGATGCCAATGCCTACGATGCCGACCCCAAGCGCGCCGCAAGTGCCGGGGCACGCAACGACCATGCGGATGGCCCTGGCTGTCTGGTCTGCAATCGCCGCCTGCTGTATCTGATCTTCGTCGCCACAACGCTGGCATTCCTTATCGTTCTTCTGGGCCTGAATCCGGCGCCGGAGGACTATACCGCCGTACCGGGCGAAACGTCGTGGCTGTTGGATAAATTCGGCTCCGTCCGCGATGGCCTGGGTTGGCTGTTCGGCATCCTGCTGCCGGACGCCCTGCGCGACAAGTTCGCCGTATTGACAGATTTCAAGTATCCATTCTGGACTTTCGTTATTTTATCCCTGCTCCTTTGGGCCTGGCATGTTCGTCTCAAGGGCAAAAGCGACAGACTGTCACAGAAAATCTGGAACCACGCCTTTCACGGATCGCAACTGCCGGAAGGCCGGGGTGGAAAGGCGATCCGTTGGTCGAGGGAGTGCTGGATCAAGGTGTATATTTTCCCCGTGTTCCTGCTATTCGGCATCGGCGCTCTGCTCACGGTACGGTGGATCAATGTAGAACAGGAGTCGACCTACTTCGGTGTCACAAAACCGAACTGCGAGGCGAACGGAAAAAGCGGTTGGATCACCTTCGACGCACGTTGTCCGAGTTTCGATACCGGTATCGACCTGGAAAAGGGCAAGCAATACAAAATCGTTCTGGATACCATGCCCCAGTGGTTCGACAAGTGCGTTCCCGCCTCCCCCCGTGGCTTTGGCTGGGTGAAGGATGAGATCCCGCCCCTGATCCGCCATCGCTGTCCCGATTTGAAAATGATACCCAGGACACAGATCGATTCCTTCCCACGCAAGGAGAGAGCCAAGGATCAGGAAAGTCGCTTGATCTTTCGTATCACCGAAGGTTTTCGCGCCGTACCGGGCGAACCACGCTGGTTTGCCCTGATGGCAAAGGCCGGCAGTGGCGCGTCACATGCCTGGCCCGACAAACCGGATGGCACGGAGATGCTCATCACTGGCGATGGACGCCTGAAACTGTTCGTGAACGATATACCCCGGTTCCTGTTTTGGGACCTCTACGCCAACAACTACGGAACGGCCAGGGTTCGGATTTACGCGGACGAGGGAAAATGACAGGATATCAGTCCCCATTCACCGCCCTGTCCTCCCGGTCGCTAGCATGCATCCGGTGGATCAGTTCGGCTTCGGAGCGGGTCAGATTGCAGTTGGTGATCAGGTCTTCCACGCTGGCCCCGCCTTGCACCATACGGATGGCCGGACCGTAGGGCTGAGTGGCGTCGCTGACCTGTGTGAGGCGATCCTGCCCGTCGCGCAGTTCGCGCAGATGGGTTTCCATGCGTACCACCCGGCCGCCCATGTTCATGCTGCCGTTGGTGAGGCCGGACAGAGCCTGTTCGAGATGGGCGAGACGTCGATTGAGGGCAAGATTGCCGTTTTCGAGACTGCGAATCCGTTTGCGCCAATGCCTGGCCATCACTGCGAACACAGCGGCAAGGAGCACAAGTGCAATGGCCAGGGCAATCGTCATTCCTAGAACATACTCATTTCGCCCCACTCGTCTTCGGTGAGGAGCTTGTTCAGATCCACGAGAATCAGCAGTTGGTTTTTCTGACTGCTGACACCCTGAATATAGCGCGAGCTTTCTTCGTTGCCGACATTCGGCGTAGTCTCGATCTGAGAGCTGGGCAGCTCCTGCACCTCGGCAACACTGTCCACCAGGATACCGATGACCTGTTGATCGGACTCGATGATGACGATACGGCTGGAATCGTCCACATCCCTTGGCGGCAGACCGAAGCGGCTGCGGGTGTCGATCACGGTGACCACGTTGCCGCGCAGATTGATGATGCCCAGTACATAAGCCGGCGCGCCGGGCACCGGCGCGATCTCCGTGACCCGCAACACCTCCTGCACCTGCATCACGTTGATACCGTAGGTCTCGTCGTCCAGGCGAAAGGTTACCCATTGGCTGATGGGGTCGTTGGCCGCTTCTACCTTTGCACTCATCGCTTCACCCTGTTGTGGTCGCCCTTGGCCTGACCGCCTGCCGGACCCTTGCCCGGACGCGGCGCCTTACGCTGTGTTTCGACCAATTGCACCAATTCCTTTACATCGATCAGCGCGCACATTTCCTGGATCAGGGTTCCCGCCAGCCACGGGCGTTTGCCTCGGGCAGTGCGCCAGTTGACCGCGTCGGCCTCCAGCCGCAGCACCCGGCCGATGGCATCACAGCCCAGTCCCCAGCGGCCGTCGTCGATGAACAGGATGTGTGCCGGTTCCATGCGCTCGGCGCGATCCACGCCGCCCAATTTCTCCGGCATGATCAGGCGGGCGGTATCGACGATGCCCACCTGCCGGCCGCGGTATTCTTTCAGCCCCAGGTACCAGAGGGGCTGACCCGGAACCGACGTGATATCGTCCTCTCCCTTGGCGATACCGGCCAGATCGTTGAGGGCCACGGCCAACTTCAGACCATTGACGTGAAACACCAGGGTTTGAAACTGTCCCTTGGCCCATTCCGGCCGGGCCGGTTTTTCCTCCGCCGGCGGGGCGGAAACTGGCACCGGCGGCGGGACCGGTTTGGCAACCGGCTTGGCCACTTCCACCAGACTCACGACCGGTGCCCGCTCGGCCACCGGAGCGGGTTTGGGCTCCTCTGCCGCGGCCGCCAGCACCTCCACGTCGCGCAGCAGGGATTGCAGGTAGTCGTCCACCACCACCTGTTCGGCTGTCTGTTGCGGTTTGCGGTGGGGCGGCTCGCTCATTGCGCGGATACCTTCTTGGGCAATTCCTGATTCGCTGTTTGTTCGTCTTGAAGCAGGTCGTGCAGCAACTCGGTATAGGCACGCACACCGCGGCCGTTGGGGCTGTGGACCGGCGGCGGCAGGCCGAGCTTGCTGGCCTCGCGGAACTGGGTGTCCACGGGAATAACCGAGGACCAGATCTTATCCGGATAGCTCTCGCGCAACTGCCGCAGGGTGTCCACAGAGGCACGGGTACGCTGGTCGTAGAGGGTCGGCAGAATGGTGCAACGCAGGCTCGAACCGCGGGCGCGTAGAATCATTTGCAGGGTATGCAGCATGCGCTCCAGCCCTTTCATGGCCAGAAACTCGGTCTGCACCGGCACGATCAGTTGATCGCAGGCGGCCAGGGCGTTGACCATGAGCACCCCCAGCATGGGCGGACAATCCACCAGCACGTGGTCGTAACGTTTCTCCAGACGTTTGAGCGTTCGGGCCAAAACCAGCCCCATGCCGTCGCGCATACCGGCCTGGCGTTCCAGGGTGGCCAGGGCGGTGGAAGACGGCAGCAGATCCAGATATTCGGTTTCGGTCGGGCGTACCAGTGGCAGGGGATCGGACTCCTTGCCCTTGGAGGCGCGCGAAAATACCGTGAAGATACTGTGCTGAATGGTGTCGGGGTCGAAGCCGAAGTAGCTCGTCAGGGAACCGTGGGGATCCAGGTCCACCAGCAGGGTGGGCCGACTCCAGCTCGCCAGCAGACCGGCAAGGCTGACGGTGGTGGTGGTCTTGCCCACCCCGCCTTTCTGATTGGCAACGGCCCAGACCTTCACGATCGCCCTCCCCCCGGCGGCAGGGCGACGCGGCGCTTCTCCTCTTCTGCCAATATCACCAGCAAAACCCGGCGATTCTTGTTGCGGCCCGAGTCCGTGGTATTGCTGGCAATGGGGCGGAACTCGCCAAAACCGGTCGCGGACAGGCGGCGCGGGTCCAGACCGTATTGAGTGAGAAGGTGAACGACGCTGGCGGCACGTGCCGCGGACAGCTCCCAATTGGAGGGAAAGGCAGAGGTGTTGATGGGAATGTTGTCGGTGAAACCCTCCACCCGAATGGGATTGGGCAGGGGCTTGAGTATCGCCGCGATGGGTTTGAGGGCCGATACCGCCCCCCTGGCGATGCGGGCACTGCCGCTCTCGAACAGCAGGCTGCTTTTGAGTTCCACCTCCACCCAGGTCTCGCCACGGGTGACATTGACCATCTCGTCGTCCATATAGGTGGACAGGGTACGTTCGATCTCTCCCATCATGAATTGCATGGAATCGCCCTGCTCCGCATCCTCGCTGCGATCCACCGGGCCGGCCGGGCGCCCCTCCCAGGGACCGCTGACGATACTGCTGCCACCCTCCAGTATGCCCTCTCCACCCCGCGCCTCGTTCCCCAGTGGGACGTTTTCGGTACGCGATGCGCTCTTGAACGCCTCCACCAGGGATTCTGACAGCACCCGGTACTTGCCCTCGTTCACCGAGGACACGGCGTACATCACCACGAAAAAGGCGAACAGCAGGGTGATGAAGTCCGCGTAGGACACCAACCAGCGTTCGTGATTTTCGTGTTCTTCGTGACGTTTCTTGCGGGCCATAACGGCATCCCCGGCAATGCCGGTCAATCAAGGTAACCTTGCAGCTTGGTTTCGATATAGCGGGGGTTGTCTCCTTCGGCGATGGAGATCAGCCCCTCCAACACCAGTTCGCGATAGCGGCTGCCGGCGGTCGCCACCGCCTTGAGTTTGCTCCCCAAGGGCAGAAACAGAAGGTTGGCCAATCCGACACCATAGATGGTGGCGACGAAGGCGGTAGCGATACCGCCCCCCAGTTTGCTGGGGTCGGAAAGATTCTGCATGACGTGTATCAGACCCATGACGGCACCGATGATGCCGATGGTGGGGCTGTACCCCCCCATGCCTTCAAACACCTTGGCGGCGGCCACGTCGTTTTGCTCACGGACATCGATTTCCACCTCCAGAACCTTACGCAATATGTCCGGCTCGCTACCGTCCACCAGCAGTTGCAGACCCTTGCGGGTAAACCCGTCCTGCTCGGATTCCGCCGGCCCTTCCAAGCCCAACAAGCCCTCCCGGCGGGCCAGTTGCGACCAATCGACGATCTTGCGGATGGCCGCCTCAGGATCGTAGGCTGGCGGGCGAACGACACCGGCAATATTGCGCATCGCGCGGACGAAGATTGCCGGAGGCGTCTGCAACAGAATGGCCCCCACCGTACCGCCAAACACGATCACCAGGGCCGGGCCATTGAGCAATGAGCCTATGTGACCGCCTTCCAGAGCGTTTCCGCCGATGATAGCGGCCAATCCCAGGATGACGCCGATGATACTGAGAAAATCCATGCTCAGACCGTGCCAATCAAGGCATCGGCGATGCCGTCCAAGGGCAGGACCCGGTCACTCAAGCCCGCCTTGGCCACCGCCATGGGCATCCCATAGACCACGCAACTGGCCTCGTCCTGGCTCCAGACCGTCGAACCGCTCTTCTTCAGGGCCACCGCCCCCTCCTTGCCGTCGCTGCCCATGCCGGTGAGCACCAGGGCCAGGACTTTTCCCGGTAACACATGGGCCGCTGCACTGAAGCTGAGGTCCACACAAGGCCGATAGCGGTCCTGGCTTGTGGCGTCCTGTAGTCGCACGCTCAGACCATTGCCGTTTTCCCGCGGAAGACATTGACGCCCGCCGGGCGCGATGAGAATGGTTCCCGGCGTCAGCGCCGCGCCATCCGTGGCCTCTCTGACCGACAACGTGCACAAGCCGTCCAGGCGCTCGGCGAAGGGGCCGGTGAAATCCGCGGGCATGTGCTGAATCACCAGCACGGGCAGAGGAAAACCGGCCGGCAGCCTGGTGAGGATCTTTTGCAGGGCGATGGGACCGCCGGTGGAGGAACCGATGATGAGTAGCCGAAAGTGGCCGCGCCGGCGGCGATAGACCGGCGCAGCTTTGGGTTCGCTGACCGGCGTTGGCACCCGCTTGCCGGCCAGGGCACGAATCTGTTCGCGCAGACGCATACCGCCACCATCGTCTGCCAGATCGCCGTAATTCTTGGTGACGAAATCCACCGCACCGGCATCCAGTGCCTCCAGAGTGGCCTTGGCACCCTCGCGGGTCAGGGCGGAGACCATGAGGATGGGCATGGGTGTATTGTTCATGATCTTGCGCACGGCGGTGATGCCGTCCATGACCGGCATACTCACGTCCATGGTGACCACATCTGGCCGCAAGCGGCCGGCCAGCTCCACGGCTCGGGCGCCGTCATCGGCCTCGCCGGCGACACGAATGTCACCGTCTTTCTCCAGCACCTCTCGCAAACGGCGACGAAAGAAACCGGAATCGTCGACGATCAGGGCGCGAATCGTCATTTTTTTCAGTGCTCCGGTAGGGGGGGTCGGCAGGTGTGCGCTGGCGTTCACGCGGTACTTTCCCTGGGCAACCGGCCTCAACGGGCGTATTTCTTCATCATGCCGGGAATGTCGAGGATCAGGGCGATCTTGCCATCGCCGGTGATGGTGGCCCCGGCAAGCCCGGCAATGCCTTGCAACAGGGCGCCCAGCGGTTTGATCACCACCTCTTCCTGGCCGATCAGATGGTCTACCACGAATCCGACATGAGTGCGTCCGGCCTGCACCACTACCACGTGGCCGGCGTTCTTGTCCGCTCCGAACATCCCCTCGCGAGTGAGCCATTCGCGCAGATAGAACAAGGGAAGCGCCTTCTCCCGTACCAGAATCACCTTCTGGCCATCCACCACGTTGGTGTGGCGCAGATCCAGATTGAAGATCTCCACCACGGAGGCCAGGGGCAGGGCAAATACCTGAGAGGAGAGTTTCACCATCAGGGTCGGCATGATGGCAAGAGTCAGGGGCACCTTGATGACGATGCGCGAGCCCTGGCCGTATTCCGATTCCACCTCCACAGTACCGTTCATCTGCACGATACGGGTCTTGACCACGTCCATGCCGACGCCACGGCCGGACACGTCGGAAATTTCCGTCTTGGTTGAAAAGCCTGGGGCGAAGATCAGATTGAACGCCTCGTGGTCGTCCAGGCGGGAGGCGGCCTCCTCATCCATCATGCCCTTTTCCACCGCTTTGCGACGTAGCACATTGGCATCCATACCCTTGCCGTCGTCCTCGATGGACAACATGATGTGATCGCCCTCCTGACGTGCCGCCAGGACCACCTTGCCCTTGCGAGGCTTACCCGCCGCCTCGCGCACATCGGGACCTTCCACGCCATGATCCACGGCATTGCGCACCAGATGCACCAGGGGATCGGCCAGGGCCTCCACCAGGTTCTTGTCCAGATCGGTATCCTCGCCCTGCATCTCCAGATCCACTTCCTTATTGAGGCTGCGGGCCAGGTCGCGAACCACCCGGGGAAAACGGCCGAAGACCTTCTTGATGGCCTGCATACGCGTCTTCATGGCGGCCAATTGCAGGTCTGAGGTGACCACATCCAGGTTGGCGACCGCCTTGGCCGCCTCCTCGTCCTGCATGGTGGCCTTGAGGGTGTGCAGACGATTACGGGCCAGTACCAGTTCGCCCACCAGATTCATGATGTCGTCCAAGACCTTGGTATCCACCCGCACCGTGGTTTCCGCCACCGCCTTCGGTACCGCTGGCGCGGCGGCGGCCGGGGCCTGAGACGGCTGCTTGGCTACCGGAACCGGCGGTTTCGGGGGTTGCGGAGGCGGTGACTTTGCCACCGGCTTTTCTGGCGGCGGGGGCGGTGGCGCGGCCGCTGGCGGTTCCGTGTTTACGGAGCCGCTGAACTGGCCCTTGCCATGCAATTGGTCGAGCAGGTCCTCGAACTCGTCGTCGGTGATCTCGTCCGAGGAATTGCCCGGCTCCGGTACGGCACTGGCGTCCGCCCCCTGGAACTTGCCCTTTCCATGCAGTTCGTCCAGCAGGTTCTCGAACTCTTCATCGGTAATCAGATCGCCACCGGATGGCGCCTTTGCCAGGGTTTGCGGCGCTTGCTCCTCGACCGCGTCCAGCAGGGCCTCGAATTCCTGATCGGTGATGTCTCCCTCGGCATCGGGCTCTTGCGCCTCCTGCACCGCTTCGCGCTCTGACGACGGCGGGGCGGCGGCTTCGGCCACGGGCTCGGCATCCTGGGCTTGGGCCAGTTCTTCCAGTTCGCTCAACAGACTGGGGTCGGCGGGGTCTGGCGCCTGACCGGAGCGCACTTGGTCGAACATGACGTTGACCACGTCCAGCACTTGCAGAACCGCATCCATCAGACGGGCATCGACCCGGCGCTGCCCCTGACGCAGCACGTTGAAAACGTCCTCCGCCCGGTGGCAGACATGGACCAGGGGATCGATGGCCAGGAAACCGGCTCCGCCTTTGACGGTATGGAAGGAGCGGAAGACGGCATTGAGCAGATCCTGATCGTCTGGCCGTTGCTCCAGATCCACCAATTGCTCGCCCAATTGCTCCAGGATTTCGCCTGCCTCTATGAGGAAGTCCTGCAGAATTTCGTCGTCGACGTTGATGTTCATGGGTTACGGTCCGCTCGTGATCCGCCTCGGGGTTCAGAAGCCAAGGCTGGAGAGTAGGTCGTCCACCTCGTCCTGATTATTCAAGGTGTCCGCGTCCGCCAATCCCGGCACCGCCGGGCCTTGAAGCTCGTCTCGAGGTTCGTGCTTTTTCGCCTTTGCTTTCGCTTGTTCGGCCTTGCCGGAGAGGCGAATCATCTCCACGAGTCCGTGTTCCACGTCCTGCACCAGGTCGATCACCCGACGAATGATCTGGCCGGTGAGGTCCTGATAGCCCTGGGCAACCACCACGTCGGTGAGCCGACTGCGCAGTTTTCCCGAGTTCGCGTGAATTGTGTGAAGGAATTCGTCGATCGAGCGGGAAAGTTCGCGAAATTCGTCTACGTTCATTTGGCGCTCGCGAAACCGAAGCCACTCGGTTTTCAGTTCCTCGGCCCTGTCCTCCATCTCCTGGGACAGGGGAATGCCTTCCTCGGCGGCGGCCAGGGTGGTGTTGGCGGACTGCTCGGTCATGGAAATGACGTAGTTCAGCCGCTCTCTGGCATCGACGAAATCCTTCTCCGCCAATTCGGACACCTTGGAGTCGACACGAAAGTTGCTCAAGGCATCGTGCAACTCCCGGGTGAGTTTTCCAAGTTCCACGAACAGACGGCTCTCGCGGATTTCGGCCAAGTCCTGCATGAGACTGTGGACCCTGTCGTCCTCCCCCGCCTCCAGGGCCTGCACCAATTGTTTGGCCAACTGCAACTGGCCCACATCCTCTGATTTGTTGGTTGCTGGCTGCATCGTTTCGCTCCGGTGGAGATCAGTGGTTGAGGCGTTCGAAGATCTTCTCGATCTTTTCCTTCAGGGTCTGGGCCGTAAACGGCTTGACCACATAACCGTTCACACCGGCCTGAGCGGCCTCGATGATCTGGTCCTTCTTCGCCTCTGCGGTCACCATAAGAACTGGCAGCTTTGCCAGCTTCGGGTCCGCGCGCACATTTCGGAGCAGGTCGATGCCCGTCATGCCGGGCATATTCCAGTCGGTGACGAGAAAATCGATGTTGCCCCCCTGCAATATCGGCAGGGCGGTATTGCCGTCGTCGGCCTCGGTGGTGTTGTTGAAGCCGAGATCGCGCAGCAGATTCTTGATGATGCGCCGCATCGTGGAAAAATCGTCCACGATCAGGATCTTCATGTTCTTGTCCAATGTTGCCTCCTCTAGCCAGGCCAATCGGGTCACCACGACCGTCCTACCTGTCCCTAGAGCAATGTCAGACCGAAGAATGGCGGGCACAGGAACGAATTGCCCACGCCCTTGCTGGTGGTGTTTTCGGCAAGGACGCGGGAATCTTTACGGTCGGCGGGACGATTCCTTTTCAGCCGTGCCTGAAGCGTCCGTTGGTCAGGAAGGCGGCGGTCTGTTGCGCTACTTCGCGGGAAAAAAGCAAACCCATGTGGTTGACCGGCAAAGTCAGGTGATCGGCCAATCCGTCTACGCGTGTTTCCTCCACACTCACGGTTCCGTCCGAGGGACTGGGCATGGCAGACCACAGCCGGCCGATGCCCATGGGCCAGTCTCCGGCGATCATCCCCACCTCCCGGTTCGGCGGCAGGCGGGAAAAACCCTCCACCAGAGGCTCCGCCGCCCGCCCCAGAAACAAACGGCCCGGCAGATGCCCGGCGAATTGACCGGCTACCCAGGAGCCGTGCAAGGGAGAACCCAGGGTGACGATTCGACCCGGCCGGCTGATGGCGAAGCGATCGAACATCTTTAGAATCACCAGGCCACCCATGCTATGGCCGACAAAATGCACCACGGCCGCCTCGAGCTTCTCCTGAAAGCCGGCCAGTGCCGCCACCGACTCATCGGTCGGGCGACCCACGGAGCGGTAGTGAAACTGCCGCGGCGCAAAACCCATGACGGCGAGATGATGACGAACAAAACCCATTTCGGCGCCGGGCATCCAGACACCGTGCACCAATATCACTGCCTCCTTCATGAACGCAGTCGCACCAGATGCCGGTCCAGGAGTGGCAGTAACGTGAGGTGTTTTGCGGTTTTCAGTCCGACGCCCACGCCTGCCACGTCGGCAGCGAAATCCAACAAATCGAAGGTCCGATAACCGCTCAGCCCCTGAATCAGCTCCAGTGTCAGCCCCATGGCCACCAGCCCCATGCCCACATTACATTCGTTGCGACTGCCGAACGCCTGCACCGACCACCAGGCCAGCAGCCCATAGGCAAGGAAATGGCCCCAGAGGTCGCCGCGCGGAACCAACTCCAGATCCGGCGGCCGGGGAGTGAGGGAAAGATAGACGGTGGCCGCCACGCCCAGCCAGGCGAGCGATTTCCAAATGCGCGGGTAGTGCAGTTCCATCCCCCCAGTGTAGACCCGCTTCCGGTGGCGCAAACCTCGATATTCGTGCGTGGGACTGGCTGCCTTAACTGGCCCCTGAGTCGCGCTTTGGCTATACTCGCCGCGTTCCTTTCGCCATCGCACGTTAGGGTACTGTGGTTGGGGGTGCCCGTACGCCGGTTACCGGGCCGGTCGCCGCTGAGTCTCGCTTCGACCCATAGCCTATGGGGCACTGATTTTTTGATGCAACAAAAAAGCGCTTACGACTACAACGAACTGATCGCTTGCGCCAAGGGGGAGATGTTTGGCCCCGGCAACGCCCAGTTACCCATGCCGCCGATGCTGATGTTGGACCGCATTACACATATATCCAGCGAGGGCGGCGCTTATGGCAAAGGCCAACTGATTGCCGAATTGGACATCAAACCCGACCTTTGGTTCTTCGATTGCCATTTTCCGGGCGACCCGGTCATGCCCGGATGCCTGGGTCTGGACGCCATGTGGCAGTTGGTCGGTTTCTTCCTGGGCTGGAGCGGCGGTCCTGGACACGGTAGGGCCCTGGGAGCGGGCGAGGTCAAATTTACCGGCCAGGTGACACCACAACGCAAGCTGGTCACCTACCGTATCGACATGAAACGCGTCATCATGCGCAAACTGGTCATGGGTATTGGCGACGGGGTTGTGGAGGTGGACGGCCGCGAAATCTACACCGCCAAGGACCTGCGTGTCGGCCTGTTCACGTCCACCGAGGGGTTCTAGGTCCATCGCCATGCGCCGTGTCGTCATTACCGGTATCGGTATCGTATCCAGCATCGGAAACAATAGGGCCGAGGTGTCCGAGTCCCTGCGCGCGGGCCGCTCCGGTATCGTGCATTGTCAGGAATACGCCGACCTCAAGATGCGCTCCCAAGTGCATGGCGAGGTGAAGCTTGCCCCGAAGGATCACATCGATCGCAAATTGCTGCGCTTCATGGGCGATGCGGCGGCCTACAACTACCTGGCCATGCGCGAAGCCATCGAAGACTCGGGCTTGAGCGAGGCCGACATTTCCAACCCGCGCACCGGCCTGATCACCGGCTCTGGGGGCTCGTCCACCGAAAACATCGTCGCCGCCGCCGACATCCTGCGCGATCGTGGCGTGCGTAAGATCGGACCCTATATGGTGCCCCGCACCATGGGCAGCACCACCTCCGCCTGCCTGTCCACGGCCTTCAAGATCAAGGGCGTCAACTACTCGATCAGTTCCGCCTGTGCCACCAGCGCCCACTGCATCGGCAACGGCATGGAGCAGATCCAGCTCAATCGTCAGGACATCGTCTTTGCTGGCGGCGGTGAGGAGCTGCACTGGACCATGACCTGCCTGTTCGACGCCATGGGCGCCCTGTCCTGCAAGTACAACGAGACGCCGGACAAGGCCTCGCGCACTTTCGACCGGGACCGCGACGGCTTTGTTATCGCCGGCGGCGGCGGCTGCGTGGTACTGGAGGAACTGGAACACGCCAAGGCCCGCGGCGCAAAAATTTACGCCGAAGTGGTCGGCTATGGCGCCACCTCCGATGGCTACGATATGGTGGCCCCTTCCGGTGAGGGAGCGGTGCGCTGTATGCGCCAGGCCCTGGAGACCAGCGGTGGACGCCGCATCGACTACATCAATGCCCACGGCACCAGCACACCGGTGGGAGACATCAAAGAACTGGAAGCCATCCGCGAGGTATTCGGCGCGGATACACCCCACCTGGCCTCCACCAAGTCCTTGACGGGCCATGCCCTGGGTGCTGCCGGTGTCAATGAGGCGATTTACTCGCTGATCATGCTTGAAGAGGATTTCGTCGCCGCCTCGGCCAATATCGACAATCTCGACCCGCAGGCCGAAGGCATGAACATCGTCCGCCAGCGCATCGACAACGCCGGCCTGAAGACCGTGATGAGCAACAGCTTCGGTTTCGGCGGTACCAACTGTTGCCTGGTGATGACTCGCTTCGAGGAATGAAACGCAAGAGCGGTAGCGGCGCGCTATGCGTTTGTTTGGCGAAAAGGCCCGTCGAAAGGCAACAACGTCCGCAAGCCATCCGACGGAACCCAGGTCGGCGCCATCTCACTAGCAGTCGTTCCGCAACCACCCAGCCCGCAGATATAGACCAACTCATTGCCTACGTACAGCAAGGGGATACGGTCTCTGATCCAGGGCACGACGCCAGCCGTTTGCAATTTACGTTTCAGATCGGAGGTACCGCCGGGATGCCGCGACGCGCATCGCTCGCCCCCCCGGCGGAATCTGACCTCCAGATTCACGGCCGGCAGATCCGTCAAGCGACCGCACCCTTCGCCCAGATCCAGGTTCCGCACGCCCGCGGTACGAACCACAGCAGAGGCGTCGTGATACGGTAAGGGCCGGTGAGCATGAATTTCGGCGCGATAGCGCCGCACCTCCACGCCGGGCCATTCCACCAGCGGTATGTGGTCACTCCTGGCCGCCAGCAACTCCGTGCAGATCCGTTCCAGCCGCGTGCTGTCCGGTGGCGGCAGATTCAAGCGATCGAACCAGGAGCGCAGCAGATTGCAACGCCGGGCGTGATGAAGCGCAGCAAGCGCGACGGTATTCAGACGACGCCCGCCGTCCACACCAACCAGCGCCAAATCCTCATCGGCCCGTTCCTCCAGCAGACAACGGGCCTCGGCAAAATGTCTGGCGCTGCGCGCCAGCGCCTTTACGACCCCACCCCGATGCCCGGCAAGACGCGGAACGATTTCTTTGCGCAGGAAATTCCGTTCCAGGGCCTCGTCCTGGTTACTCTCGTCCTCCACCCAGGAAAGCCCCAGGCTGCGGGCGTACTCACGCAATTCCGCCCTACCCCAGCCCAGTAAGGGCCGGCACATCCAACCTGGACCGAATACCTGGATCGTGGGCATGGCAGCGGCGCCTCGCACGCCGCTGCCACGCAGCAGTTGTAGCAGCAGCGTCTCCGCCTGATCGTCGGCGTGGTGGCCCAACAGCAGCGCCTCACGGGGAATCATCGCCTGCTCGAACGCCGCCAGACGGACTTCGCGGGCCGCCGCCTCCAAGCCCAAAGCCTTGCGGTGCCCGACCTGTACCCGCACCACATCCAACGGCACACCCAGCCGGGCGCAGATCCGCGTGCAATGCATGGCCCAATCGTCGGCATGGGGGCTCAGGCCGTGATTGATGTGCAAGGCGTGTAGCGGGACGGGAAGTTGGTCGCGCAGCTCTGCCAGAGAATGAAGCAGGACGTGAGAATCACAGCCCCCACTGTAGGCCACCCGCAGGCGTGATGCGGAAGCGACTGCCCTCAGGGGCTCTAGGAGAAGCGGGGGTTGGTACACGAAGCGAGAGGAACTACTCCGCGTGACGGCCGTAGGACATCAGACGTTCGTAGCGCTGCTTGACCAAGTCGTCCACATTGATCTTGCGTAAACGGTCCAGATTTTCGACCAGCGCTTGCTTTAGCCTCTCGGCCATGACGTCGGGATCACGGTGGGCACCGCCCAAAGGCTCGGAAATCACCTGATCGATCAAACCCAGTTCCTTGAGCCTGCCGGAGGTAATGCCCATGGCCTCGGCCGCCACCGGCGCCTTGTCGGCGTTCTTCCAAAGAATCGAGGCGCACCCCTCCGGCGAAATCACCGAATAGGTACTGTATTGCAGCAACATCAGGTGATCACCGACGCCGATGGCCAGCGCGCCACCGGAACCGCCCTCGCCGATGACCGTGCAAAGAATCGGTGTGCGCAACTCGGCCATTACGAACAGGTTGCGGGCAATGGCCTCGCTCTGCCCCCGTTCCTCGGCCCCTACGCCCGGATAGGCGCCTGGGGTATCGATAAAGGTCAGAATCGGCAGGCGGAAGCGTTCGGCGGTTTTCATCAACCTCAGCGCCTTTCGGTAACCCTCCGGCTGAGGCATGCCAAAGTTGCGACGAATCTTCTCCTTGGTATCCCTGCCCTTTTGCTGGCCGATCACCATCACCGGCTGGCCATCCAGACGCGCGACACCGCCGACGATCGCCGGATCATCCCGAAAGGCACGATCACCGTGCAGTTCTTCGAAATCGGTGAAAGCCCGTTCCAGGTAGTCCAGGGTATAGGGCCGCAGCGGGTGACGGGAGAGCTGAGAAATCTGCCAAGGGCTGAGGTTGCTGAACAGCTCCTGGGTCAACGCCTTGCTCTTTTCGCACAAACGGGCAATTTCGTCTTGGATATTGATCTCAGCGCTGTCGCCGACCCGGCGCAATTCGTCGATCTTCGCCTCCAGTTCGGCGATAGGCTGCTCAAAATCCAGAAAATTCAGGTTCATAGCGGTTTGCGAACGGGCCGAGCGGAAAAACCGCAAGTGTAGTCGATTCCGCCCCCGACTGCATCTGGCCAGGTACAGCGGTTCCCGGCAAGTTCCGGCCAGGCCGGTAAATATCCGCCGAACCGGCAACTATCTCCACCATGGATGAGTTCGCTCAACACCTCGACGTATAACCACCTTGCCGACGCGCGTCTCGTAACCTATTCCCATATCAGCAAGTACAGCGACTTGCACAACCTCAGGAGTACACCGATGAGCGACCAGGACAGCGGGGCGACGGCTCGCGGAAGTGTGGCACGACGTTTCAATCTGGCATTGGCCGGGCTATACCTGCTCGCCATCCTGATCAGCGCACCGGCCATCTACTGGTTTACACAGCGGCAGGTAGAGGCCCAGGCCCGAACCGAGCTGGAAATGCTCGTCGACATGGTCGCCTCCATCAAGGGATACGTCGCCGCGGACCTGCGGCCCTATTTCCTTAAAAATGGCCTGTTTCACACACCCGGATTTTCCGGCATCGTGGCTACCGCCAAGGTGGCGAAGAATTTTCACGACAAACAGCCGCGCTACACCATTCGTAGCGTATCGGACAACCCGTTGAACCCCGCCAATCTTCCAAAACCTGCGGAACGGGAGCTGCTTTCGCGCTTTCAAGCCAATCCAGCGCTAACCGGCCTTACCGAGGCGGTCACCCTGGATGACCAGGGCGTGCTGGTTTCGGCCGAACCCATGGTCAGCAAACCAGGCTGCCTGCGCTGCCACGGCGACCCGGATCAGGTGCCCACGGAGATTACCAGCGAGTACGGGCGGAATTCCGGTTATCTCTACCGCGTCGGCGATACCGTGGGCATGAGCGTCATCGGGGTACCCCTGGCTGACGTGAAACAACTGGCTCTGGAACGCAGCCTTTACGGCATCGGATTTCTCACCCTGCTGTTCGCGCTGATATTTGCCACCATCAACCAGCTGGTACGGCGTTACCTGATTGCCCCGCTGCTGACCATCACCGACTTCGCCAAAAGCATCGCCAAAGGCAAGCTCGATCAAGCCCTGGTACTTCAACGCGATGACGAGATCGGCGCCCTGGCAAGATCCGTGGAATTACTGCGGCGCAGTTTCGCTCAATTGATGAAGAGAATGGGCAAAAGCAGCTAGCCGCCGGGTTTCAGCCGCTGGCGAGCCAATTGCTGGAACTGCCCCGCCTCCTGCTCGTCGTCGATTTCCTCGGCCAACTCCCGAACGGCCAGATCGACGGCGGCGGGCGAGACCGTCGGTCCCAACGCAGCCATTTTTTCGTCGCAAATGATCGGTGCCGCCGGCCCCAGGTAGTCCGTAAGCAGTTCACACAAAACACTTCGAACTTCGGCGGTATTCAGCCCCCCGACGCCGGCCGAAGCGGAAACCGCAACGGCTGACCGCAAGCTGGCCAGAATCTCGTCGGTTGGCGGCAAGGGCTTGTTTCCGTAAGCAATGGCGTTCGGGTCAACGCGCACCTCGGCATGCCCCATCTGTTTGACCAGGCCGATCGCGTCCGCACCCCGTTTGGGGCCGTGGGCCAAGGATACAATGGCACCGTCACGTACCACAGCCACGACCAGATGATTGTCGTCGGTCTTGGCGAAAAGCGTGCCGGTCTCTTTTTCCCTGACCAAGCCTTCCAATTTGGCCAGGTAGCCAGGATAGTCGAGCCGTTCTGTCATTCTTGTTGGATCCTCCGCCATCGATTCCGGCTCCGCAACCCCAAAGGCCAAGGACGCCTAGGGTCATAATAGCCGCTGCACGTTCCCGCAACCGCTTAGGGGTTACCTCAGATCAAGAATCGAGCGTTTTCGCATTGTGCGCCATCACACATTGATGCCCTCCCCACCAGGCGAACGGAGATGCATCCAAAGGCCCGGCCCCTTCGTATGATCAGGCATACGACCTGTGTTCAGTCGTTCGTGGGTAAGGATCATCTCGATGCCGAGTCAGGGAGTTTCCGTATCAGGATGGACAGCGCCACGTTTCCACGGAAAAGCGATAGGGCCGATGTCGGCGGCTCCGGTTGGCTGCCAAGCAGTGCCAACCCGGCCGTCGGGCCACCCTCGCCCCCGGGCGCGTACCGACGGACCTTTGCACCGCCATACCGGTTCGGATAACCTTTGCGGTCCGTGTATCACCCCGGCGCGAGGAACGGAATGCAGCCTCGACTGTTGGCCGCCATCACTGCTCATGGCTACGGCCATGCGGCACAAACCGCCGAAGTAGTCGCCGCGCTTCGGCGCCATAGGCCCAATCTTGACCTGTTGCTGCTGACGGACCTCCCCGTCGCATACTTACGCACTCGATTCGAGACACCGTTCGAACATCGGCCCTACCGCTGTGACGTGGGCATGGTGATGCATTCCGCCCTGGCCGTGGACGCAGACCGCAGCCGCGAAGCCTATGTGGACTATCATCGCGACTGGAACGGGCGTATCGCCGAGCAACGCGAACTGCTCAGACAGTGGAAACCGGATCTCATCCTGGCCAACGTTCCCTACACCCTTCTTCTCGCGGCAAAGGCCGAAGGCATTCCAGCCGTAGCGATGTGCTCACTGAACTGGGCAGACGTCTACGAACACTATTGCGTCACTGATCAGGCAAGTCGCGAGATACACTCCGGCATCCTGGACGCCTATCGCACTGCCCACGCCTTTCTTCGACTGACGCCGGGCATGCCGATGGAGAATTTACACAACCGGTTCATCGTCGGCCCGGTAGCACGCAAGGGCCGGAACAGGAGCCAAAACCTTCGACGCCGATTCCGTGTCGCGGAAAACAAGCGCCTGCTGCTCGCCGCGTTGGGGGGATTCGATACGTCCGTCCGGGTCAAACCGATGAGCGAATCCGATGACATCGTCTGGCTCGCGCCGGCAAACTGGCGCTTGGACGCCGCAGCGCATATCACCATCGAAGAAACCGGCATGGCATTCATCGACCTGCTGGCCAGTTGCGATGCGGTACTCAGCAAGCCAGGCTACGGCACCTATACGGAAGCTACCTGCCACGCCAAACCCCTTTGCCACCTGCCGCGCAACGACTGGCCCGAAAGTCCCTTCCTGAACGAATGGCTGCACGCACACACACGGGCCGCAGGGCTGCCGGCGAAGGGTCTTGAGATTGAAGACGTTAAAAATTGTGTTGCAAACCTGCTACAGCGCCCAAAACCGAATGCGCCTCTGCCCACCGGTGCGGAGCAGGCGGCCCGCTTCCTGAATACTTTCTTCTAGCCCTCAGAACAATGAGTTGCCCG
This sequence comes from Chromatiales bacterium, assembly GCA_020445565.1. Classification (GTDB taxonomy): domain Bacteria; phylum Pseudomonadota; class Gammaproteobacteria; order JAGRCI01; family JAGRCI01; genus JAGRGI01. The sequence continues at coordinate 77,154 of JAGRGI010000031.1, forward strand.
CAACGACCACAGCCACCTGTAGGCGCAAAAGAATGTCAACTCGGCCACTCAACCAGTTGCATTTTAGTCACGAAAGTCCGAGAATCGCATTATCTCCGACACACCATGTTGCCGTAGCACAACAAAAGGAAACTGCACGATGAACAAGACTCTTCTGGCAGCCGGCTTGGGCGCCGCGTTGCTACTCCCCACGATTTCACAGGCCGATGGCGCCAACCTGCCGGACTGGTATCTGGCGCCTTCCCTGAAATTCATTTTCGACGACGCCGACCGCGGTAACGATCACGGCTTCGGTGTGGGCTTGGCTTTGGGTAAGGAATTGAACGAGTGGTTCAATACCGAACTCGAACTGACCTTCGACCGGCTTGACGCCAAAGAAAATCCGGAGGTGAAGCAGGCCGGGGCTGCCCTGAACGGGCTGTTTTTCTTCAGCCGCGACCCGAGCTTCTCGCCCTTCGTACTCGCCGGTGTCGGCCGTCAAAGCAACGACAATGGCGCCTCTGACAGCACCAGCACCATCTACAACCTGGGCGTGGGTTTCATCCAGGAGCTGGTGAAGGACTCTGCCTACCTGCGCGCCGACGTACGTGCCCGCTTCGACGATGACAACGACACCGTCGCAGGCGAGGATGATTTTACCGACTATATGGTCTCCCTGGGCGTGCAAGTGCCCCTGGGCAAGCCCCCGGCTCCGCCTGCCCCCGTGGTGGCCGCGCCTGCCGATAGCGATGGCGACGGCGTCACCGACGATCTGGACGCCTGCCCCGGCACACCTCCCGGCCAACCCGTGGATGCCCGTGGCTGTGAACTGGATAGCGATGGCGACGGCGTGATCGATCGCCTGGACCGCTGCCCCGGAACCCCGGCCGGCGCACCTGTGGATGCCAACGGTTGTGAGCTCGACAGTGACGGAGACGGTGTCGTGGATCGCCTGGACGATTGCCCGAATACGCCGGCCGGCACCCGTGTCGATATCCATGGCTGCCCGATCCCCGAGAAGATCGTGCTGCGCGGCGTGCACTTCGAATACAACTCCGCCAAGCTTACCGCTGCGTCCGAAGCCATCCTGGACGATATGGCTGCCACGTTGCGCAAGCATCCGGACCTGTCCGTACGTGTTGAAGGTCACACCGATAGCGTCGGTTCCGACAAGTTCAACCTGGGCCTGTCCGAGCGCCGCGCCGCCACGGTGATGAAGTACCTCGTCGCGCAGGGGGCGAACGCCGACAAACTGACCGCGATCGGCTATGGCGAATCTCAGCCAGTCTCCTCAAACGACACCGACGCGGGTCGCGCGGAAAACCGTCGAGTGGAATTGCAGATCGACGAATAAACACCCGACTTCAGGGATGATACGAAAAGCCCCGAAGGTTTCGCCTTCGGGGCTTTTTCTTGATCGGTGGTTTGGCGGGCCCGGTTATCCTTGCGATCCGAATCAGAAAAGTTCCACTTCCCCATCGTGCTCGCCATCGCTTCGGCCATCGTCCATATCGTGGAAACTGATCACCTGGTTGCGGCCGTTGTTTTTGGCGAAATAGAGGGCACGGTCGGCCTCATCGAGAAACCGGTCTGGCAGCTTGCCGGTTTCCAGGCGCACGCAACCAATGCTGACGGTCACCTGTCCAACGGTGGGAAAGACGAACGCTTCTACAGACTGTCGAAACCGCTCCAATATCGCCGCGCCGACCCCGTCCGGAACCTCGGTCAGAATCACCACGAATTCCTCGCCGCCGTAGCGAAACAGAAAATCGGTGTAGCGAAACGAGCGCTGCATCAGCCGTGCGAACAGCAATAAAACCTCATCACCATACAAATGACCGTAGGTGTCGTTGACGCGCTTGAAGTGATCGATATCGAGCAGGGCCAGCCAGGCCCCCGTATCGGTCTTCCCCACTCCCGACAGGACTCGCATGATCCGGTCTTCGAAGGTGTGCCGGTTCATCAGGCCGGTGAGCAGGTCCCTGTCCTTTCGGTCCAAAACCAACAGGTGATTGCGATAAACCGCCAGGACATTGCCAATCCAATCAAGTTGTTCCCTGGAAAGCGGCACCCCGTCGACAACCAGCAGACGCTTGATGGCGCTGTCTCCGGGTATCGGAAAATACTGGCGCTCCATCCGCCCCACCAGCTCACTGGTTCGGCATTTCTCCGCAAGGGCCTCCGATAGCGCGGTCGTGTACTCAATGCGTTGTTTGCGGCCGTCCTCCGGCTCCCCAACCTCCCGCAACATCCGGGCCGATCCGGATTCCCCGTCGAACACCTCGAACAGGCGAATACCCTCGATTTCCGGCTGGAGCAACAGAATCTCGGACAGCGCGTTTGCCAACGCAAAGCAGTCTGGCTGAGCCGTGAGCTTCAGTACGGTGGAGAAACAGCCCTGGGTCACGTCATCCTCACCTTGACGTTGGAAAGCGCGCGTACACGGCGCGATGTCTTGCCTGGAGACCCGGACTATCCAAGCCGGAGCCTTACAGGGGCTTAGCGGCAGGTGAAGGAAAACCTTCAGTAGAGTGTGAATCGGCCGCGACATCCGCCGCGGCCGGGTGGGCAACGCATCAGGCAGCCTGATTGCTGACGACGTGGATATCGGTCTGCGGGTAGGGAATGGAGATGCCTTCCTGGTCGAAGCGCAGCTTGACCGCCTCGGTAGTACCGAAATACACACCCCAGTAGTCACTGCTCTTGACCCACAGGCGCACGGTGAAATTGACACTGCTGTCGGCCAGCTCGGACACCGCAACCAGCGGAGCCGGATCCTTCAGTACACGGGATTCCGCCGAGATAATGTCCATCAGCACCGCTTTTACCTTCTTGATGTCATCCTCGTAGGAAACACCCACGGTGAGATCCACCCGACGCGTCTCCTGGGCCGAGTAGTTGATGATGTTACCGCCGGTCAGGGAGCTGTTGGGGATGATGATGGTCTTGTTGTCGCCAGTTCGCAACGTGGTGGTAAAGATTTCGATCTTGTCGACGACGCCGGAGGTACCGGCCCCCTCGATGAAATCCCCTACCTTGAAGGGGCGGAAAATGATCAACAGGAAACCCGCGGCGAAATTCGACAAGGAGCCCTGCAAGGCCAGGCCGATGGCCAGGCCGGCGGCGCCGAGAACCGCGATAAACGACGTAGTCTGGATACCCAGCTGGCCCAGGGCCGCCAGCACCACAAACACCATGGCACCGACATAGGCAAGATTGGCGACGAAAGACTGTATGGTCGTATCGACCTGGCCCTTCTCCATCATGCGAAGGATCACCCTGCGAATGAGCTTGGCCACCCACTTGCCGATGATGAAAATCGCAATGGCGGCCACGAGCTTGAGGCCATAAGTGGCCAGCAGCACCTGGCCCTTCTCAAGAATATCTTCCATACCGTACTACCCCGCTGTTGAAAGGTTTGATGGGATCAAATATTAGAATCCCATCATATTCTACATTACATTCGAGCAGGGGGTTGTTACGAAGCGTCAACGCATGGCGCTCATCCGTCGAGGCGTTTCTTCAATATCTCGTTCACCTGGCCGGGGTTGGCTTTGCCTTGGGTCACTTTCATTACCTGACCGACGAAGAAGCCCAGCATCTTGGTTTTGCCGGCCCGGTATTGCTCGATCTGGGAGGGGTTGGCCGCAAGAATTTCGTCGATGACGGCCTCTATGGCCCCGCTGTCCGTGATCTGCACAAGACCCTTGGCCTCGATCACCGCATCGGCATCGGTCTCACCGGCCCACAGCGCCTCGAAGACCTGCTTGGCAATCTTGCCCGAGATGGTGTTATCGGCGATGCGCCGCAACATTCCGCCCAGGCTGTCCGCACTCACGGGCGAGGCGGTAATATCCAGCCCTGCCTTGTTCAGCGCTCCGGAAAGATCGCCCATCACCCAGTTGGCGGCCAGCTTCGCATCCGAGGCGTTTGCAACGACGGATTCAAAATAATCGGCCAATTCCCGGCTGGCGGTGAGCACGGCGGCATCGTAGTCGGACAAGCCATATTCGGCACCGAAACGTTCGCGCTTGGCGTCGGGCAGCTCCGGCAGGGAAGCCCGGCCCGATTGCAGCAATTCGGCGGTGATTTCCACCGGCAACAGGTCCGGGTCGGGAAAATAGCGGTAATCGTTGGCCTCTTCCTTGGAGCGCATGGAGCGGGTCTCGTTCTTGGCCGAGTCATACAGGCGGGTCTCCTGCACCACCTCGCCGCCGCCTTCGATGACATCGATCTGACGTTCCACCTCGAATAGGATGGCCCGCTCCAGAAAGCGAAACGAGTTGATGTTCTTCAGCTCCGCACGGGTGCCGAGGGCCGCTTGGCCCTTGGGGCGAATGGAGACATTGGCATCGCAGCGGAACGAACCCTCCTGCATGTTACCGTCACAGATCTCCAGATAGCGAACCAGGGAGTGCATCTTCTTGGCGTAGGCCACCGCCTCTGCCGCCGAACGCATATCCGGCTCCGAGACGATCTCGAGCAAAGGCGTGCCGGCCCGGTTGAGGTCGATACCGGTAAGGCCGTGGTAGTCCTCGTGCAGGGACTTGCCGGCGTCTTCCTCCAAGTGGGCGCGGGTGATGCCGACTTCCTTGCCGGTACCGTCCTCCAGGTCGATACGCAGCCGGCCCTTGCCGACGATGGGCAGTTCGTACTGGCTGATCTGATAACCCTTGGGCAAATCCGGGTAGAAGTAGTTCTTGCGGGCAAACACCGATCGGGGAGCGATCTCGGCATTGACGGCCAGACCAAACTTCACCGCCATGGCGACCGCCTCGGCGTTGAGCACGGGCAATACCCCCGGCAAGCCCAGATCCACTGCGCAGGCCTGCCGGTTGGGCTCGGCCCCGTAGGCAGTGGAAGCGCCGGAAAAGATCTTGCTACGGGTGGCGAGCTGGGCGTGAATCTCCAACCCGATGACGACTTCCCACTGCATGTGGCATGCCTCGACTTGCGGAAAAGCGGTGATTATATACGGATCGCCGCAGACGCTCGAACCCTGCCGGTTTCAGGCCGAATAGAAAACCGCGAGCCACACGGTATCTTCGTCCATCGGCGTGTATGTAACCCGATGGCGGCAATGGGCGGGCAGTAGCAAGGCGTCGCCGGGGCGCAGATGACGATCGCTCACCTCACCCTCAATGCGCAAACCGGCCTCCCCTTGCAGCAGAATCACGTACTCGTGCTCATCCTGGTCGTACCAGAAGCCCTCGGGTGAAACCTGGCCGCGGGACAGGATGCGCTCGATGCGAACGCCGGGCGCGCTTGCCAGCAGTGTCGTCACCTCATCCGGCAGAGCGCAAGGCAGATCGTGAAAGAGATTATGGGTGGGCTCGACGGGGCGGTGGAGCGACGGGTCCACAATCCAGCCCTCCGTCGGGTCTGCATCCTGAGGAAACCCGAAACCCTGCCCGCGATGCCCCCAGGCCCAGGCGGCGGGCAGGGTACAGAGCAAGGCGTCGAGGCTGTCGGCCGTCGGATCGTCCAGCAGGCGTTCATGCAGCCGCTTCGGCAGTTCCACGGACAGTTCAAAATCCTCGTGCGGTTTCATTGTCAATACGCCGTTCAGGATCGCCTCTCTCGCCCCACGCTGCTGCGCGGACTGCTTGGCAGGCCGGTCATTTTTATAGCTCCGGGAACCCACGAAACGTCTGGCGACAAGTGCCGGATAGGCTTCTATCACAACGCGTGGATCATCGTTTGGTCGCAGCAGAGGAATATTGACGCCGGAGCGCAGCAACCGGGTAGCGCCCTCGTAGAACATTTTAGCAACGGGAACGCCGTAGAGCTTTTGCGGACTGATGGAACGCGCCAGCATATCGGTCTTGCGGCGATGCTCCCTGTCTCCAGCCGGACGGTTGGACTTGTACTGCTCCAGCAGGGCAACGAAGTCATTGCGGGAAAGTGCCGCAAATCTCCTCACATAGTCCGGCCAGTCAAGAGGCCACCCCAACCCCTTGAGCAGGATGCGGGATTGGGCAAACGGAAAATCCATGCCGGCGATCCAGGGGCCTTGCTGCTGCAACAGGACATCGAACGCCTGAAACGACGTCAACTCGGTCAGCGAGGACACCCGCAGGATACCTTGAGACCGCTCAGCAACGCATACAGTGATCGGCTTGGATTTTCGGGGCGCGCTGGTGAAATCGACACCGATGATTTTCATGGAGATTCAGCCCCCAACGCGACGGTCGGTGTGACGACCGACAGTTCCAACAATCCGACGTAACAACGAAACGGATACCCTGCCGCGCTGCACCGATTCGGCGCGCGAACCATCCTATGCGTTCGACTCCTGAGTGACCCGCGGCAAGTACAGCCGCAATTCCGCCCCCGGTTCGCGGTTGAGCGCATCCACCCTGCCATCCATTCGTTGCATCAACTCGCGCACCAAGGCCAGACCGATGCCCGTGCCGACTGTCTCCCGCGTCAATTCGGAGCCGGCACGGTAAAACAGACGAAAGATCTTACGCAGCTGACCCTGCGGTATTCCGGGGCCGTAATCGCGCACGGCAATGCACAACTGTCGCCGTTCCCGTGTACAGCCGATGCGAACCACCCGCCGCTCGGCATCGCGCGCGAACTTCACCGCGTTGTCCACCAGATTGATCAACACCTGGGTCAGGTAATCCTCGTCCACCCGCACGCGATCCAGCGCCAGATCGGCACAATCCAGCTCCAAACGGAATCCCGCCCCCTCAACCAGCATCTCAAGCTTTGGACCGATGCGTTCCATTGCTTCGCCCAGCGTCAGGGTCTGCAATTGCACCGCCAGCTCGTTACGGGTCAAGCGCGCAAGTTGCAGAACATTGCCGATCAGCCGGGTAAGCCGTTCACTCTCGGTACAGATGTACTCGTAGTAGGTGAGCTTGCGCTCCTCCGGCGCCCAACCTTCTCGCAGCATCTCGCCGTACATCCGTATGGAAGTCAGAGGCGTCTTCAGCTCATGGCTTACGGCGGCAACGAAATCCTGCTGCTGTCGGGCCACGGCAATCTGACGCAGACCAAGCCGATATAGCAGATAAAAACCGGCACACAGCACCAAGGCCAGGGTAGCCGCCAACCAACCGACAACAGCGCCGCCCGGTCCCACCGGCAGGTGCTGCACGTTGAATTGCAGCTCAATAGCCGACGCTGGCGCCGACAGACGCGCCCGATGCAGCAGGGTGCCCTGCATCTCCTGCTGCGCGCTGTAGTAGCTTCGGCCGGTGGATGCCGGGTACGACACCAACCCTTGGCCGTCGTAGGCAACGGCCAACGTACTCATACGGGAAAGAGAGGCGCTGCGAAAAGGCCCTTCGACAATGGCACGCAGAAAACTGTCGCGGGCAATCAACAAACCCTGAATGTCGCGCCGCCCATTGCGCCATACCTTGCGAAACAACACGAAATGACCGGAGTCGAGCAGGCTCAGGGAGAACGGATCGATCTCACTTTCGAAGATTCGCACACGCACCTCCGCTTCGGGACTGGCAAGGCGGGCCGAATCGGCTTTTTGCGCCACCGCCGCCCCGTTTTCCGCGACGACGGACGGGGTCAATTCCGGCAGCAGGCTGCGTTCCTTGCGCAGAGCGCGTTCCTTCCTTGCCACAGTGGCTTCTGCGACAGTCGCGTTATTGAACCCGCTGACAACCCGGTCTGCGACCGAAGCCGGTTCACTTTCCTTTCGCCGAAGGGAATTCAGGCTGTTTTGTTCCAACAGGTCAAAATTTGCCTGGGCCTGGGGATCAGGAGCGGGCGTCAGCTTGTGCGGCATTTTTCTTACCGACTTGTCCTCGTCCTTGGCCACGGGGGCCTCCAGGCGAACGCCTTCCTCGCTTGGCGAACCCTCCACCAGGCGATTGCGGGCCAACACATTCCGGATCTCGTCCCGAACGGCCACACGCCGGGTAAGATCCTGGGGATCGAGTCGAGCCAGGGACGGCGGACTGTTGGCGTCGGGCAGCAGGGGCGTGGTCATCCGCCCCAGGGAGTCCACCTGGAAATAACCCACCAATCCGGGAAACTCGGTATCGCCTGGCAGCTCCGAAAGCGGTGAGCGACGCAGGTAGGTGCCCTTGCCAGCCACCACCGCGAAACCGTAGTCGGCATAGCTGCGCCCCTCCTCACGCTCCACCAGCTCGGCAAGTTTGCTGTCGATGCGATCGCTCAGCTCTTCGGCCAGGGTCTGATATTGATGCAGGGTTTCCCAGCGCAGGCGGCCGTAGGCATCAATCACCAGCATCGCCGCCGGAATCGCCAGTGCGGCGAAGAACAGCGCCAGCACCCAACGCAGGCGGGTACGATCCAGGCCTTTCAGGCCGTTGCCCATGACCTCAGCCGCTCAGCAGCCGATAGCCGGCGCCACGCACGGTAAGCAGGTAGCGTGGGTTGGCCGGGTCGGGTTCGATTTTGCGGCGCAGCTTGGCGATGTGAATGTCCACAGTGCGGGTCTCCAGACCCAGGCTGCGGGGATAGCCCCATACCTTGGCGAGCAATTCCTCGCGCGGTACCGGCCGACCGGCATTGGCATGCAGGTAGTGGAGCACATCGGCCTCGCGGCGGGTAAAACGAAGCGGCTCTTCGCCGCGCCGTCCTTCGAGGTTGCGCAGGTCTATCTCCAGATCCCGGTCCAATCGCAATCGATAAACGTCGTCCTGGCCAATCTGGCTACGCCGCAACACCGCCTTGATTCGGGCCACCAGTTGCGCCACCGAAAAGGGCTTGCACACATAGTCGTCCGCGCCCAGGTCCAGGCCGCGGATGATGTCCTCGTCCGTGCCCTTGGCCGTGAGCATGACAATGGGCTGTTCGGGATCGCTGGCCCGCACCCGGTTGCAGATCTCGAAACCATCCACGCCGGGAAGCATCAGGTCGAGCAGGATCAAATCGAACCTGCCGCTCAACGCCGATTTCAGACCGTCCCGGCCGTCCGCTGCCGTGTCCACGTCGAAGCCGTGGTAAACGAGCACGTCCACCAGCCCCTCGCGGATGGGTTTTTCGTCTTCGACGATCAATATACGGGTCTTGCGCTGCATGCCTACCATCCTAGCAATCTGTACCCGGTTCAGCAGGTAAACACCAGGTAAACTTTTCCCCGCCGAATTTACCAAACCCTGTCTACGACCCGCCTGACTTCTTCCGCACACTGGCACCAGACTCAACGAACCACCGCGAGGAGGTGCCCTATGACCCTTATCCACCGCGTCGCCCGCCTGTTCCGGGCCGATGCCCATGCCCTATTGGACCGTATCGAAGAACCGGAGCTGGTGTTGCGCCAGGCAGTGCAGGAGATGCAGAACGAGCTGGACGCGGAGCGCCGCCACCTGCGCCTGCTCGATCAGGAACTGGCATCACTCGCACGCCGCCGTGCCGAGCGGGTGAAGGAGCTCAGCCGTATCGGCGAACAACTCGACGTCTGCTTCGAGGCCGGCAACGAAGAACTGGCCCGCAGCCTGATTCGGCGCCGGTTGGAGGCCGAACGCCAGGACCAGACACTGGCGGCCGACATCGAACAACGCAATGAACGGCTCAGCCTCCTGAAGGCCCGTCTGGAAGAAAATACGGCGCGCCTGGAGGCCATGCGCCAAAAGGCCGACCTGCTGGCGCAGCGCGACGCTGAGCCCCCAACTGACACAACCACACGGTTTGCCGGGCCGCTGGTGCGTGACGAAGAGGTCGAGGTCGCCCTTCTGGAGGAACGTCGCCGGAGGGCCGCATCATGAAACGCCCCAGCTTCAGCGAAGGTGTCGCGGTAGCACTTGCCGCCGCCCTGCTATCCGCACTGGGGCAGCCCGCTCTCGCCCTGCTGCTTGGTCCTGGGGATGGCTTGCGACTGCTCATCAGTCTGGGCTCACTGGCCTATCTGCTGTATCTGACGTCACGCGCGGCTCGCCGTGACGGCCGCAGCCTGGTCCCGGTGGCATGGCTGATGACCTCGCTGGGGTCCTGGGCCATGCTGACCTCGATTCCCCTGTTCGGATTACTTCACTGGGGTCTGGCCTGGGCAACGCGGGCAGTGTATCTGCACCGCCGCCCCCTGGCAGCCCTGCTCGACCTGGGTCTTGCCGGGCTCGCCCTGCTGGCCGGCCTGGGCACCTGGATACACACCGGCAGCCTGTTCCTCACCGTCTGGACCACATTCCTCGCGCAAGCCCTTTTTGTCTGGCTGCCGGGTACGCGCTCGGCACGCACCGAGTCGCACACCGATGACCGTTTCGAACAGGCCCACCGCCGTGCAGAAACCGCCGTTACCAAGCTCACCGCACGCGCCGGATCGTACATCGTTACCGATTGAGGAAATCTGCCATGAAAAGCGCCACCACTGCTTTGTTGCTGTTCGCCGCCACCGCCGCCGGCGTGGCAGCCTACCCCTTTGTGCACGGCAGCTCCACCACCCCCGGCAACCCGCCGCAGACCATTGCGCCGGCGCCGCAACCGGCCGCCACCCAGGCTGCCCGGGTGGACGTCGCCTTCGTTCTCGACACCACCGGCAGCATGAGCGGCCTGATCCAGGCCGCCAAGGAAAAGATCTGGTCCATCGCCAGTACCCTGGCCTCGGGCCAGCCGGCGCCGGAGATCCGCATGGGCCTGGTCGCCTTTCGCGATCGTGGAGACACCTATGTCACACGGGTGACCGATCTTTCCAGCGACCTGGACTCGGTCTACGCCACCCTCATGGACTTCCAGGCCGCCGGCGGTGGCGACGGGCCAGAGAGTGTCAACCTGGCATTGGATCACGCACTCAACAAACTCTCCTGGAGTCAGGAGCCAAACACCTATCGCGTGATCTTTCTGGTGGGCGACGCCCCGCCCCACATGGACTACGCAGACGAAACACAGTGGCCCCATACCGTGGCCACGGCACAATCACGCGGCATCCGCGTCAATGCCGTGCTTTGTGGCACGTCCCAGGAAACCGGCAGCACCTGGCAGCAGATCGCCCAGGCGGGCCAGGGCGATTATTTCCAAGTCGACCAGGACGGCAGCGCCGTGGCCATCACCAGCCCCTACGACGAGCGGCTCGCCGCGTTATCAAAAGACCTGGACGCTACCCGGCTCTACTACGGCTCCGAGACAGTGCGCGCGGAAAAGGAGCGCAAGCTGGACGCCACCGCCAAGCTGCATGAATCGGCCTCGGTGGCCTCCCGCGCCCGCCGCGCCGCTTTCAATGCCACCCTTAGCGGCAAGGAGAACCTGCTCGGCAAAAACGAACTGGTGGACGACGTCGCTTCGGGCCGGGTTTCCCTGGAAGAAATCGCCCCAACCGCCCTGCCCGAGCCCATGCAGGCCATGAGCCAGGACGAGCAGAAGAAGGTACTGGCCGAGGCCACCGAACGTCGCGCGACATTGAGCGAAGAGATCCGCCAACTCGCCGATCGACGGGACGCCTGGCTAAAGGACAAGGTGAAGGCCGAGGGCGGCGCAGAGGCGTCCCTGGACCGGAAAATCTACGAGGCGGTGAAGACCCAGGCCGCCGGTGCAGGACTGCGCTATTCCGCCGATGCGCCCAGGTATTGAACCGGCGGGCAGGCGTTAGCCTCGGCGCGAGGCAGGCAAAAGAACCCAGGGTGGGCAGCACGAAGCGTGATGCCCACCATCGACTGCCTCGGCCAGTCCGACGCGTGAACGGGGCGATACCTTGGTGCCGGTCAGCCTGTGCAGCACAATCCGGCCAGTACCGGGTTGGCGATTTGCCGAAGGGGATATTACTATCGCCGAAGCCGCATACGAGTTCGTTCGTTGATCCGCCTCGGTGCGCCGACAGGAAAGCCCTTTGCGCGGACCACACCGGCCAGAATCGCCCATGACTTTTTCTCCCAAGGCAGCAGACACCATGAAATACACCCTGTTCTTGGTTGGTGTGTTCATCCTGTCGGCCAACGGTTTTGCCGCACCGGACGCACAGAAACGCGTGGCCCTGGTGATCGGTAACAGTGCTTACCAATCGGCGCCGCTGAAAAACCCTGTCAACGATGCCGCCGATATGGCGGGCAAGCTGACCACGATGGGGTTTTCCGTTGAAAAGCTGCTGGACGCCGATGTGCGGCAGATGAAGCAGGCAATCAGCCGGTTTGGCCGGGCATTGCAGCAGGAGAACACCGTGGGCCTGTTCTATTTCGCGGGCCACGGTATCCAGATCAAAGGGCAGAACTATCTGTTGCCCATTGGCGCGAATATCGAGAACGAGGCAGATGTGGAATTCGAAGGCGTGGACGCGGCCCGGATACTGGGTCAGATGGCCGACGCCAACAACGATCTCAACATCGTAATCCTGGATGCCTGTCGGAATAATCCTTTTGCCAGAAGCTGGCGAAGCGCCAGCAGGGGCTTGGCAAAGATGTCCGCGCCGAAAGGCTCACTCATTCTGTATGCGACTTCCCCCGGTGACGTCGCGGCGGACGGCGCCGGCAAGAACGGGCTGTTCACGGAGAAACTCATGCAGTCCATGGATGTTGAAGGATTGAAGGTCGAGGATATTTTCAAGCAGACGGCCATCGCGGTGAGCAAGGCATCGGACAGAGAGCAGGTGCCCTACATCGAGGGAGTCATTCTCGGGGATTTCTATTTCATCCCGAACACGCAGAACGCGCCAAGCGTTGCGCCGGAACCCGCCAACGGGATTGACCGGCAAACGGATACCCAACCAACGATGACGACGGCAGAGCCGGAGATCGAAAAGTCCGGGGATTCCCGCGCCGAATCCCACATGCCGGGCTACCTGGGCAGATGGATGCTCAAGAATGAGTACAGTGAGGGCATCCTGACGATCCACGGCCGCAACGGTGACATTGACGCCATCGCGTTCAAGGGCAAGAAATCGGACTGGTACGCATCGGAGATAACAATCCAGCCGGACGGGTCGATTTCTTTTACCTATACCTTCACCAGAAAACCGCTGTTCTGGGAAGCCGGGGGCAAGGGGAATTACAAGCTCATGCCCGACGGGAAGATTTTTGCCAGGTGGTCGACGGCATTGGTGAGCGGCGCCTATTCCATGGCACGAGTTGAGTCGTCATCCGGCACGCCCGATTAACTTTCGGGCTCAAGCCAAGAGCCCATAACGCCCCCCCATTGAATGCCGAAACGGATCGGAAAGGATTTGAGCGAGGCAAGGAAGACAGGCTGCGCAAAATAAAGGACGGACGTCCCTGTCCACTTCCCTGCCCCCACGAAATTGGATGGCTCAGCCGATTCCTTGATAGTCAGGTCTGGTCATAGCGCCAGACGCATGTTTTTTGTTGTTGCGGATTAATCATGTATCAAGTGCGGATTTGCCACAATTGGGAATTTCCCTAGTTTTTACTGGCACTTCTTGACTGAATTTTCTCGAAAATTCTGTTGCTTTTCGGCATCCACCAAGCAGGTATATGTGATTTCGAAGGTATTTTCACTTGCCAAATGTGAGGACCGGCTGCCAGACCTTCCAGGGCAACCCGGCCCGGCGTCAGCCGAAGCGTAAGTCGAGGTATATTTTTTCACTCGAATAAATTAGTATTTCAGTTTGTTCTGATATATTTCATGATCCGAACCGGCTCGCCGGTCCTTCGGGAGTACTCTTCATGATCGATCCACGGGAACGCTCGGACCGGGACATCGGCCGGGTGGAGACCAAAAACACCACCTGCTACATGTGCGCCTGCCGCTGCGGTGTGCGCGTGACTCTTCGCGATGGTGAGGTGCGCTACATCGAGGGCAACCCGGAGCATCCGCTGAATCAGGGCGTAATCTGCGCCAAGGGTTCATCCGGCATCCAGAAACAGTACTCCCCCGCCCGTCTGACCAAGCCGCTGTTGCGCAAACCCGGCACCGAGCGCGGCGACGCCCGGTTCGAGGAGATCAGTTGGGACAAAGCCTTCGACCTGCTCAGCGAGCGCCTTGGCCGTATCCGCGAGGAAGACCCGAAGAAATTCGCCCTGTTCACCGGTCGCGACCAGATGCAGGGCCTCACCGGCCTGTTCGCCAAGCAGTTCGGCACCCCCAACTATGCCGCTCATGGCGGTTTCTGTTCGGTGAACATGGCCGCCGGCATGATCTACACCATCGGCGGCTCGTTCTGGGAATTCGGCGGGCCGGACCTGGACCGCGCCAAGCTGTTCGTGATGATCGGCACCGCCGAGGATCATCACTCCAACCCCATGAAGATCGCCCTGTCCAAGTTCAAGCGCAATGGCGGTCGTTTCATCTCCATCAATCCGGTTCGCACCGGCTATTCCGCCATTGCCGACGAGTGGATTCCCATTCGCCCAGGCACCGACGGCGCCCTGTTGCTGGCCCTGAACCACCAGATCATCAAGGACGGCCTGTTCGACCGCGAGTTCCTGGTGAACTACACCAACGGCCCGGAACTGGTGGACATGGACCCGAACAGCGAAGACTACGGCCTGTTCGTACGAAGCGCCGATCAGGGCGAACCGGGCTGCTTCGACCCACAGAACAAGTACTGGTGGGACCGCATGGAAGAGGCTCCGGTGAAAAACCACGCCAAGGACGCCGATCCCAACCTGCTGGGGGAATTCGAGCTGGCACCCGGCAAGCCGGTGAAACCGGCCTTCCAGTTGCTCAAGGAGCGGCTGGAAAAGTACACTCCCGAATGGGCGGCCGAAATCACCGGCATCCCCGCCGACACCATCCGCCGCCTGGCGCGGGAGATGGGCGTGACGGCCCGCGACCAACGCATCGAACTGCCGATTCCCTGGACCGACACCTGGGGACGCGAGCACGAATCGGTCACCGGCAACCCGGTGGCCTTCCACGCCATGCGCGGTCTGGCGGCCCATTCCAACGGCTTTCACACCATCCGCGCCCTGTCGATCCTGATGACCCTGCTGGGCACCATCGACCGGCCCGGCGGCTTTCGCCACAAGGCGCCCTTCCCGCGCCCCATTCCGCCCTGCGCCAAACCGCCGAAAGGGCCGGAGGACGTGCGCCCCGGCGAGATGCTCAATGGCATGCCCCTGGGCTGGCCAGCAGACCCGGACGATCTGTTCGTGGACCGCGACGGCGAGCCCGTGCGCATCGACAAGGCGTTCTCCTGGGAATACCCGCTGTCCGTGCACGGCCTGATGCACAACGCCATCACCAATGCCTGGCGCGGCGATCCCTATCCCATCGATACCTTGCTGCTGTTCATGGCCAATATGGCCTGGAACTCGTCCATGAATACCAGCGAGATCCGCAAGATGCTCAACGACAAGGATGAAAACGGCGAGTACAAAATCCCCTTCATCGTGGTGGCGGACGCCTTCCAGTCCGAGACCGTGGCCTACGCCGACCTGGTATTGCCCGATACCACCTATCTGGAACGCCACGACGCCATGTCCATGTTGGACCGGCCGATTTCCGAGTTCGACGGCCCGGTGGACTCGGTGCGCGTTCCCGTGGTGCCGCCGACCGGCGAGTGCAAGCCGTTCCAGGAGGTGATCGTGGAACTGGCCTCACGCCTCAAACTGCCGGCCTTCGTGGACGAAACCGGCCGGCGCAAGTTCCGCGACTACCCGGACTTCATCGTCAACTACGAGACCGCACCCGGCTCCGGCATCGGCTTTCTGGCCGGCTGGCGCGGCAAGGGAGGCGAGGACTTCCTGCGCGGCGAACCGAACCCGCGCCAGTGGGAGATGTACGCCAAAAACAACTGCGTGTTCCACTACGAGCTGCCAAAGTCCTTCCAGTACATGCGCAACTGGAACCGGGGCTACCTCAACTGGGCCCACGCCCAGGGCCTGACCCGCTTCGAGGAACCGATCAACATCCACCTCTACTCCGAGGTGTTGCAGAAATTCCGCCTCGCCGCCCAGGGCCGCCGGCCCGGCAAGCAGCCGCCGGAACGCCTGCGCAAGCGCATCGAGACCTATTTCGATCCGCTGCCGTTCTACTACGAGCCCCTGGAAGCCCAGGCCGTGGACACCCAAAAGTTCCCGCTCAACGCTGTCACGCAACGGCCCATGGCGATGTATCACTCCTGGGACTCGCAGAACAAATGGCTGCGCCAGATCCACAACTACAACTACCTGTTCGTATCGCCGCAACTCGGCCGTGCCCACGGCTTCGACGACGGCGACTGGATCTGGGTGGAATCGCCCCACGGCAAGGTGCGCTGCCTATGCCGCTACTCCGAGGCGGTGGAACCCGGCACGGTCTGGACCTGGAACGCCATCGGCAAGGGCAAGGGCGCCTGGGGTTTATCCAACGACGCGGACGAATCCAAGAAGGGCTTCCTGCTGAACCACATCATCAGCGAGGAGCTGCCGCCCAGCCCCGAAGGCGACCACCTGTCCAACTCGGACCCGGTGACCGGTCAGGCCGGCTGGTACGACGTGCGCGTACGGGTCTACAAGGCCGAGTCCAACGAGCCCGCCGAGACCGCCCCCCAGGTCAAGGCCATGCCGAAACTGCCCGGCATGTTGCGCGCCGGCGGCAAACTCAAGGCCCTGTTGAGCGGCAAACGATAGTCAGAGAAGGCGAATACCATGTCCCAACTAGCCCTGGTCATCGACCTCAACGTCTGCGTCGGTTGCCATGCCTGCGTCACCAGCTGCAAGGAGTGGAACACCAACGGCTGGGCCGGCCCCATGACCGACCAGAACCCCTACGGCGAGTCCCCCTCCGGCACCTTCTTCAACCGGGTGCAGACCTTCGAGATCGGCCAGTACCCCAACACCGAAACGGTGCACTTCCCCAAGAGCTGCCTGCACTGCGAGGAGCCTCCCTGTGTGCCCGTCTGTCCCACGGGGGCCAGCTACAAGCGCAAGGAAGACGGCATCGTGCTGGTGGATTACGACAAGTGCATCGGCTGCAAGTATTGCTCCTGGGCCTGCCCCTACGGCGCCCGCGAGCTGGACGCCGAGCAGAAGGTGATGAAGAAATGCACCCTGTGCGTGGACCGCATCTACGATGAAAAGCTGCCGGAAAGGGAACGCCGGCCGGCCTGCGTGCTGGCCTGCCCCACCAATGCCCGCCTGTTCGGCGACGTGCACGATCCGGATTCCACGGTCTCCGTGGCCATCCGCGAGCAGGGCGGCTACGCCCTGATGCCCGAGTGGGGCACCAAGCCGGCCAACCACTACCTGCCCCGGCGCAAGACCCGCATCACCCTGCACAAGGACGAACTGGAACGTGTGGACAATCCGCTGAAGAAAGAGGGCCTGGCGAAGGCCGACGACAGCCGCCAGACCCTGGACGACACGACCAGTTGGTAAGCATCACACGAACCTGACAAGCGGGGACGCATTCGCGGCAAGTCTCACACCGCTGTGCGTCTCTCGCCAGGCGCTCTGACTAGCGAGTTACAAACATGCATCCTGCACTCTCCGTCATCCTGCTCACCACCCTGATCGGTGTCGGCCAGGGCCTGTTTCTGGCCCTGTACACCGGCCAGGTCTACTCCCTGATCCAGCTCATTCCCATGCAGGAGAGCCAGCGCTTCTACGCCAATGGCGCGGCGGTTTCCCTGGCGTTTCTCATCGCCGGCCTGATCGCTTCGTTCTTTCACCTGGGCCGGCCTGAGCGGGCCTGGCGCTCGGCCACCCGCTGGCGCACCTCGTGGCTGTCGCGCGAGGTTATCGTGCTGCCCATCATGATGGCGCTGGTATTCACCTATGCCGTCATCCACTACTTCGGCTGGACGCAACCCCTGTTCACCCTGCCCGGCGACATGCCGATCGACGCCAGCCTGATTGTCGGCGCGCTGGGAACCTTGGCCGCCTTCGCGCTGTTCCTGTCGACCGGCATGATCTACGCCTCCATCCGCTTTCTGCAGGAATGGGCCTCACCGCTCACCGTGATCAACTACACCCTGCTGGGCGGCGCCTCCGGATTCACCCTGGCCGCGGCCTTCTCCGCCTATCTCGGTCTGGACCTGGTGGGCTTCTTCGGCTGGTGGGCCGTGGTGCTGACGCTGGCCGCCGCCGTCACCCGCATCTCCAGCCTGATTCGCAATCGCCGCCTGAAACACAAATCCAACCTGCAAACCGCCATCGGCGTGCGTCACAATCGCATACAGCAAAAGGCGCAGGGCGCCATGGGCGGCAGCTTCAACACCCGGGAGTTTTTCCACCACCGCGGTCCGGGCGCCATGGCCTTCATGCGTTTGGCCTTTTTGATCCTGGTGTTTCCCGTCCCCATCGCCCTGCTCGCCAGCGCCTGGTTCAGCCATTCCGAATATCTGGCGCTGGCCGCCTTTGCCGTGCAATACATCGGACTGCTCGCGGAGCGCTGGTACTTCTTCGCCGACGCCCAGCATCCGCAGAATCTGTACTATCAAACGGTTTCGTGACTGTCGCGAACCGCAATACCAGCGGCCTTACCAGCGTTTGAGGGATTGGCGGGGTCGAGGACCCGCCAGGAATGGTCTGTTGAATCGTGGCTGTAGCTGATGATGACCTTCATTGCGTCCGATAGAACTTTCCCAGTGCTATGGGCAGGAATCTAGCCCATTCCGGCTTGGCCGTCTTTGTTAGGCACGCCTCGACGCTATTGGGACATCCAGGTCCGCCACGCCACGGCAGCGACGCTGTCCGCGTCGGGGCATTGTGCCCCGAACTGACCGTTACCGGCACTACCGGCCTTGGACAGGGTACTAACGGCGAGGGCCTAATCCTCAATCCCAGCGGTCGTCCCGTACCTGCACCATGCCGTCTTCTATCCGCACGGGGAAGGTTACCGTGGCTTCGTAGGCCGGTGGCGTCAACGCCGCGCCGGTCTTGATGTTGAAGCGGGCGCCGTGGCGCGGGCAGACGATCTGTTCGCCGTCGACTTCGCCACCGGTGAGACATTCGTAATCGTGGGTGCACACGTCTTCGATGGCGTAGAACTCGCCATCGATGTTGAACACCGCGATCTGCACGTCATCCACGTCGACGACGCGCCATTCTCCGGGGGCGATTTGGTGCGCGGGATCGACATTTACCCAGTCGGCCATGAAAGCGTCTCCGGTCGGAAAGGAAAGAAGTTCGTATCGGCGGGATCTCAGGCAAGCATTTCCTGCGCGCGCAACAGGGCAGCGACCAGCACGTCGATCTCTTCGCGGGTGTTATACATGCCCAGGGAGGCGCGTGCCGTGGCACCGACGCCGAAGTGTTCCAGGGCCGGCATGGCGCAGTGGTGGCCGGCGCGGATGGCGACGCCGCGCAGATCGACCAGGGGGCCGATGTCGGCCGCGGGCACGCCTTCGATCAGAAACGACAGGATACCCGCCTTGTTGGCGGCGGTACCGATCAGGCGCAGGCCAGGTATGGCGCCGAGTTGCTCCGTACCATAGAGCAGCAGCTCGTGTTCGTAGGCGGCGATACGGTCCAGACCGATCTCCGACAGGTAATCCAGTGCCGCACCGAGGCCGATGGCACCGGCGATGTCCGGGGTGCCTGCCTCGAAGCGATGGGGAATTTCGGCATACTCGGTGCCGCTGAAGCTGACCTTGCGAATCATGTCGCCGCCACCCTGATAGGGGGGCATGGATTCGAGGATTTCGCGCTTGCCGTAGAGCACGCCGATGCCCGTGGGGCCGTACATCTTGTGCCCGGAGAAGGCATAGAAATCGCAGTCCATCGCGGCCACGTCGAGCGCGATATGGGGCGTGGCCTGGGCGCCGTCCAGCAGTACCGGGATGCCCTTGGCATGGGCGAGATCGACGATGTCCTTGACCGGATTGATGGTGCCGAGTGCGTTGGAGACATGGGTGGCGGCGACCAGACGGGTCCTGGGCCCGAGCAGGCCCTCGAACTCGTCCATTCGCAAGGTGCCGGTGTCGTCCATGGGGGCGACTTTGAGCAGCGCGCCGGTACGCTCGCAGAGTAACTGCCAGGGAACGATGTTGGCGTGGTGCTCCATCTCCGTCACCAGGATTTCGTCACCCGCGCGGATGCGCTGGCCAAAACTGCTGGCAACCAGGTTGATGGCCTCGGTAGTGCCGCGCACGAAAACGATCTCGTCGGCGCCGGAGGCATTGATGAACTCCGCCACCTTGATGCGCGAGGCGATGTGGGCCTCGGTGGCGCGCTCGCTGAGCGCATGCACGCCGCGATGCACGTTGGAGTTGTAATGGGCGTAGAAGTCATCGACAGCGTCGATGACGGCTTGGGGTTTGTGGCTGGTGGAGCCGTTGTCCAGGTACACCAGGGGCTTGCCCCGAACCTCTTGGCCCAGGGCGGGGAAATCCGCCCGAATACGCGCTATGTCATAGGGCTCGGCCGGTGCGGTGCGAACCTGGGGTCGGGTCATTACATTGCCTCGATCCCTGCCGCCTCGGGCAGGCGATTGACGAGAATGTGTTCGATATAGGCGCGGATCGGCGCCAGGGCCATGCGGTCGACCACGTCGTGGGCGAATCCGTAGGTGAGCATGCCGCGGGCGGTGTTCTTGTCGATGCCGCGCGAGCGCAGATAGAACATCATCTTTTCGTCCAGCTGCCCCACCGTGGCGCCGTGGGAACACTTGACGTCGTCGGCATAGATCTCCAACTGCGGCTTGGTGTCGATCTCCGCGTCCCTGGACAACAGGAGGTTCTTATTGGCCTGTTGGGCATCGGTCTTTTGGGCGTGTGGATGCACGTACACCCGACCGTTGAACACGCCGCGGCCGTGACCATCCAGGATGCCCTTGTAGTACTCATCGCTGCTGCAATGGGGTTGGGCATGGTCGATCCTTGTGTGGTAGTCCACGTGCTGGCGACCATCGACCATGTACAGGCCGTTGAGACCGCAATGGGCACCTTCGGCGTCCAGGACCACATTGATATCGTTGCGGGCGATGCGGGCACCGAAGGATACCGAATGGGACACGAAGCGGCTGCCGGCCGCCTGCTTGGCCTGTAAGGTGGCGATGTGATACGCCTGGGCGCTCTCGACCTGCAACGTATAGTGTTCCAGGCCGGCGTTGGCCTCCAGCAGCACCTCGGTAAGGGCATTGGTGAGCGAGGCGGAATCGCCGATGGAGCCGTAACTCTCGATCACCACGGCCTCGGCGCCCTCTTCCATCACGATCAGATTGCGGGGCTGCGCAAACACCTCGGCATCCTGCCGGGTGGCGAGAAACAACAGGTGCACCGGCCGATCCAGTTTGACGTTGCGACTCACATGGATGTAGGCCCCATCGGCCATGGAGGCGGTATTGAGGGCCGCAAAACCGTTCGCCGCGGGATCAGCCAGACTGGCAAGTCTGCCGCGAAGTGCATCGGGCTGGCTTGCCAGGGCCGAGGCCAGACTGCTTACCGTTGCACCGTCGGCGAGATCGCCCGGACGAGACAAGGCTGCGCTGTAGTGACCGTCCACGAAGGTGAGCAGATGCACCGGCAGGCCGGCAAACAGATACGCCTCAACATCCTGCGCACTGACGGCACTACCGGCCTTCAGGGAAGGCGAAAAAGCCTTTTTCTCGATCGGGCGAACGCTGGTGTACTTCCAGTCTTCGTTTCGCTGCGTCGGCAGGCCCATGCTCGCGAAACGCGATAGGGCATCGGCGCGAGCCTCGCTCAACCAGGCCGCATCGCCGCCTGGCAGTTGTGGCGCCACCGCTTTCAAGGCATTGACGAAATGTTCGGTGGCGCTCATGCCGTCGCGGCCTCCTTGTCCTCGATACCCAGCCAGCCGTAACCCTTTTCTTCCAACTCCAGGGCCAGTTCAGGCCCGCCGGTCTTGATGATCTGACCCTTGGCCAGCACATGGACGATGTCGGGCTTGATGTAGTCGAGCAGGCGCTGGTAGTG
>JAGRGI010000188.1 GCA_020445565.1 Chromatiales bacterium
GGCAGTTCCCGCGGCTGACTCACCCTTCGTCGGCTTTGTCGGTGGTTGGAGCAAGGAATTGTTCGGCCCGGAGAGTCTGGCCCTGGCGGGCATCGCCGGAGCGACTGTCGCCACGGTCTTCACGTTCCTGCCGTCCTTCCTGTTCATCTTGATCGGTGGGCCGCTGGTGGAGGCCACGCGCCACGATCTGAAGTTTACGGCGCCGCTCACCGGCATTACCTCAGCCGTGGTTGGGGTGGTGTTGAATCTTGCCGTATTCTTCGCTTGGCATGTGCTGTGGCCAGAGGCCACTGCGGTGGCGCCATTCGAGGGTCGCTTCGAGTGGTTCTCGCTGCTCATCACCGTGGCCGCCTTTATTGCCCTGTGGCGTTACAAGATCGGCATCATCCCGGTGATCGCGGCCTGCGCCGCAGCCGGGCTCGCGTATTCACTGACTTTCTGAGGCAAACTCCATGGAACGTACCATCAGCGCTACCGGCTTGCAGGAGCTTCTGGATCGAAACGATCCGATAAGCCTGTTGGACGTGCGGCGTGCAGACGACCTTGCGAGAGAACCCGCCGGCATCAACGGGGCGGTGTGGCATGACCCGGCGGAAGTGAATGAGTGGAGCGCCCGACTCGGCACCGAAAAGGAAATCGTCCTGTACTGCGTGCGGGGTGGCTCGGTCAGCAATTCGGTCGTCGATGCCTTGCTGGCCCGGGGACTCAAGGCCCGATTTATCGAAGGCGGCCTGGCGGCCTGGAAGGACGCGGGCGGCGAGACCGGGCCATTGGGCTGAGTCAGGCTGTCCGAACAAGCCTGAGGGTAGATGGTATCGCCCGCCCGTAGTTCGTTTTACCCCCTGTCGGCACGCGGAATCCGATGCGAAC
Organism: Chromatiales bacterium; assembly: GCA_020445565.1. Lineage (GTDB taxonomy): Bacteria > Pseudomonadota > Gammaproteobacteria > JAGRCI01 > JAGRCI01 > JAGRGI01. Next base: position 871 of record JAGRGI010000188.1, read on the forward strand.
ATCGACTCCCCGCTGGATGGACGTGCGGGCCTCTTACCGCTCAGTGCCGGTGATGCAGGTCGGGATAGTGCGGATGGGCATGAACCAGCACCTCATGACGGTGGACATACTGTGCCGCTCGATGACGTGCAGCCAGACACCCAGCGCCATCGACATCGCCGCCCACCAGAACAAGGATGGAATACGACATCGAGGTCAGGCCGTTCATTTGCAGGAGCACTGCATCATGCTCCGCCTGGGTGGCAGCCGGTCTCGAACTTGAATCTCGAGACGAACGCATTTGGTGCCTTCCGGTGAGTGATGGCGCGGGGACTGGCTCTCTTTGTTGGGAACTATGCTGTCCTTAATGTTCCTTATGCTTGAGACTTGTTTGGGCAAGTCACGTTTTGGTGTCCACGCCGCCTATTGGCGCAGACAACTATTCAGGAGTAGCCATGAAAACAGTCATCCGGTTCTTTTCGATTCTCGTTCTATTGACCAGCGTTGGCGTCGCTCAGGCCGACGCGCCTCTCCACAAAGCACTTGGCCTGAGTCAGCAACAGGCTGCGGAGGTCAAAGACATACAGGCACGGCACCGTAAGGAATTCGCAGGCGTGCGGGGTGAGTTCAACCGTGAGCGGCGTGCGTTCAGCCGAGCCAAACGGGACAACGACACAGATCTGATGGAGGCACAGCAAAAGAAACTCGATACGCTCCAGCAAAAGATGGTCGACATGAAAGCCGCAGAGGACAATGAGATCCGGGCGCTGTTGACGCCGGAGCAGAGCCAGGCATTTGATGCCTACATCGAGAAACGCAACGCCATGGTTGGCAGTTCCAGGGATGCAAAGCTCTACGCCCGGTAACCCGCAGATGGCTGGTGAGGCCGGCGGACCTCAAGGACTTGGTTTGCTGAGCCTGCGCCAGACCAGAAAGAATACGGCGGCACCGGTCAGGCCATGGATGCCGAAACGGATGCTGCTCTCCAAGTAGCGCAACCAACCGAGCGGGGTATACACCCCGTCGACCACGATCGGCACCAGTTCACCGTGCCACCTGGCGCCGTAGTTCTGCCCGGAAACATCCTGCCATAGTGGAAAAAACACCACGCCGTAAGGCACCGCCGCGGCAAGAAAGCCCACCGCCAGGGCGGAACCCCACGCGAGTTTTCCGCGCCGTTTGAGCGTCAGAAACGCCGGGATTCCCACGAAACCCACGAATACCGAGGCCACGACGAGCACGTAGCCCCCGAGCGTGACGGGATCCGGGACAGTTTGAAACTCGGTCCCGGCAATCTTTCCGCCGAAACTCCAGCGAATGGCGAGAGCAATACACCACTGAAGTGCCAGGACCAGGGGTTGAATCAGCACCGCAGCGAGCGCTCCTGCCGTGATTGCCTTCATGTTGTTCGGTACCCGTTGGCCGCCAGTTTCATTCGGCCGTGGAAAATATGTGGGCTGGAGGGCAGAGGCTCCAGCGATGACCGCGGTCCCCTGACGGGGTATCGTGTTCCGGGCAGGAAGTACGATTCCAATATTGTCCGCCAGTGCCTGCGGCGAACGGAAGCCCCAGTCACTCAATACGGCCTATGGTGCGTATCCGATTGGCGGTTTCCGCAATTTGCCCTTCAATGGAGTGCTACAGTTACGGCGAGGCCGGTGTTGGCGATTCACCCTGGGGTCCGGACAGTGGCCCGGCATCTAAAGTATTTGTCCCCCTGGGTCGCTGACCGATGCAGTACCTGGGGCGGTTGATAGAAGTAGAAGAAACCGCTCGAGATAGCGTGGCGAACTTACGGGAAGCGAAGAATCATGGCGAGGAAACGGGTTTTCTTCGAGGCTTTGACCGACGAAGCGGCACAGGCAATGGGTGCTGAGAGAGTGGAGATTGAACATTTCCCATTCCGGGTCGGACGAGAGAGCCGAACGCAGACGGTCAATGGCGAGCTGGTTGTCATGGAGCGTCGCCGTTCCGATCACGCTCCCAACAATGACCTTTACTTGCTTGATCGTGGCGTAAGACTGAATATTTCCCGAGAGCATTTTCAGATCGAACGCAGGCTGTTTGGCCGCTATCGTCTGGTGGACAGGGGAAGCGCCTGTGGCACCGGTGTGGGGGGAGACTGGATAGGCGGGCGCGATCGGGGTGGCACTACCCATCTGGATGCGGAAGAAGAAATCGTGGTGGGTACACCGCAGTCGCCCTATGTGTTTCGCATGGTAATTTACGAAGAACAGGGCGAGTAGGGATGCGTCGGCCTCCAGGGGCCGGCTCGATGGCAGGAGAGGACAGTTGCTCCTGGCGTTCCTGAGTTTTCGCATTACGCTTTACGGATGGCAATTTACTTCCTCAATCGCTTCTTCTACCCGGATGAGGCGGCGACCAGCCAGTATTTGAGCGATTTGGCGTTTCACCTCGCCGGGAGGGGGTGTGATGTTCACGTCGTGACCGGCAATCGCAGTTACCTCAAGGGCGAGATCCTCGGGCCGGCGACGGAAAGCGTTCGTGGCGTGCAGGTGCACCGCCTCGATGTTCCGGCGGTCTCCAACTCCCTGCTGTCCAGGGCACTGTTCTACCCACGTTTCCTATTCTCCGCCTACCGCTATCTGGACAACTGTCTGGAGCCCGGCGACCTGCTGGTGGCGATGACCGATCCGCCCATGTCGGTGGTTCCCTGTGCGCGGCTCGCCCGGCGGCACAAAGCGATCCTGCTCACTTGGATGCATGATCTGTTTCCGGAGATCGCCCGGGCCTTGCACGTGCCGTTGGTCAGGGGGCGATCCTACCGGGTATTGCAGGCAATACGTGACCGGGCGCTCATGCAGGCCGACCGCCATGTGGCGATCAGTGCCGCCATGGCTGAACGCCTGGTTTCCTTGGGAATTCCGGGTCAGCGAATCATGCTGATTCGCAACTGGGCGGACGGTGACGCTCTGCGGCCGATTCCGCCGGACAAGCCCGACCTGCGTCGCGAGTGGGGGCTGGAAAACAAGGTTGTGTTCGCCTACTCGGGTAATCTGGGCCGGGGACATGATTGGGAAACGTTGCTGGATGCCGCGATCCGTCTGCGAGACCAGCAGACCATCCGTATTGTGGTGATCGGGCACGGCAGTGGCTTTGAGCGACTTGCCCAAGCCATTTCGGCCCAGAGACTGGAGAACGTTCTCATGCAACCCTTCCAGCCACGGGAGCGCTTGCCCGATACCCTGGCGGTGGCAGATGTCCATCTGGTCTCCCTGCAACCCCCGCTGGAGGGGTTGATGTCTCCCAGCAAACTGGCCGGGGCGCTGGCGGTTGGACGGCCGGTGATCTATCTCGGCGATCCGCAAGCGGAAGCCGCTCACCTGCTGGCCGGGCACGCATGCGGTAAGACAATAGCGCCGGGGGAGGGCAGGGCCCTGGCAGAAACCCTGAAGGAGTGGGCAGGCAACGCTGACAACCGTCACGCCATGGGTGAGCGCGCCAGGGCCTTGTTCGAAGCCGAGTTCGACCAAACCGCGTGGCTGGCGCGATGGGCTGAGCTTTTGTCCGCGATGGAAAGCGAGTATCGCTGGCAGGCGAGCTACCTGGTACCGAGAAAAAGAACGTTCTTCTCGGTTTCTTGAGGGGGCTGTAACCGCCGTTCCATTCTTAACCACTGCATTGTGAATTGCTGACAACGATGTTATTCCGCCAAGGCTTGGCGGGAATCCAGTCACGGGGAGGTGAACTGCTCGGACACAGCCGTTGTTCGGGTTGTGAGGCATTTCCTCAACGAGGAGCCAGACCGTACCCTTGCCTGCCATCCGACCATCCGACACAATCGCAAATCGCCTCCCGGATTCTTCCAGAAATGTGGAATACCCGGTGGAGGAGCGTTTGACTGAACAACTGGCCCGCCGCGCGGTCGAAACCGCCGGTAGCCAAAAGGGGGATGAATGCCGAGTTTCGATGTGGTGTCCGAAGTGGACCTGCAAGAGGTGCGCAATGCGGTGGATCAGACCAACCGGGAGATCGGCAACCGTTTCGATTTCAAGGGTACCGATGCCCGCGTCGAACAAGCCGAGGCGGTGCTGACTCTGCATGGCCAAAACGATTTTCAGTTGCAGCAGATGCGCGACATCCTCGATATGCGCCTGACCAAGCGCAGCATCGACATTGCCTGCATCGAGGCGGCCGAACCCGAGGTCAGCCTCAATGCCGCACGCCAGAAGCTGACTCTCCGGCAGGGTATCGACGGCAGCTTGTCGAAGCAGATGGTCAAAGACATCAAGGCGAGCAAAATCAAGGTTCAGGCCGCCGTGCAGGGCGAACAGTTGCGGGTGACCGGAAAGAAGCGCGACGACCTGCAACAGGTAATCGCCCTGCTGCGCGAAAAGGACTATGGCTTGCCTTTGCAATTCAACAACTTTAGAGATTGAACCGGCGCAAGACGCCGAAGAGGTAGATGATGCGACGCATTCCACGGGCCTTGGCCCTGATTCTGGCCCTGCTGGCCCCGTTTTCGCTGCTGGCCGACGATTTGGCCGCCTTCAAGGAAAAACTGGCCAAGCTGCACCCCGACCTGGCCGAGGGGCAGGTGGCTGCAAGCCCGGTACAAGGTCTCTACGAACTGGTGCTGGGGCCGCAGGTGTTGTATGTGAGTGAGGATGCCAAGTACGTCATCAGCGGAAATCTCATCGACCTGGATACGCGCCAGAACCTCACCGAGTCTCGCGAAGATGCAGCCCGCCTGTCGGCCATCGATGCCCAGGGCGAGGAGAATATGGTGGTGTACGGTCCGAAGGACCCGAAGCACACCATCACTGTGTTCACCGATATCGATTGCGGCTATTGCCGCAAGCTGCATCGGGAGATTAAGAGTTACAACGACTTAGGGATTGCTGTGCGCTATCTGGCCTATCCTAGGGCCGGCCCCGGATCGGATGCCTACCAGAAGTTGGTGGATGTCTGGTGTTCCGACGATCGCGCAGATGCCCTGACCCGTTCCAAGAACGGTGAAAAGGTCGAGGCCAAGAGCTGCGACAACCCGGTGCAGGACCAGTGGGTGCTGGGCCGTTTGATGGGGGTCACCGGTACACCCACCATGATTACGGATACCGGGCGAATCATTCCCGGCTATCTGCCCGCCAGTCGCTTGCAGTTGGAGCTGAACAAGGCGGGCGGCTCCTGAGGGTTCATAGAGCAGGTCGGGGCGAGCAGCTCCGGCCTCAACGTGACCCGGCCCATTGTCGGCGCAACCGTCTGAAATCCACTGTGCCAAATCCGTTACCTTGAGATTCCTCCTCCGTCTTTTTCTCATCACCCTGGTCGGTCTGCCCGCTACCGCCGCCATTCTGGCCTACAGTGAGCAGGCCGATATCCGTATTACGGTGCCGGCCACACGGGATGATTTGAACAGGATCAAGGAACGCATCAAGGACTTCCGGCGGGTCGATAAGGATCAGGACCTCGTTATTACGCAACGGGAACTCGACCTGCTGTTACAGCAGGGCCTGGAGGGGCGATCGCGCTTGCGCGTGCGTTCGAGTGTACAACCGGGTGAGATGGAGCTGAGGTTCACACAGCCTTTGCCCGGAAAGCCACCCGCCGCCTATCTCAATTTCGGCATCCGCCTGGAGCAAAGTGCGGACTTTCCAACGCTGGTGGGCGTTCGTTTGGGCGAGGTTGAGCTACCAACGTGGCTGTTCAAGCCGATGGACTCGCTGCTCAAGTTGTTCGTCATGGATCGGGCGGGAGATTTCCCCTTGGCCACTTTCAACGATCAGGTTCGAATGCTGCCGGGACGTCTGGAAGTGGATGCGGAACTGCCTCGCAATCTGCGCGAGGCGGGCGGTCAATGGCTGACGAGCGACCAGGAAAAGGCACGCCTAGCGGATTACTATGCCGTTTTGAACCGTTTGACCCGCAAGGTTCCGCCTTTGACCAGCCAGTCGCTGTCGGGCGTGCTGAAAGGCATGTTCCTGCATGCGCAGGGACGTACCCGGTTGTCGGACGATCCGGTGGCGGAGAATCGTTCCCTGTTGACCGTGTTGGGGGTTTATCTGGTGGGCGGCAACCCGGCCAGAGAGTTGGGATTTACGGCGTTGGTCGTCAAGCAACCCCGGTTGCCGAAGATGCGCCTGACTCTGCACGGCCGGCGCGATCTGGCGCAGCATTTCGGTATATCCGCTGCTATCGCGGCCCACGCCGGATCGCTGCTGGCGGACGTGGCGGGATTCGGCAAGGAAATGAATGATTCCCGCGGTGGCAGTGGTTTCAGTTTCGCCGATCTGGCCGCGGACCGCGCTGGCAATTTGCTGGGTCGGCTGGCGACGGAGGACGCCAGGCAGGCGCTGCGCCTACAGAAGCAGGCGGGGGGCCTGCGTAGCGAGAGCGATGTGATCCCGGATATCGGTCGTTTACCGGAGGGACTGTCGGAGGCCCGACTGGAGCGGGATCTGGGCGGGGTGGACGGAGCGCGCTTCAATGCCCTTGAGCGTGAGATCGAACGCCGCTTGAAAACGTGTCGGGTGTATCTGTGAGCATAGTGCGGCAAGGCCGGCAACAATGTTTTATTAATCTGTTTTAATGGCCAATCTCCTCGCGTTGGCTATCCTCCCGCAAGCGGGTGGACGCTTCGTCCCGCTCGCCGAAAAAAACTAACAACGCCGACTTGCCTTGACTTCCCTTGTTTGAGTCGTTTCTTTGCGGCTTTGTTTGAACCGGGGGTGTCGACGAGCAGGTCGATCGGAGGAGATCGAATGCATCTAGCCAGTTTTTCGCTGCGCGGGCTTGGCAAGGCTCTGTGTCTGGGGGCGGTATTGCTGCCTTCCCTCTCGGCTGCCGTTGATTTGCAGCCGAGCCAGGTATACCAAGGCATGCAGCCGTCCATGGTCAATCCCATCAACCCACAATTGCAACAGCTCACGCCGGAGGCCTGCGCCGGCTGCCATAGGGAGATCTACGATCAATGGAAGGGTTCCATGCACGCCAACAGCAGTGCTCTCAAGGATCCCATCCACGCCGCCATGTACAAAAGCGTCATCGGCGATCCTACCGAAGAAGGTGTGCGGACCAAAAAGGGCAAATACCCGATCTGTTTGAAATGTCATGCACCCATGGCGGCCCTGGATGGCAAAACCAAACTGGATGCCCTGCCGCGCTACAACGCCGGCGTCACCTGTGTGACTTGTCATAGCTTCAAGGCACTGAAGGGCGTTCATACCGGGGATGGCAAGTTGCGCCTGGGCGTGGATGCCTATGAATTCGCCAATCAGTTGCAGGGCCCCAGCGGCCGCGACCTTGGCCCTATGGCGGCGATGCCGGTTCCGACCATGCCGCAGCCGCCGGCCATTGCCGTTCCTCCGGATCGGCGCGATCGCCAGGCGGCGATAGACAATCCACCCATGGGGCAGGGGCCTCAGGGTGGTTTTCACCCCTATCCGCTCGAGGGCAACGCCCAAGTCATGCGCTCATCGGATGCCTGCATGGGCTGTCATGACCAACGCAATAACTCCCACGGCGTACCCCTGTGTATGACCGGTGCGGAGTTCAAGGATGCCGGTGCCTATAACTGCCAGCAGTGCCACATGCCGGTCAATAACGGTTTTGCCGATCACAGCATGGCCGGTGGACATGTACAGGCCATGGTGGAACGGGCGGTGGTAATGACCATGGCTGCCGAGACGGATGGCGATGACGTGGTGGCGAAGGTCACCCTCAAGAACACCTTGCCTCACAATGCCCCCACCGGTGCGCCGTTCCGCAACCTGTACGTGGAGGTCACCGGTCTGAATGCGGTTGGGGCAACCGTGTGGCGCAATTACCAGAAACACCCAATGATGGAAGATCCCAAGTCCATCATGATGCTGCGTCTGCTGGATGACGAGGACAAGCCCGCGCCGCCGCCCAAGGCCAAGAAGCTAGGTCCGGATTCACGTCTGAAACCCCATGAGGAGCGCACCCTGGAGTATCGCATTCCCAAGCAGGGGGTCGCCGCCGTGCGGGCGCAACTGCACTACGATCTGCTGCTCCCGCCGCAGAAGAAGATGCAGGGCATCCCCGATGAGCTCAAGCAGAGCAAGGTGGTCGCCTTCGCGGAAGAACGGATCTGAGGCGATCTCAGTGACGTAAAGCCCTCAAAGACCCGCGCTTCGGCGCGGGTTTTTCATTCCGGTATGCGTACCGCCAGCACGTCGCAGGGTACGTTGGACATCACCGACTTGGCGGTGGACCCCAGCAGCACGGAAAGGCCGTGGCGGCTATGACTGCCCATCACCAACAGGTCTACAGCCTGTTCCTCGCAAAAGCGTATGATTTCCGCCTTGGTGGAGCCGATGGCGATGCTGCGCTGGTCTACGGTAACGCCCAGGCGCTCGCCCAGATCGGCGATGGCGCTCTCGGCCTGCTGCAACCGTTCCTCGTCCGCCAGTCCACCGACGCCGGGAAGGAAACCGTCATCCAGATCCACCGGCATGTGCTCCAAAACATAAAGCAGGCTTAGGCGTGCCTGGTAGTGGTCGGCCATCTCCCGGGCTCGCGCACCGATGGCATCGGTACCTTCCAGCAGATCCGTGGCGTAGAGTACATGGCGGTAGGCGCAGTTGCTCATGATCGGTCTCCGACGGTGGTGCTCAGGTCAGCATAGCACCGCCTGACAGATGGGTATCTGCTACTTTTTTCCTATGTCTGGTTTCCTTGCCGTGTGGCATTTTCCCGTGCGATAGGAGTGCCGGCGGCGAATCCGAAGGACGAATATCGATGACTCAGAAAATACCCGTTGCGGTGATTGGCGTCGGCTACCTGGGCCGTATTCACGCGCGCATTTACCATTCCATGCCCCAGGTGGATCTGGTGGCGGTGGTGGACACCGACGCCAGTGTGGCCGAGGCGGTGGCCAAGGAATGCGAGTGCGAGGCATTCACCTCGATCGATCCGATCCTGGACCGGGTGCAGGCCGTGAGCATCGTGGTGCCAACCAGCCTGCACGGGACAGTGGCGGCGCCCTTTCTGGACCGTGGCGTCCACATGCTGATGGAAAAGCCCATCGCTCCCAGCTACGACGAATCCCTGCATCTGGTGGAGCGGGCCAGGGAGGCGGGGGTGATATTTCAGGTGGGCCATCTGGAGCGTTTCAATGCCGGTGTCAAGGCCCTGTCCGAGCGCGTGCGTGACCCGCGTTTCATCGAGGCCCATCGCATGAGTCCCTTCGTGGCCCGCGCCACCGACGTGGATGTGGTCACCGACCTGATGATCCACGACATCGACATCGTGCTATCGCTGGTGAAATCCGAGGTGGTTTCGGTACAGGCCATCGGTCTGCCGGTACTGACTCACCACGTGGACATCGCCAACGCCCGCCTGGAATTCGCCAACGGCGCGGCCGCCAATCTCACCGCCAGCCGGGTATCGGAAAAACGCTTCCGCCGGGTGCGGGTGTTCGAGAAGCATTGCTATGAGGCGTTGAATTTCGTCGATCAGCAGGTGGAGGTGATGCGCGCCGTACCCGCCGCAGAAGACGGTGAATGGCCGGAGATCGTCAAGGAGAACCTGGCCGTCGACGCCCAGCAGCCCCTGGACGCCGAGCTGGCCGCCTTCATCCACTCGGTCAACAGCGGCGAACCGCCCCTGGTGGACGGCCATGTCGCCCTGGAGGCGCTGCGGGTGGCCATGACCGTCAAGGAGATGATGGCGGCTCGCCCATCTTGATCTCTGCCGCCCGGCTCAACCGGGCAAATTCTTCCAGCGACAGGGTCTCGGCGCGGCGTTGAGGGTCGATGCCCAGATCGGCCATGGCGTCGGCAGTGAGAAAGTTTCTGGCAGCGTTGCGCAGGGTCTTGCGACGCAGGGTGAATGCCTGTGCCACCAGTTGGCTGAATACGCGATAGTCTCCCACGTCCACCGGTGGCGTGCGGTAGGGAGCCAGGTGGAGCACGGCGGAATCGACCTTTGGCGGCGGGTAAAAAGCACCGGGTCCGACGCCGAACAGACGCTGCGCCGCGCAGTGATACTGCACCATCACCCCCAGGCGTCCCCAGCTCTTGTTGCCGGGCGTGGCGGTGATGCGATCCACCACCTCCTTCTGCAACAGAAAGAACATATCCTCAATGACTTCCGACTGTTCCAACAGGTGGAACAGCAATGGTGTGGAGATGTTATAGGGCAGATTGCCCACCACTCGCAGCCGCTCTCCGGGTCTGGCCAGGGCACGAAAATCGAAGCGCAGGGCGTCGGCGGAATGAATGGACAAGTGCGCCCCGGCTGGCGTCTGCTGTTGCAAGGCGGCGACCAGATCTCTATCCAGCTCCACCACCTCCAGACTGCCCGCCCGCTCCAGCAAGGGCCAGGTGATCGCGCCCTGGCCGGGACCGATCTCTACCAGGCGTTCACCGGGCTTGGGGCCGATGGCATTGACGATGCGCGCGATGATGGCCGGATCGTGCAGGAAGTTCTGGCCGAACCTTTTCC
>JAGRGI010000189.1 GCA_020445565.1 Chromatiales bacterium
TAGCCGCGATCAAAGATGCGTTGCGCACCCGGGCTAAATCCTTGAAGCAAAGGCCTGGACCAATCGATGAACTACGGGAGACACCCAAGGAGAAGATTGCGCCTACTCCAAGCGCTCCTCTCCCCAAATCGACCATTGAAAAACCTCTGCGCCGGTGGTGGAAGATCCTGCTCACGATCCCGCTGTTCCCCGCAGGTGGGTTGGTGGCCGCAACGGCGACGCTGCTATTGGCAGTGATCATAGTGCCGCCCCTTCTGGAGGATCCGACGACCCGGGCCCTGGATCGAGAGTACGAACTCTGGGCCCAACAGGGATGGTCGCCCGCCCAGCAATGGGGTTGGCGTCTGCCGCGGACTTCTCGAGGTAGTTCAATCTCTGATCCCCGAACCGACCCCGAGCGCAGCGCCTTTCTGGCCGGTTTGTCCTCTCGGGTTTCTGCGATCGGCACTTGGCCTGCCCCGGTGCAAGAACAGTTGCAGGAGCTTCCCGCCACAGCGTCTCCATGTGTCGGCGACCAAAGTGCTTGTGCGGATCGCCAAGAGGTGCTGGAGCAACTGGGTGAGTGGACGCTGCTCCTGCAGTCAACGTGCGCCCATCACGCGCGGACGGACGAGGTACCAAGCCCTGCCTTTTGGTCACGTCAGGATGGCCTTCTAAAGGATTTCCGCGACCAGTTCTCTAAGCTCGATTGCACTGGAGCTTATTGTCGAAAGGTTCAAACCGCCTTGGCCGATGAGTACATTCTCTCGTCGGAGCCGCTCAGCTACTGCGACTTGGTTGGGGAACTGATGGACCTATCCTTCCATCCGTCTGTGGGTAACGACTGATCGGCTTCCAACAGAGTCCTCTTCGTTGCATGCCGCACACGCAATCGGCACAGCTACCGGAGCAATCGGATCTCGGAAAGCCTAGATCTGGAAAGCGTTATTCGCGTTCGGCCCTATGAGCAAGAGCAAGATGACACTCCATCGCACCCCGTTAGCTCGCCTAAGCCTTCTATGGAGCGCGGCAATCGTCTTGCTGCTGATCGCGCCATCGATCTTGGCTGCACGACATGCCTTGCTGATCGGCATCGGGGAGTACCGCCCGAGTGGCCTGCCCGACCTACCTGGGGCACGCGAGGACGTCCGGATCATGCAGCAGGTGCTGCAGGTCCGCTTCGAGATTCCGGCTGAGAACATCCAAGTATTGCTTGATGGTCAGGCCACACATCGGGGCATCCAACAGGCGCTCGTGCGGCTTGCGGAACGGATCGTCCCCGGCGATTTCGTCTACATCCACTACTCGGGCCACGGCTCTTTCCAGCGTGATGCCAACGACGACGAGTGGCGAACCGGACTGGACCAGACCTGGGTTAGCCACGGCGCGCGTAGCAGCGCAGGCGCGGCCGACGATCTCAATCGCTTCGACATTCTCGACGACGAGCTCAACCAATGGCTCGCCCCCATCGCCGAGCGCGCTGGCGAGCTGATCTATGTTGCCGATACCTGTCATTCCGCTACCAATACCCGCGGTGAGGCCTTGGTGGCCCGTGCTGCACCACCGGCCGACGCGCAGCACCATCCATTGCGTGAAACTCGATTTGAACGCCATACCTTTCCCAATGCCGTTTTGGTCGCAGCCGCCCAGGACGATGAGCAGGCGGTGGAGGGGGGGGAGGACGAGCAAGGACGGCCCCATGGACTGTTCACTTGGCACTGGGCGCGTGCCTTGCAGCAGGCAGGACCCGGGGATACTTGGTACCAGATTTTCGAACGCGCCAAGCTCGGCGTCGAACACAGCCATCTGCACAAGCAGCATCCGCAGCTCACTGGCCACCAGGCGAACCGCCCCTTGGTGGGTGGCAAGCTGAAGGCTGTTACTGGCATCCTGGTGAAGGACGTAGATACCGATACAGGACACGTGACTTTGGGTGCCGGGCGTCTCTCCGGCGTGACCCAGGGTTCACGCTATGGGAATACTGATGCCGAGCGGTCGGTTGGTGTGCGTATCGTGCACACCGATTCGGCTTGGAGCAAGGCGATTATCGAGAAGGGTACGCCGAGCGTCGGCGACTTCTTGGTGGAGATGGAGCACGCCTACACCACCGGCCCGCTGCGGGTCTATCTGCTTTCGCCACTTTCTCCTGCGGACCAACCGTTGATGTCCTCCGTGCGCGCCTTCGCTGAGGGCTTGGCGCCAGTCTTCACCATCACCGACCGACAGCGAGATGCAGACTTGGTCTTCACTCTATTGCGTCCCAATCGTACCGGAGGTGAGTTTCTCGATCCCATCAGTCCTGCCGCTCGCGCCACCTTTTCCGAGGCAGACCCGAAAGCCGCTCCCGAGCTTTGGGTGCTCAACCCAAGCGAGCAGTTGCTCCACCGGTACATGACGGCCCCATTGAGCAAACCCGGATTGGCCGCCTTGGAGCGCAACCTGAGGCGCTATCGACGCCTGCGCGAGATTACCCGCCTGGCTGCGGAAAGCAGCACACCCAAGCGAATGCAGCTCTCCCTGATTACCTACGATGCCTGCGATACCCACCAGCTTGACTGCATTGGCATCGACGAACGACGCTATCGGCGCCGGCCGGGTACACTAGGGATCGGCACCTTGATGAAAAGGAAATGGCAGCCAGGTGACCTGATTAGCTTCGAGCTGCGCAACCCCAGTTTCAAAAAGTACGTGTACTTGTTCAACATTGATTCGCAGGGTGGAATACGGGTGATCTTTCCCAACGATGATGGTGGGCCTCTGGACCGGGCCTTGCTCGAGAGGGGAGAGCGGGTCGATCTCGATCAAGGGAAAACCATGCTGTTACTGGATCATCCCGGCGAAGAGTCGATTTTGCTCCTGGTCACTCGGGACCCGATCAACCCTTCCTTGATTACACAATCGAGCTACGAGTTGGTTCAGCGCGGGACGACGGAGACGGGCGCCAGGCCGCTTAACCCCTTGGAGTCCCTCCTGAGTTCGGCAATCCATGGCACACGCGGTGGTGCCGGTGTGCGCAGCGGGAGTTGGGGATTGGAGGTGTTCTCGTTTCGGGTTGAAGGCGAGGCAGTTTTGACGGATGGGATGTAGTCGGGGAGATAGAGTGAGCTTGGGGAAAAGGGGGTGGAGCGGCTACTGGATGTCGGGAAGTTCGCCGAGGATAGCAGTGATTCGCCACCTGTCGGAAATTGCTCTGAATTGGCTGTTCAGAAGGAGGTAATAGTAATGATGGGTCTGGCGATTGGGCTCAGCTTGTGGGCATTGCTCGTGACGCCCGTCATGGGAGAGGAGACTCCGAAGGCAAGTTCGGCGTCCGAAACCAACTCATTGCGGAGAATTGCGCCGCTGGATTCATTATCTTCGGCAGCGTCGTCGCGCAAGCAAGCGACATGGTTATCGCATGCCGGCGAACACGAACAAGCACTGGAGGTCCTGACAAAAGCCATAGAGCGGTTTCCAGACGATAGCGGCATCTATTGGCAGCGTGCCGGGCTCTATGTGCAACTTGAACGGTATGAAGAGGCGATCGCCGACTATAGGCAGGTTAGCCGGTTGGTACCGATGTTTGTCGAGCCTTACGGAGTCCGGGGGTGGTTTCTCATCCTGATGGGACGTTTTACCGAGGCGCAAACGGTCACGCGGCAAGCGTATGCCTTGAATCCTAAGGTCTATGCCTGGGCAGTGAATCTCGGGCACACCTATTTGTTGCAGGGCGATACCGATACCGCCAGTGCATGGTATCGGCGGTCGCTGCCCTTGATTCCCGACGAGACAACACTGAAGGCTGGGCCACTAGCGGACTTCGATCTTTTTATCGAGCGAAATTGGCAACCAGAAGCGGCGCGGAAGAACCGGGCTTGGTTTGTCGCTTCCTACCGGGATTGGCAGGAAGCGATAAAGCTCTATCAGGTGGCATTGCATCTGGTTGCGGAAGGTAGGCTAAAAGAGAGCGATCTCCAGACGGAGCAGGCTTTGGCCGCAGCTGCGGAGGTATTGGGCTACGAGCAGTCGAAAGTTGCAATTGCGCGAAGTCTACACAGCTTGGCGCAATTGCTCCAGAACACTGGTCGCTATGATGAGGCAGAGCTTTACTACCGCGAGGCGCTGGCGATCGAAAAGGCCGCGTTGCCTGAAGATCACCCCGAGATCGCCGCAATCCTCAATAATCTTGCGCTCTTGCTCGAGACCACCAGCCGTTACGCTGAAGCCGAGCCTCTATACCGCAGGGCGTTGGCTATCAATAAGGGCACTCTACCTGAGAGCCACCCTGATATTGCCACCAACCTCACAAATCTGGCGAGGCTTCTAGAGGGCACTGGCCGTTACGTGGAGGCCGAACCACTCTACCGCGAGGCATTGACCATCTACAAGGCCGCCCTGCCCGAGGGTCACCCCGAAATCGCTATTGGCGTCAACAACCTGGCGCAATTGTACTATCTCGCCGGTCGTTACGGTGAGGCCGAGTCTTTTTTCCGCGAGACGCTGGTTATCAACCAGGCAAACCTGCCCGAGGGGCATCCCCACATTGCAACGAGCCTCAACAACCTGGCGGCATTGCTCGAGGCTGTTGACCACTACTCTGAGGCCGAGCGCCTATACAGTGAGGCATTGGACATCTACAAGGCCACTTTGCCCGAAAGTCATCCCGATATCGCCGTTGGCCTCAACAACTTGGCGGGTTTGCTCGAGGCTACTGGCCGCTACGACGAGGCCGAGCCTCTTTACCGCGAGGCGCTGGCCATCCTCAAAGTCGCTTTGCCCCCGGGCCATATCGATATAGCCACCAGTATCACGAACCTTGCGGAATTTCTCCATGCCACCGGTCGCTACGCCGAGGCAGGACGACTTTTCCGCGAGGCGTTGGATATCTTTAAGGCCGCCCTCCCTGACAACCATCCCCGTATTGCGATCGCCCTCAACAGCCTTGCAGGACTGCTTCAGAGAACCGGGCGATTTTCCGGGGCCGAGTCCTTCTACCGCGAAGCGTTGGCCATCGATAGGGCCGTTCTGCCGGAGGGTCATATCAATATTTCGGCCAGCCTCAACAATCTGGCGGGTTTGCTCGAGGCTACTGGCCGCTACGACGAGGCCGAGCCTCTTTACCGCGAGGCATTGGCGATCCGCCAAGCTGCTTTGCCCAAAGGTCATTCCCGTATCGCCATAGTCCTCAACAGCTTGGCTGGATTGCTCCATACCACCGGTCGCTACGCCAAGGCCGAGCCTCTCTACCGTAAGGCACTGGCGATCCGCCAAGCCACCCTGCCCGAGGGTCATCCCGACATCGCCACGAGCCTCCACAACCTAGCGGTAGTGCTCCAGATCACCGGCCGTTACGCCGAGGCCGAACCCCTCTACCGCGAGGCGCTGGCAATTTATGAAACCGCCCTGCCCGAGAACCATCCCTTTATTGCGGGAGGCCTCAACGGTTTGGCGCTCTTGCTAAAGACCACAGGTCGCTATACGGAGGCGGAGCGTCTCTTCTATAAGGCTTTGACTATCCGTAGGGTTGCTTTACCCGGGGGTCATCCCGACATTGCGTTCAGTCTCAACAATCTGGCGTCATTGTTCATGGCCGCCGAGCGTTACATTGAGGCCGAGCCCCTCTACCAACAAGCCCTGCGGAGTGCTGCGGGGGGCGGGAATCCGGAGATCCTTTGGAGCGTCCAGAGCAATCTCTCTGAGTTCTACGCAACCCAGGACCAACGCCCCATCGCCATCTTTTTCGGCAAGCAAGCCGTCAACACCCTCCAAACCGTGCGACAGAATCTTGCGAATGTCGGGAAGACCGTCCAAGAGACCTTCCTAAAGACCAAGGAGGGTTCCTACAAACACTTGGCCGATCTCCTCGTCGCTGAGGGTCGCCTGCCGGAGGCACAGCAGGTTCTCGAAATGCTGAAGTCCGCCGAGTACCTGGAGTTCACGCGCAAGTCCGAGGAGGCTTCTGCCCAACTTGAGGCGATCGCCTTGGATGACTTCGAGCAACGGCAATTCGACTCCTTGGAGGAAGTCGTCATTTCCATGAAAATGGTTTATGACGAACAGGAAGCTTTGCGGCGGATCCATCCGAGCGTCCGCACCGAATCCGAACAGCATCGCGTGGACGAATTGGAAACAGAGCTGGAATCGCTCGGCAAACGTTTTACATCCACATTCAATGCGATACGCACGGCTTTCGAGGGGATTGAGGCCGAAGAGCAAAAACGCTTGGCGCAGCAGCACCAACGAATGGGAGTCGATCGTCGCGCGTTGATCGCCAAGTTCGATCAGGCAATGCTGCTTCAGTACCTGGTACTAAAAGATCAAGTGCGTATCCTCGTGACTACACCCACGAACGTCACGCAGCGCAGTCATGCTATTTCGGCCGAGGCGCTCAATCGTCTGGTGGTGGACTACTACCGGCGTTTGCAACAACCCCACCTCGATCCGAAACCGTTAGCGCAGGCGCTCTATGCTATTCTCCTAGGTCCCGCTGCCGACCTGATCGAAGCCAACCAGCCGCAGCGCTTGTTGTTTTCTCTCGATGGCGTGTTGCGCTACCTGCCGATGGCCGCACTGCACGACGGCCAGCGCTACTTGATCGAACGGACCACCGTTGCCCCCTTTAGCGAGACCGAGAGCGAACAATTGCTCTTGCGTCCTTCAACGCAATGGCGGGCGGCCGGCTTCGGTGTAAGCCGCGCTCATCCGGGTTTTAGTGCCCTTCCCGCAGTCGTTACCGAGATCGATCGAATCGTGCGCGAGGGTGAGGAGGATGAGTTTGGCGTGCTCAATGGTTTTGCGCATCTGGATGGCGCTTTCACCGCCCAGACGCTTCGCCAACGTCTCGATGAGGACCTTCCAGTCGTCCACTTGGCCAGTCATTTCCGCTTTCGGCCTGGTACCGAACGGGATTCGTTCCTGCTGCTTGGAGATGGCAGCGAGCTGGATCTGGGTACGTTACGAACGGGCGGCTTCACGTTTTCCGGCGTAGACTTGGTTACTCTCTCGGCATGCGAAACCGCCATCGGAGGTCGAAACGCCCAAGGGAAGGAGATCGACGGTCTCGGAATGTTGGTGCGCCGCATGGGGGCGAAGGGCGTGCTTGCGACGCTTTGGCCGGTTGTCGATGAAAGTACCGGCGAACTCATGCAGCACTTCTACCGGGTGCGCGAGGAAGAGGGGGTCACCAAGGCCGAGGCCCTGCAACGAGCTCAGCTCACCTTCATTACGGGCCAGAGCCAAACCTGCGCTGTAGCCGCCGGCCCTCGCGCCCGGGTCGTGACCCTTGCTGATGACAACGAGAAACAGGCTGAGACCGACGTCTTGGATCCCGAGCGGCCTTGCGCCCATCCTTATTACTGGGGGCCCTTCATTCTCATGGGCAACTGGCTATGATTGAGCATTTCTTCAACAATGCGAGTTCGTTGATGTGAGAAGCCGATTTCATCCAGAACCCGCCGCAACAGATCGAGCTACCGGAGATCGAAACGTTCATCCGCCAAGCGCGTAACATTTCTTTGCCATCGTTTCGAGATTAAGGGCCGTCATCGAGATCGACTACGGGAAGCGTTTGAGGCCGTTGCTTCAAGGATTCAGCATGGGTACGCAACGCATCTTTGATCGCGGCTAGCTGTTCGGCTGGCAGAGGTGGCGCCTCGCCATCCGGGTAGAAATACTCTTCGACCGGCCGTTCCACGCTCTCGATACCCTTGGCACGTAAACGGGCGAAAAAATCCTCCTCCAGAGCAGCCCGTTCCGCCTCGCTGCGCTGAATCGGAGGCATCTCTACCACCTCGGCATCGTCCACCTCCAACATTTCGAAAGCCTCGATCATCAGCTCTCGCAAGGTTTCGTCGTTCTTATTCTTGATCTCGTTTTCCATTGGTCGATCCTCCTTGATCGCTAAGCCCTCATTTCTTTTCCCATAAATCGTCGATTTTTGTCAAGAAAATAATTCATTTCTAGTTTTTATGAAACGCCAAGTGAAATTTTCTTTGGCCCTGGAGATTAGGTGAGGTAAGGGTTCAGTACTTGAATCCCAGGCAGTGGCGGGCACGCACCGGCACAGAAAAAAGTCCGGCATGTCTCCGAGAACGGATCATGCCGGGAAAAACAGAGGAAAAAGTCGATGGATGCTCCCAGTCAAAATGTTTTCCATCACTTGCCGTTGGTGGGCTTGTACGCCTCGACATGGATTGTTGGCGGCACTTTCTTGAAACGGTACTCGGAAACGGGTCTACCGACTGATTTTGCCATCAGCATTGCGGCCAGCGCACTGGGGGCCTCTATCGCGATTCCCTTACTGAAAGCCGCTGGCATCGGCATGACCATGGCGTTGACTTCGGCGCTCTACATCATCGCGATGGCGATGATTGGCATTGTGGCCTTCGGTGAGAAGCTCTCGCCGGTCCAGATCGTGGGTCTGGGGTTTGCGTGCGTGGCAACCATCCTGATGGCCCTCCCGAGCAGGTCCAATACCGAAGGCGTGGATTCTCAAGCGTCTGAAGTCGCGGTGTCGGGTGAAAAAATCCGTGCTGTTGGAGATTAGAGGATTGAAGGGGGAGGAAGCGGCTAAACCGCAGCGCCCCACACGAGGGATCGAGTAGCCCCGTTCTCATTAAGCGCAATTGGAGAAACACACCATGACCAATCGAAAACCCGTCACGATCGACGGCGACGTCACCTACGTCGACCCGCGCAGCACCCTGGCACATGTGGTGCCAAACGATGTTCAGAGTGTCTCCACCGGGGACGGGCGGATTATCCCCAAGAGCGAATTCACTCAGGCGCCCGTGCCCGATAGCTTTACAAAGAATCTGACCGGGATGATCCGCGCCCACGACAAGCAGGCGCTCTTGAACGCCGATGCCGCCAATTTGCAGCGGATGCTTACGGTGGAATTCGATCCTCCGACCAACGGTGAGCGCCGGCAAGTCAGCGTGCATCCGGGCGGCGAATACCTGGTCGTGCGCAATTTTCCCCTGCCCAACCAGTATCGCCCGGATCACATTGACCTGCTGCTTGTGACCACGGGCTATCCCGGGCGTCCTCCCGTGGGCATGCATGTGAAGAAGAACGGCAACAGTGCTCTCATCGGTCAGTTGGAGCGATTGTTCGGACACACCTTCGGCAGTGCCGCGATCAGTGATGCGGAACAGATCGATGGGTGGGCGTGGATTTGCTACCACTATCAGGGCAACACCTGGCAGTACAACGCAAGGAATCTGCGCTCCGGCGATAACATTTGGAAGTTTCTCGACAGTTTCTACAACGAGCTGTCTTGATCAAGAACCCAGGAAGAGAGAGAAGCGACATGGGCCATATAACAGTGAAGATCCCCGAACCTGTACTTGAGGCTGTACAGAACCATCACAAACGTTCGTCCAAGGAGCAACTGTCCTTCTTGTTTGCCAGGCAAGTACGCCGGGGTAAGCGCACCATCGTCCTGGTGGCGCCCGAGGAACCGCTGCTTCTTGATGACGACTGTTTCGTCCGTCAGCATCGCGCCGGCGTGACCTTGGACACTGAGGTTCAGGGTGCGGTGTTGCGCCGCTTTGCGGAGTCCGGCTGCTCTGTGCTGATCAACATCCATGATCACCCCTTTAGCACGGCCGGGACCCAGTTCAGCGGGATCGATGACCGTGACGACCTCGTACAGGACCGCAGTCTGCGGACCTTGCCCTGGGACGTCTTTGGCGAGCAGTACGCCGACCTGGGCAAACGGATCGTCAATCTCTCGATCGTTTTGGATCAAACCACCTTGGCGGCTAGGATCGTGGACCATCGCCGCCGACGGTGTCCGTTCCTGCCGGTGGATCGCGTGTTGGTGATCGGACGTCAGCTGCGCGTGCTGCGGCCGAACAATGCGTCCGTCCCTGAACCATCCGGGCATCGCCAGCCTGAGGATCTTTTCCATCGGCAGGGCGATTTCGTCTCGGCCGAGCAACAGCGGACCATGGGAGGGCTGACTGCCGTTCTGGTGGGGTGCGGGGGCACCGGTTCCGTCCTGGGCGAGGGATTGGTGCGGCTGGGGTTTCGCCGGCTCATTCTGGTGGATGACGACAAAGTCGAAGCGACCAACTTGAATCGCTTGCAAGGGGGGGAAATCGCGGATATCGGCCGCCCTAAGGTCGATGTCCTGGGCGAGCGCCTGCGGCGGGCAATGCCCGGCGTTGAAATCTTGACCTGCGGCAATGGCCTGTATCACCCCGATACCCTGAAGTGCCTGGCCGAAGGCGACCTCCTGATCGGCGCCGTGGACAACCACCCGGCCCGCTACGTACTCAACCGGATCGCCAGTCAATACCTGATGCCCTATCTGGATTCCGGCGTGGTCGTGCAGATGCAAGCCCAACAGGTGGATTTCCTGCAGCGGCTGTTCGTGTCCCTGCCCGGCGTCACCAGCTGTATGGAATGCACGCAGTTTCAACTGCTGGACCCCGAGGCCGTGGGGGAGGCCATGCATGATCCCCTCACCTATGAGGCCTTACGCGCCCACGGCTACATCCATGGCGTGGCGGCCGAGGGATCCGCCCCTTCCGTGTACCCCTTGAATCTCGCCAACGCCGCCGTGCTGCTACAGGAACTGCTCAACCTGGTCTGTGGCTTCCGGCCCCTGACGACGGTGCTTTCAGACAGTTACCAGTCAGGGGAACGGCAGCGCGCCGACCAAAGCCTGTTCGACGAGCGGGCACATCCAGATTGCCCCAACTGTGGCTTCTACCAGGCCCTGGGGGACAGCGAACCGGTGGCTGTGCCCAGGAAATATCGGAAGGAACCGCCATTGCAGTTCGATCCTGAGGCCTGTATTCCGGTCGATGCGGGTGAGGCCCCTGTCGATGTTGGGGAGTAATACCCGGATAGAGGCCGACTATTGAGGGGAGGTGAACATGGCCAGGACCCTTAGCGGCGAGGCTCTGCGGACCCTTCGGCAGGCGGACCGCGTCCCGGTATTTACGGCGTTTGCGTTGCAGGTATCCAATGACCGGCCTCATGCCGGGGATACCGTGCGCGTAACGTGGGAGGCCCAGTACTTGGATCAAACGGCGCATCTGTATGATGGCAGGAGGCTGCTGCTGTCAAATCTGCCCGGTGCCGGATCGCGCGATATCCGGGTAGGTGTAACGCCGGTACGGCTGGAGATCCGAGGGGGCCGTCAGGTGTTCGCCCAGGCCCTGATCACGCCCCGGGTGACGATCCCAAGGATTGAGCAATTCCGCGCTATCGAGGGTCCGCTTTGTGAAGGGGAGTCATTTCGCATCGCATGGAATGTGGAGAACGGCGCGAACATTCGGCTGTTTATCCTGCTGCTGGACGGGCGGTCACTTCCGCCGATTGGCCTGCATGGTCACTGGGGGGAGTACGCGCTTTCGATGGAGGCTGGGCGCTATCGTTGTATTCTGGAAGTGGGCAGCTGCCATGCCGGTCTGAGCACAGCGGCGACGGTGCGCTCCGAGATCGTCTTGATGGTTCGGCCAAGGTCCTCGTGGATGCTCGCCTTGAACCGCGTTTCATCACTGAGGCGGCGGCTGCCAGTCTTGTCCGCAGAGTTGATCCGGAGAGGACGCATCGCATTAATCGTGGTTGTCCCGCTCCTGCTGATGATTGTTGGGGTTATGGGTGAGAGCTCGTCCAAGGATAGCGATGCTTCCGTGAAACCCGCTACCAGCGGGCAATCGAGTGTTCGCGACAGGTGGCTGCTGGTCAGCGACGTGAAGGGGACGCAGCTACGTTTGAAGACCAGTGCATTCATGCTTTCCGGATCGAAGGATACGGTACAGACCGGGCGTCAATTCGGTATGCCATCACCCTGGAACAACAACGCGCTGAATTGTTTATCGGCATCTTTGCCCCCGTCAGTATTGAGGCGCTGTTCTCAATTGTATGGACGAGGTCGGGTCTGGCAAACCACAACGCCGGAGTGGTGAAAAAGTCCCAGCTAGGCGGGATTAGTACCTGTAGACAGGCTAGCACGTGACAGGAGATGCGCATGGTCATGACCCTCAGCCCCGATGCCTTGGACTCGCTTCAGGACGGGGATCGCCCCCCGGTGTTCACAGCGTTCCATTTGCAGGTGTCCAATGACCAGCCGCTGGCCGGCGACATTGTGCGAGTCACCTGGGAGGCCAGCACCCTGATAGAAGCGGTGCATCTGTACGCCAACGACGCGCGCTTCCTGGATAACCTGTCGGCAGCCGGATCGCACGACATCACGGTGGGTATCGACCCGGTTCGGCTGGAGGTCCGGGTCGACAACCGCGCCGTGGAGCAGATCCTGATTACGCCCCGGGTGCTGATTCCAAGGATCCACCAATTCCGCATCCTGGAGCCATCGCCCTGCGAGGGAAGGCCGTTTCGCATCGCCTGGAACGTGGAGAATGCCGCCAGCGTTCGTCTGCGCCTCTTTCAGGAGGATACGGAATGCTCGGTGATCGCCCTGGATGGGCCAAGCGGGGAGCTCGATTTGACCGTAGAAGCCGGGTGCTACCGCTGTCTGCTGGAGGTCGGTAGTCGTCATGCCGGTCTGACCACGGCGGCGCAGGCGCGTTCGGAGCTGACCCTTTCGGTTCGCTACCGTCCACCGGAGATGATGCTTCGCGTTGACTCGGCGGCGTTGGAGGCGGGCGAGTGCGTGGTGCTGCGTTGGCGCGTGGAGCCTCACCGCAGCGAAACTGTGTCCCTGCGCACGGCACACGGCGCCTTCGAACCGGTGCGGCGGGCTGTCGGGACGCTGCGCGTTCCCATCTTCGCGGACGAGACGGTGATCCTTGAAGCCACGGACCTGAACGGCGAGGTTCAGCGCAAGTGTCTGGATCTCAAGGTCAGCCTGCCCAAGTTCCTCAGCATCGAGCCGGAGCTTCATCAGTTGAGCCGGCTAGTGTAGCCATGGCGCTGACGAGGTGGTCAGCCTGGCTCTTTCCTACCTCAAGCCTGAGGTGAGGATGCGGCGCAGTCCTCGCGGGATGGATTTTCCACAGTCGTCACGTTTCGAGTGAAAAATCCAGATCGGTGACGGATTAGTTTAGTGAACGACCTAAACAACAAGGAATCACCGCATGAAAAATGAACTGAGCCGATTGGAACGTTTTGCCTGTGCCATCGCGGCGCACGATCCAGACGTACTTGCGCGTTGCGGAAGCGCCGATCGTCACTATGTTGTGAACTTGATGATCTCTCTGGCGCTTTCCTTCTTCTTTATCCTCGGTATCGCGACCTACGCGTTGTCGATGTTCACCGACATCGAGGTGGCCATCGCGGTCTCACTACTGGTCACTGCGATCCTGATTCAGTATGACCGCGCCTTTCTCGGTAGTGAAGCGGGCTTCCCGATGGGTGTTGGCGGCTTTGCCTCCACGCTACGTAAAGCTGCGAGGCTGATGCCACGCGCGAGCATTTCGGTGTTCTTGGCCGTTGGTTTGCTGGCGATGCCGTTGGAGCTGGCGATTCAAGGGGGAAAGATCCGGGAGATTCTCGACCGGAATCACCGCGAGAACAATGAGCCGTACTTCGAGGCAATGCGCCAGTTTGACAGCGACCAGGCAGCGCGGGTGAAAACGATGGAATCTACGGTTGAGGCGCTGGAAGAACAAAAAAAAGACAAGTTCAGTCGCCTCGGTGCCTTGGTCAAGGAACGGACTGAATGGATCGGAAAGCGCGACCAACAGGAGCTTGAGGCGCTCAAGGAGGAGAGAGGGTTGGATGGATACGACAAGGGGACTGGGGATCGCTGGTCGCGGGCGATGCTTCTGAAAAATCAGGCGCAGGCCCAGGTGAAGGCCAAGGATGCTGAGCTGAGTGCGATCAAGAAAGAGATTGAAGTCCTGAAGACCGATATCGCGCGTGCACGGGAAAATGTCCCGGAACAAAGGACCCTACAGGAGGCTCGTAGGTCTTACTCCGATGCGCTGAAGAGCCGCCTGTCGTTCAACCCCATGCACGATGGCATCTTGCTTCGCTGGTTGGCCCTCAAAAAACTGTATGCCGATCCAAAACTTGGATCGGAAGCGATCTCTTTAGGCTGGGTCATCAAAGGTTCGATTGTCTTTCTGGAACTGCTTCCCCTGTTGATGAAAACGTTTCTGACCCCGGCAAACCTGATCTATCCTGCTTTGTCTAGGTCGCACACCATGACCCAGATCGTGAGGATTGTCCACACCGGCAACGCGGATATCAGGAAGTCCCGCAAGAGCACAAGCCTCAGTGTGATCGATGATGACATGGACGATCCTGCCTGATGGCTACGCTAGGCGTCTTGGCACGTGATAAGCCGGCGAAAAGGAGACATCCGCACCGGGTGCATTCAGTCAATGAATGTTGTCTCGTCGCGGTGCTCTCTTCCTCGTTTTTTGTTGGGCGATGGCGTACCCTTTCAGCACGTTATCAAAAGAGTTCCGCATTTCCTGATAGAAGTTCTCGCTCACTTGGGCATCCTGGCGAACCATACGGGAAAGTGCGGTCAGTACCAGCGCCTTGGCGATATCGATAGGATGGTAGCCGTGCTCTTCTAGGTCGGAACAAAACAGGTGGATCTCGCCTTCGAGACGGTCCTTCTTGGTACGGTCCATATAGTCGGCAAAGGTCTTGTCTTCCATGACGCTCTCCTTTTGAAACTGAGGTTATAAAAATAGCTTACCATGGATAAAAACGACTTGAGAATAGAATTCGCAATCTCGGCCAGGGCCTTGGATGAGACGGATCGGGAATTCATTGATGTACATCGTACGAACGAGGCCGAAACCTTGCGCAATACCCAAGCAGACTACGAGCGGCACCGTTGGGATCGCTACAAAGCGAGGGAAGATGCGCTACAACGACAGTATCAGAATAACTTGGACCTGCCCCGTCCCGCGAATGTGCCGATGCCGAGATTGCCTACCCGTAGCGAAATCACACAAGAGGCCAGAAGTACAGAGGATCGCATGCATTCGCAACGTATGGAGGAAATTCGGGAAAATGCCCGCCGGGCCATTCGTGAACGGGTAGGGCGATCCCTAGGGTTGGATCGACCGGAAGAAGATCCGGAGAAAAACCGCGACCGCTGAGAAACGAAAAAGATTCGGGTGGAATGACGGGTGTTTGTACGTTTCTGATGCACAGGAACCAAAAGACTTTGCCCGCTGAGCACAACTGTTGAAGCATAACGAATGGCTTTTCTGCACTCAATGTCAGCCGAACGTTAACCAGATGTTAATCCTTATCCTGTAGATTTGGGTGTGCCAAGGTCCCGATTTTGGGAACCGGTGCGTATTTTTCGAAGGGAGGCGGGACAATGGGGCGGTGTAAGAACTCAGCAAACTGGATCAGCAGCATCCTTTGTGCTGGTGATCCAGGGTCTACGGTAGGAGACCGCCGAAAATCCGCGCTTTCCTCCTTAGCCCATATAGAACGAAGCCCCGCGCGCGAGGACGGCCATGTCTGATTCGCCGCGCGACCTCACCGCGACATTCGACCAGGCGCGACGGCACGGAACCGCAGTGTATGATTTCGACCTGCGCCAGGATGAAATCAAGCTTGACGAAGGCGTCCTATCCCCTGACCAGGTAAGCCGTCAGGTCAACCCGTCACGAATCGCCCACAACATTCAGGCCGAGAGTCAGCGCAAAGCCAAGGAACACGCCGACCGGGCCGTCTTCATGATGCTGCTTGACACCATTCGAGAGCGCGTCGCCGAGCTTGAGGATCAGTTGCAGCGCCAATATGACGAACTCGCGCAGAAATACGGAACCAACGTCGTCGATGGTCTGGCGATGACCTTCCTCTCTGATATTGATGTCAGCGGGCTCAGCGAGGAGCAAAAACTCCAGGCCCTGGCCGACCGACTCCTTGATGGGGATGGCCGGATTCGTGAGGAATACAGCCACCTTACTGAAGCGCACTATGTGCAATCCTGGCAGCAGCTTCAAACCCTGCGGCCGGTCCTGGCCAAATATGAGGGCCGCAACGACCTCACGGTGGACGAACAGCGGGAAGTCCTGGATATAGCGATGGATTTACCGAACGTCGATCAGGAGAATCTGGCCCTGGCCGCAGAGAATCTAGCCGCACGAATTGCACTCGCAAACAGTACCGATACAACTAAAGCCGATCAGGAATCGATCCCAACCGGAACAAACTTCCAGTTTCAGTAGCTGACAGGCTCCGTGTGATGAATTCGCTGGGCTGCTTCCACCATCCGTACAGCCTCACTGACATGCTGAGCCGCCTTATCGACGTTCCACGGCCCGAGTGAGGTGTATCCAATGCGATAGGACATCGCCATTCCGTCCCTGTTGGTATTGTAGTAATAGTATCTGGCGCTCACGCCACGCTTCCGAAACTCAGCTACAAACGCATCGCCGACCTGTTCGGCGGTGACAGTGTTCTTTGTGCCATAGCTCATGATGATTCCGATATTAATACTGTCCTTGCCAAAGGAGTAGGCATTTGCCTTTTCCAGTGCTTCAAGCGGCGATGCTGTTTGTTCGCCGAGCTCTTCGGCCAACGCAACCCACGGTGAAATAACGAAAAACAGCACAATAAGGCTTGCAATTGCCCCGCCAAACCGGCCTATAGAAAGGGAACCTTTTTGATAGCCTCGCCAGACAGTTTAGACGGTCCTGACGGGGTGGCGGTGAGATGAAGATTTCTGCGGGATTGCGCGGGCGTGAGTCCGAAAACGCCGTTTCGAGGGCCATGCGCCAAAAGGGTTCCCTTCTGTCCATGCCGGGCCGCGCTCGGCATGGCTCTGGGCGGAGGCGATCATAGAAGGATTAACCATAGGCAATGGCGATTTACGGGTATGCGCGGGTCAGTACGGAGGAGCAGAATCTTGATCTGCAACTCGATGCGCTGCGCGCCGCCGGGTGCCAAGAGCTGTTCCAGGACCTCGGCGTCTCGGCGGTGGCCAAAAAACGCGCCGGGTTCGACGCCATGCTGGATCAATTGGGCAATGGTGATACGGTGATCATCTGGAAACTGGATCGCGCCTTTCGATCGCTGCGTCAGGCTTTGGACGTGCTGGAAGTCTTTGAGCAGCGCGGCATTGAGTTTCGCTCGCTCACCGACCAGATTGACACCACCACCCCAATGGGTAAATGTATGTATCAGGTCCGCAACGCCTTTGCGGAGCTAGAACGCTCGCTGATCAGCGAGCGCACCAAAGCCGGGATGGCCGCCGCCCGGGCACGGGGAAAACAGATCGGCAGGCCGCGCAGCCTGAGCGAAGCAGACATTCGCACCGCTCGCCTTGCTTTGGCGCAGCAGCCGGGTCTGACGAAACGGGCACTCGCAGCCAAACTCGGCGTCTCGCCACAAACCCTGGCGCGGGCGTTGAAATAGGCTCGATTCGACCTAGACGGATTCTTATCGTAGCCAAACGCCATCTTCAACCTTCAATTACGCCGTTAAGCGGACGCTCTACCTAGCGCAGCCCCTATGAGCAACGATGACGACCCTCAGCGACCGTTTGCGCGACGGTATGTTGGGACGGAACAGTCTCTGGACAAATCCGAGCAAATCGCCAGCAAACTTGGTTTCACGATGGACCGCGAAGCCGTCAGACACCAGGCCCGTGATCTGCTGAGCCTGTATTTTTCTGACATCCAAAAGGCGCTGCCAGCAATATGCCAACATATCACCTTCGATGATTTTGCGACTGAGCATATGGACGTTTTTGCGCATCATGCTGACGGCCAGCCGGGGGTATTTTTCGATCAACATTTCAGCCAATGGAATTTCCGGATCAACACGACGATCGTGATCTTTGCCTTCTTTGATCTGACCCATTCGCAGATGCAGGACCTTGGAGAACTGCTGGAAAAGCAGTTGATGCAATGGCACGATCCGCTCATGCATGAGGCCTTGCGAGAGGAAGAATGGCCCTGGGTGGATGGGTTTGTAGAGGCGATGCCACTGGCCAACGCTCTATCGCTTGCAATGGATGTATTTGCGATGTGTCACGAGATTGCGCATCATCATCTGAAACATTTGGATGTGGATATGGCGATTCAGCATGAACTCGAAGCCGACGCCCTGGCCTATGAGTTTTTCCTGATCCTCCAGGAAAAGGCGGATCGCCTGCAATATGCAAAGCTCGATGCAAAAGTTCTGGTGGCTCCATGCCTGTCATTTGGCTATGTCGACCTCCTGGAGCGATGGAGCGCGCAGCAAGGCGGTCTCCAACAGGTCCCGGAATCCCTCACTCACCCCAGGGGAACGCAGCGCCGCAAAGCACTGATGGACCGTTACGCGCATCGCTGGAGTGCGGGCGCGCGCGAGCTTTATGACGTACTCAATGAGTGTTTGGAGGACTTTTCGCGCGGGCTTGGGATCGCCCATATCGGGTGAAAATGACGATATGGGACGTGGTTGCCGTTTATTGCAGCATGCTGGAATTGCGAAACTGAAGCAACCGAAATTGCGCCACATATTCCGTAGGTTATGGAGACTCGGGTCTCGGCCAGGCAGTCTTACCGGTACGCTCGGCATATTGGCGCTCTCGCGTCTGTAATTCCGCACCCAGCGCCTCATCTTGCGCGATGGCCCTGGCAAGATCACTGGGATAACGCTGCTCAGCGTCCAGAACCAATTCATCCAGATCAGGCCGTTGATAGAGCGCGCTCCGCAGTCCATGCACGGCGTGCGCCGCCGCCCAATGCAGAGCGGTCATGCCCGTTTCCGGGTCTTTCTCGTTAATGCGTTCCACTGATGGGATAAGCGCGACTGCGCCGGCATAGTCATGCGCCTTCAAGAGCTCGAAGAGCCTAGTCTCATTTTCCGTGAGTTGGTTGTCGGACATCCGTGTTCCCTTCGGTTTTATTCCGGCGATCGTGCCGAGAAACTGTCGTTTCTTTTTGGTCATAATCCAGCCCTAACACCGAGTCAAGAAAAAACAGGGCATCGCGCCATCAAACCCGTAGGTGATGTGATCGACCGACTGGTCCGAGGCATCACCCGCCCCATGGGTCACGACCTCGGCGCTGAGTGCACAATCGTCCAGGCCGTCAAAACGCCAGACCGCCAGGTGTTGAATCGGCGTTTGCGCGGAAAGCGGTGGATCGACTTGGGCCAGCAGAAGGCTTTTGGGCGCGCCGGTGATCCGATCACGTAGCACAATCTCCAAATACGACCCTCGTCCGATCATCGCACCTGCGTAGGCGCGTGTATAGGACAGGGTGCTGTCCCGCTCGTCCTCGATTTCTTCGCGCAACTCCGCGCGCATCAGACCGGCGGCAAGCGGTTGATCCAAATCCAGGGTCCATTCGGAGGCAAGGTCGCTCTGTACATCCCAGAGGTTGGAGAACCGCCCGGTGAGTTGGTTGGGTAGCGGCTGCTCCTTACCGGGCGAGAAAAAAGATTGCAGGGCCAGCAAGCCGGATAACGGCCGGAGCTCACGGGTCAACTCGCTGGGATGAAGATAGCCGGTCGCATCATCAATCAAGAACCGATACAGCGCGGCCCAACGGGCTGGGTCCTTGAAGTCTCGCGGGCCTTTCCCCTTTTTCTTGCTGGCCGGTTCGAGGTTCTGGCGCAGGGTATCGTGGGGAATGGCGACGCCCGTGTGGTCGTAGAGGGCTGCTGCAACGCTGGCCCAGTGAATACGCTTGCCCTTCGCTTGGTCACGAGCCCATTGATAGAAGCGCGCTTTGATCAATCGCCGGCAATAGCCCTCGCGTAGCGCTGCGCGCTCCTCATCGCTCAAATCGATCTGCGGTGCTGATTCCCTGGTCATGGTTCCGATCCGTTCACTCTCGTCCGAACGAGGTTTTCCCGAGGTTTTACAAACCCGCCGCGCTTAGGCTCCTGTCCAACGGCAAATTCGCCGGTTACTGAATGAGGGGGGCAGCGATATGACGGGCCGCGCCAAAGCTTATCACGATACCTACCTGGGGTGTCCTTTTGGGACGGGCCAGTCTGTTGGCCTGTCCGGTAACACCGAAGCGTGCCTCCGCGCGGCCTTTGCCCGCTGCTCACCCGGTTCGTTCGCAATCGGCCTTTTGTCCGTCCTCACGCCTTCTTGACCATCCATCCCGATCGAGGTCACTGCCATGCATGAGCTTAAAGTCATCAATACCGCCTTGCCAAGCGGCAAGCGCCGCAAGCCGGGTCGTCCGAAGCGCGAGGTTGGGCCGGACCTTTCCGGTTTTCTCCAGCGCATCCTCCATCACCCGAACAGCCAGGAGGCTATCGAGGCGGTCAAGGACCAGGCCGGTCTGGCCTGGGATCGGCTGTCCGGGGCCGAGCTGATCACGGTCACGCAGGAAGCCGAGGCCGTGGAGGATGAAGTCACCAACGCCAAACGCGATCTGGACGAGTTGGAGATCAGCCAGCGCGCCACGTCCCGCACGATCCCGGCCAGCCAGTTCCATACCGGCAAGGACGAGGCGGTGGTGAGCTTTTCCGACTGGGACGGACGCGACCGGTTCTACTACCTGCTGTTTGGCTTGCTGACCGTGGCGTGCATGGCCATGGGCTGGTCGAATCTCTATGTCAATCTCATGGCCAGCGGCGAGCCGGTGTTCATCGAAAACTTCTGGCTGGCCGCCGCCCTGGCCGCGATCTCGCCGTTGGCGGCGGTGGCCGTGGAACGGCTCAGCCATCTGTTCGTGACCGATCGCGCCCGCCAGCGCTACACCAAGGCGATCTTCGGGCTCACCGTGATCGTCCTGGCGGCCTGGAGCGTGCTGTTCGTGCACGAATATCCAGGCGTGACCAGCCCGGTTCTGTTCGCGGGCGAAGGATTCGACGCCGCGCCGTTTCTGACCTGGGCGCAGATCGCCCTGGAAATCCTCGTCGCCTCGTGCCTGTGGCTGGCCGCCGACCAAATCCATTCCAAATACGCCCCGGGCTGGGTCATCGAGAACCCGGAGTTTCGCGAACAAGGCGAGGCCATCACGGCGTTGCGTGCCCGGTTGGGGGCGCTGCGCCAGCGCTATGGCGCGCTGATCGGGCGAAGGGCGGTGCTAGAGGCCGATCGTCAGGCCTTCATCAACGCGCAAGTGGCCGAGTTCCAGGCCCGCAAGGCGCGGTTTCACGCCCAGTTCGATTTCTCCGACTAGTTGCGACCCGTTGATTTTCCCCCGTGAGTCTTCTGTGAGGAGTTTAGCCATGAATACTGCATCCCATATCCGACCTTATATACAGGCCGCCACGCTGTCCATGGCCTTGTGCGCGCCGGGGCTGAGCCCGGCCCGTGATCTGGTGGTGGCCTTCTCGCCCCATCAGAGCCCCGCGCAGGCCAAGGCCGAAGCGAAATCGGTCCTGAACTTCGTCGTGGACCTGGAGCCCGGCGACCGGGTGACCTTCCTGGATGGCTATGCCATCACCAGCCTGGGCACCTTCGCGGTCCCCACCGATCCACGTTATCAGAGCCCGAAGGCGCGGGTTGCCAAGAACCGCGCGGGCGTCGGAGCGGTAATGGGCTTTGCCCAACGCGCCAAACCGACCGAGGCCGGAGCCTTGCCCGTGGCCAAAGCCGTGAGCCTGCCTAAGCTGCTCGATCATATCGGGCGCAATCATGGGCATGGCGAGCCCGTTGATGTGCTGGTGCTCGGCGCGCCCTATTATGCCGACCCGCGCGAGCCGGGCTTTGCCATGGTCGATGGTCGTTTCCCTTCCGATGGACATCTGGCCCATCGGCGCGGTGAGACCCCGTTCGGCATCGATGACCCGCAAGCCTATACCGGTCTTCGTGTGCATCTGGCGACCGGCGGCAGTAGTCCGGCTCAGCATTCCCGCCATGAAGCCGCATTGGAGCGCTGGTGGTCGCTGTTCATCACAGCCCAGGGCGGCGCGCTGGTGAGTTATTCGTCCGACCTGCCCAGCGTGCTGGAGCGCATTCGCACCCAGGCGCAGCCTCCGAAGCGCAGCGACCGGGTTCAACCCGGCAACAAGCTGGAGATGATCCGCCTGCGCCCGGTGCACATCCGCCGCTCCATCCATGAGCGCGCTTTGTCCGAAAGCCCACTGCCCGAGGCTGCGCTGGAGAGCGCCCAGGATGTCGAGGTCGGGCTGTCCTGGACCGGCTGCGCGGCCTGTGATCCGGATTTGGACCTGGATTTATATGTCGCGGCGAAGGACGGGGCCAAGGTGCTGTATTTCGGGCGCACCGAAACCGACCAGGGCGTGTTCTTCAAGGATTATCGTTCCAGCCCGGAGACCACCGGGGCCTATGAGACGGTGGCCTTGCGCGGCGCGGTGGATTTGCACGGCCTGCGCGTGGCGATCAATCATTTCAGCGGCCAGGCCCCGGGCGGGGTGGCGGGGCAGGTTCGCATCGCCGTGGCCGGGGCGACCTATGGCTGGGCGTTTCATCTGCGCTCCACCGATGGCAATGGCGGCCAAGGCGTGGTGGCGGCGCTGGAGGCCGGACGCGCGCAAGGCCCCCAGACCCTGCTGATCGATCCCTTGCGGGTCGTCGGGCGCAACTAGGGGTTGGCCATCATGCGCTCCTGGCAAACGGACCGGCGCAACCCGGTGGGTCTGGTGCTTCTGACCGGCCTGCTGGGCTGGGGCGCGCTCCAGACCGGCCCCATTCTGATCGGCGGCGGGCTCCAGCTTGTGCCCGCCACCCTGGCCTTGGTGGCTTTCTTGGGCGCGTTGCGCCTGACCGGTGAGATGTTGTTCTTCCTTGCCGATCTGGCCGATTGGCTGGGGGCGCGCCGGGCCAGCGGCAAGGAAGGCACCGCGCGCTGGGGCCGGCTCCAAGACCTCAAGAAGGAGCTGGCCAAGACCCCTTCCGGTCCGTTCTGGGGCGTGCTGGCCGGCGCGCCGGGGCGGGGCCTGTTCATCGCGTTCGACTCGAACGCCTATGTGATCGGTCCGTCCGGGGCCGGCAAGGGTCATACGGCGGTGGTGCCGATGATCCTGTCGATCCGGGCCGCCAAGATCATCACCGATTTCAAGCCCGAACTGGTCGTGATCTGCCAGCGCGCCCTGGAGGCGATGGGCCAGAGCGTCATCGTGCTCAACCCCTTTGGCCTGTATACCGATCGCATTGGCGAAACGGCCAGCCTTAATCCGCTGGATGTACTGGCGGATGATCTGCTGCGCGCCGGGGGCCTGCGCGATTTCTTCGAGGATGCGGGCGAGCTGGCCATGCAGCTTTATCCCGAGCCGGCCCAGGCCAAGGGCGATGACCAGTTCTGGCGCGCCGGCACCCGCAAGCTGATCGCCTTCGCCCTGGTGCTGGAGTGCCTGATCAACGGGCATGAGGCGACGCTCAGCGACGCCGCCCGCCTGATCGAGGACCGCCAGAAGCTGGAGGACAATCTGCGCCTGATCCTCGGGATCGACCGGGACGGCCAGCCCCTGGCCGAGGGGCCGCTCGCCCTGGAATCCGCCGACTGGGCGGAGCGCCACGATCCCGAAGAGCTGCGCGAATTCCTGGCGGCGTTCCGGGCGCGGGCCGGCGGGTTGCTCAAGCTGATGAGCGCGGGAGAATCCAAAACCTTCGATTCTTTTGCCGAAGGGGCCGAACAGGCCTTGTCGATCTACGCCTTCGGGCGGCTCTCCGCCGCCCTGGGCCGGTCCAGCTTCGATTTCGATGCGATCAAGGATGGGAAGACGATCCTCAATATCTTCATCGTCGGCGATGCCAGCCGCACGGAGGCGACCGGGAAGTTCTTCGGGCTGATGCAGTTTTACATGCAGCTCAAGCTCAAGCGCCATGCCCGCAAGGACGTGCCGGTTTATCTGATCAATGACGAGGCGGCGAACTATGCCGTCTATGGGCTGGTGCCTCTGATGACCTGGGCCAGGAGTTTTGGTATCCGCCTGATCCAGGTTGTCCAGAACTTCGCGGCCTATGAAGACAGGCACGGCAAGCATGCGGCCCAGGTCCTCAACTCCGAGGCCGAGATCAAGCTCTTCCTGCCCGGCCAACGGGCGGAATCCACCATCAAGACCATCGTCGAGCTGTTGGGCCGCCAATCGGTGATGGTCGCGCGCCTGTCGGCGGACAAGGCCGGGGCGGGGCTGCGCGAGGATATGAGCGAGAGCGCCCGGCCGCTGATGACCGAGGATGAGCTGCGCCGCAGCCCGGACGGCATCCTGATCGTGCGCCAACACCCGCCTTTCCTGCAACGCCCGGTGTCCTACGCGGCGATCCATCCCTGGCGGGGCTGGGTCGATCCGAACCCGCATCATGGCGATAAGCCATTCCTGCGCAAGGTGGCCCTGAAACTGAAACTGAAACTGAAGCGCAAGCGGCAACAACAGAAGAGGAGGAGGAAGCCCTGATGACGGCCTATCACCATAAAAAGCTCCGGCCCTGGTCGCTGATCGCCTGGAGCCTGCGGAGCCTGGCCAATCTGCTGCGGCTCTGGCCGCTGCTGGCAATCGCGGTTTGGGCGGCCTCGCCGGTCACGCTGCATCTGCGTTGGAGCTACGCCTACCGGGACATCGGAACCTACCGGGTTTACACCGCCTGCACCTATCTCGGCCCCCAGGGATTTATCCGATCCCAACCGGGTGAAACCTGTCCGGTCTTCACCCTGATTGATGTGGGCCGGGCGCGCTGAGCCCGCGCCGCCAAACCAAGTGCCCCTACGAGGCTTGGCCTTCCCTCGGAGCATATCCATCGACCCTGAAGGCCCGCAAACCGGAGATCACAATCATGAATGAACCGGAACACAACGAAGCAGAGCACAACGACCCAAAACACGCGCCTGCCGGGCGAAAACCGGAATTTATCGCCTATCAGGTCAAGGACTCGCGCGATGGCAAGGGCCACTGGTCGCCAATCGGGGCCGTCTGGCCCCACCGCGACGGCCAGGGCTATGACGTGCAGCTGGAGGCCGTGCCGGTCGATGGCCGCATCACTTTGCGCGCGCTGCGCGAAGAGCGTTTGGGGCAGGTAAGCGCGGCCCCGGAACAGGCGCCGGAACAAACCCCGGATCGCAGGCCGCCTCGTGAGCGCGGACGCTGAGAGCTTGAAGGCCCGCCGCGCCCGGGGGCTGTCCTGCCTGGGCCGGGCGGGGCTGCCCGAGACCCTGGCCCGGGTGGCCCCGGCGCGCGGGGCCTTCGATCATGCCCGTGATCCGCTGATCAGCGCCCAGCTCAAGGCCCAGGCCCAAACCGAGCATCAGCGCCGCCAGGAGGCCGCCGGACGGGGTTCCACCATGGTGGCGCGCCACAAACCGTTTCCCGAGCTGCGCCCCAGGCGCGAGCGCGCAGTGGTGCGCGCCGCCTTCAACCAGGCTTGGCTGAAGGAACAGCGCGAAGCCGGGCTGGCGCAGATCGCCGCGCGGGAGGCGCAGAATTCCGGGCCGCAGCGCGAGGCCGCCATACCGTCGTATGCGCCCAGGCGTGAACGCTAGGGAAATCCGATTTCGAGTCCGTTTTTGCTTGCCAGATTTCAAAATCCGGGTTATTCGTTCTTCTTTTGTTCTATTGCGGAACCATCGCAATACAAGAGGAGAGGAGACCAAAAAACACCCCAAACCAAAACGAAAGGGCCAACGCCATGAAACAATCCGACCGCACCCGTCCCCCGCCAGTGGGACGCGAAACACCGCCAGCGCTGCGCGCCCCGGACCTGCCAGTCGAGCCGTCACTGGATGTGGAGGCCTATCGGGACGATCTGGCCGAATTCGCCCTCACCCCGGCCCAGGAAGAAGAACTTCTCGGCGTGCTGTGGACGATCTGCCGGACCTTCGTCGATATCGGCTGGGGCTGCGATTCTGTCCAGCAGTTGTTTTCCGGAATCGTGGAAAATGCTTTGCGCGGCGGCGAAGGCGGGTTAGAGGTAAAGGAGACATTCAACCCGAGCGCCGCGCCCGGCGGCGGGGATGAGAACGAGAATGATAGGAGCGATCGATGAAAATTTCCGAAGAACAATGTCTGATCTATTGCCGGGTGTCGGACACCAAGCAAAAGATCGAAGGCTCGGGCCTGGAAAGCCAGGAGTTTCGTTGCCGTCAATATGCTGCCGAGAAGGGCTATGCGGTCGAGCAGGTCTTTCATGACGATGTCAGCGGCGGCGGCGATTTTGCCAAACGCCCCGGCATGATTGCGCTGCTGAACTTTCTCGAAAAGAACCGGCGCGTCCCGTATGTCGTGATCTTCGATGATCTCAAGCGCCTGGCCCGCGATACGATGTTCCACTGGCAGCTGCGCCATGCCATCGCGAATTTCGGCGCGCGGGTCGAGTGCCTGAACTATCGCTTCGACGATACGCCCGAAGGCGAGTTCATGGAGACGCTGTTCGCCGCGCAAGGCCAGCTGGAGCGCAAACAGATCGGCCGCCAGACCCGCCAAAAGACCAAAGCCCGGCTCGAAGCCGGCTACTACGCCTTTATCGCCCCGGTCGGCTATGCCTACGAGAAATCCAAAACCCACGGGAAAATCCTGGTGCGGGACGAACCGGCCGCCTCGGTTCTGAGCGAAGCCCTCGAAGGCTTCGCGGCCGGGCGCTTTCAAACCGCGCAGGAAGTGCGGGTCTTTCTGGAAAACGCACCGGAATTCCCCAAACAGGCCAGCGGCAAGATCGGCAACGCCCGGGCCAAGGATATTCTGACCAATCCGCTCTATGCCGGGATGATCGTCTATGAGCCCTGGGGTATCTCGTTACGCAAGGGCCATCACGAAGGTCTGATCAGCTATGAGACATTTTGCCGCAACCAGGACCGTCTGGCCGGTCGCGCCAACGCACCGGCTCGCAAGGACCTTAACGAGGATTTTCCATTGCGCGGCGCTGTACTGTGTGAATGCGGCAATGCGCTGACCGCCGGGTGGTCGAAAAGCCACACCGGCAAGCATCATCCCTATTATCTGTGCCAAAACCGCAAATGCGCCTATAAGGGCAAGTCCATCCGCCGCGACGTGCTGGAAAACGCCTTTGAGGCCCTGTTGGCGCGCGTAGCCCCTGAAAAGGCGGTCTTCACAATCGCCCAGGATATGTTCCGCCGCCTGTGGGACCACCGCGCCCGCGTGCAGGCCGCACGCCAAAAGCATCTGGAAATGGAAATCGCCAAGACGAAGCAGGCCATGAATCAGGTGCTCGACCGGATCGTCGAGGCCCAAAGCGCCAGCGTGTCGCGCGCCCTGGAGCGCCGCGTCGAAGCCCTGGAGAGCCAAAAGCAGCTGCTGACCGAAAAACTGAGCGCCAGCGCCCATCCGTTGCGTCCCTTTGACGAGATGTATCGAACCGCCCTGGACTTCCTGTCTAACCCATTGAAAATATGGCGGTCTTCGGCGTTTTCGGACAAGCGAGCGGTGGTCAGGCTGGTCTTTCCCCAGCGTCTGACCTATGTGCGAAATGAAGGGTATCGAACCCCCGAAATAGCCTTGCCTTTCGGGCTATTCGGGGATTCTTTCAAGCAGGAAATGTTAATGGTGCCCCGAACAGGATTCGAACCTGTGACCTACC
>JAGRGI010000032.1 GCA_020445565.1 Chromatiales bacterium
GAGGTCTTGCCGTGGTCGACATGGCCCATGATGGTGACCACCGGGGCCCGCGGCAGCTCTTCACCTTCCAGGGCATCCTCTTCCTCCAGGATGACAGTCTCCACGTCTTTGGGCGCGGCCATGACGACGTTATGCCCCATCTCCTCCACCACGATGGCGGCGGTCTCCTGGTCCAGGGTCTGGTTGATGGTCACCATACTGCCCAACTTCATGAGCGCCTTGATGACCTCGGCGGCCTTGACGGACATGCGCTGCGCGAGATCACCTACGGTGATCGACTGCCCCAATTCCACGTCACGCACGATGGGAGCTGTGGGCCGCTCGAATCCGTGCTTGCCTTCGCCGCGAGCCACAGGGGCAGCCGCTCTGCCACCCTTGCCGCGCTGCTTGCGTCGCCCTTGTTTGCCAGCGGCGACGTGTAACTCCTTTCGGCCGAAACCGGTTTCGCGCTCCTTGCTGCCGCGTCGTCCGGCACCCTTGCCAGCTTTGGTGGCTTCCTTGGCCGCGGCGGGCTCCGGGGTAAAAGCAGGTTCGGCAGCAGCAGCCGCTTCGCGTATGGCAGCGGCCTTCACTGCGGCCTCGGCGGCGGCGCGAGCCTCTGCCTCGGCGGCAACGCGGGCCTGCTGCTCAGCCATAGCGCGGGCCTCCGCGGCAGCCTGTTCGGCCGCCACACGGCGGGCCTCTTCGGCAATGCGGGCAGCCTCTTCCTCTTCCAGGCGACGCTTTACCTCCTCTTCCTGACGGCGGACCTCCTCTTCGACACGCGCCTGTTCCGCCAACTCGCGGTCTTCCTCTGCCTGGCGGGCGCGGGCAGCATCTTCCTCTGCGGCTCGCACACGGTCTCGCTCTTCGAGAACCTTGCGCGCCTCGTCGGCTTCGCGAAGCCTCTCCTCGGGCTCCACCACCGCGCTGCGTTTCACATAGGTGCGACGCTTGCGAACCTCCACACTCACGGTTTTGCCGCCGGGGGCGCCGGCACGCAATCCTCGCGAGGAACTGCTGGGGGCCTTCTGTTTCAATTCGCTGACGGTCTTGCGGCGCAGTGTGACCTTGCGCGGACCGGCTTCCAACTCACCGGCTTCGCCCTTGCCGTGGGAACGGCGCAGATGATTGAGGAGCAGGAGCTTGTCTTCCTCGCTGATAGAGGACTCAGGGCCATCGACCCTCAAACCAGCTTCATCGAGCTGGGTGAGCAGACGCTCCACCGGGATACCGACCACCGTGGCCAGTTGCTTCACCGTGACTTCACTCATGACCAGAGTCCCCCATTACGTTACTGCTCTTCGCCCGCGAACCAGGACTGGCGTGCCGACATAATGAGCTTACCGGCCCGGTCCGCGTCCATGCCCTCGATCATCTCCAGGAGATCATCGACCGCCAATTCGGCCAAATCGTCCTCGGTGATCACCCCCTTGCTGGCCAGACGAAAGGCCAGGTCCTCATCCATTCCTTCCACGGCAAGCAAGTCATCCGCGGGCTTGGCGTCGCCCAGCATTTCTTCCGATGCAATGGCGCGGGTGAGCAACAGATCCTTGGCGCGGGCACGCAATTCTTCCACGATGGCCTCATCGAACTCGTCGATATCGACCATCTCCTGGGCCGGCACGAAGGCCAGTTCCTCAATACTGGAAAACCCTTCCTGTACCAGAATCACAGCCACATCTTCATCCACATCCAACTGCGACATGAACATCTGCACCAAGGACTCGGTCTCCGCCTCGCTCTTGGCGTTGGCGTCGGCCTCAGTCATGACGTTCAACTCCCAGCCGGTAAGTTCGCTGGCCAGACGGACATTCTGGCCACCCTTGCCGATGGCCTGAGAGAGACTTTCCTCTTTGACCGCCACATCCATGGCATGGGCATCCTCGTCGACGACGATGGCCACGACGTCCGCAGGCGACATGGCATTGATAACGAATTGTGCGGGATTGTCGTCGGCAAGGATGATATCCACCCGTTCGCCGGCCAATTCATTGGACACCGCCTGAACACGGGAGCCGCGCATGCCCACGCAGGCGCCCACCGGGTCGATGCGGGGGTCGTGGCTGCGCACCGCAATCTTGGCGCGGGCGCCGGGGTCACGGGCCGCGGCGGTGATCTCCAGCAAGCCCTCCCCGACTTCCGGGACTTCCAGCTTAAACAACTCGATCAGCAGACGCGGGTCGGTGCGACTGACAAACAACTGCGGGCCGCGAGGCTCGGGACGCACTTCGGCGAGATAACCGCGCATACGGTCGCCTGTACGCACCGGTTCGCGAGGAATCATTTGATCGCGGGTGACGATGGCCTCGGCGTTGTTGCCGAGATCCAGGTAGAGGTTGCCACGCTCAATGCGTTTGACCACTCCGGTCACCAGCTCTCCCTCGCGAGCCTTATAAGCATCGACGATCTTGCTGCGCTCGGCCTCGCGCACCTTCTGGACAATCACCTGTTTTGCGGTCTGTGCGGCGATTCGGCCAAAGGCAACCGACTCCATGGGCTCTTCGATGAAGTCGCCGAGCTCGGTGTCAGGCTTGATCTCGCGGGCCTGCTCCAGCGTGTACTGGCGAGCCGGGAACTCCAGGCCCTCTTCGGGATCTTCCGGCTCCACGACCTCCCAGCGCCGGAAGGTGGCGTAGTCGCCACTGTGCCGATCGATGGCCACACGCACTTCGATATCTTCACCCTGGCGTTTACGGGTAGCAGAGGCCAACGCGGCCTCAATGGCCCCGAAGATGATATCCCGCTCGATTCCCTTCTCGTTGGAAACCGCATCCACCACCTGCAATATTTCTTTACTCATCGCCAATCATTCCAGTTCTGGGCCAGACGATACCGATAGCGTGCCACCTCAAAATTCCGGCACCAAACGGGCCATTTCAACCAATTCCAGCGGCAAACGGAACGTTTCACCATCGATGTCCAGCAACACCACATCCCCATCCAGCCCACCGAGCAACCCGGTGAACTTCCGCCGCCCGTCCAGCGCGCGGGACAGACGCAATTTGACACGTTCGCCAGCAAACCGCTGAAAATGCTCGGGGCGCATCAAAGGACGATCCAGACCCGGCGAAGAGACCTCCAGGGTATATTCGCCCCGAATCGGATCCTCCACGTCCAGTACGGCACTGACTTGGCGACTGACCTTTTCGCAGTCGTCCACGGTGATGCCCTGCTCGTTGTCGATATACACGCGCAACACCGGCCGATGACCGCCAGTGATATGCTGCACGCCTACCAACTCATATCCCAGCCCCTCGACGGCTGGCTGTAACAGAGTGAACAATCGATCTTGCAAGGGCCGATCACCATCCGCGGACCGGCCTGATTATCCGATCCACAAATAAAAAATGGGCC
The DNA here is from genome assembly GCA_020445565.1 of Chromatiales bacterium. GTDB lineage: Bacteria > Pseudomonadota > Gammaproteobacteria > JAGRCI01 > JAGRCI01 > JAGRGI01. Next base: position 3,337 of record JAGRGI010000032.1, read on the forward strand.
GAAGGCCCAACTGCTGCAGAACGGAATGGCATTAGGCCATCCATCCCGGACAACAAAAAACCCCGCTATACGGGGCCTTTTGTTGTTATTCATAGCCACGGCGCAGGCGCCAAAGGCTTGTCCTCTCAACACCAGGCCGCGAATTCTACCACCGTGACGAGGGTTCAAACAATAAGAAAAAATGAAGGTGAATTCAGTTCCACTGCGTCTATGACTGAGTCAGAGCGTACACTACCGGTCCCATCAAAGCGGTCTGGTCGTTGCGGATCACATAGACGGGCATCTTTTCCACCAACGCGCTCATACGGCCCTTGCTGCCCATGGCATGCAAAAAACCGCCATGCTTGATCCGTTCAAGAATCTTCGGTGCTATGCCTCCTCCCACGTAAACCCCGGCGGTCGCCATAAGCTTCAAGCCATGATTGCCGGCCTCCGCGCCATACAGGCGAATGAACAAATCCAGTGCCTCGACAGAGATTTCGTCGGCCTCGGCGAGGGCATTTTTCGATACGGAAGCGGCGGCCTTGCCCTGAATGATCTCCTCATGCAGCCATTCGGGGCGCGGCGCCCTGTGATGGTCGAGCAGAAATTCGTAAACGTTGACCAGCCCCGGCCCGGAAACCACACGCTCCCAACTCACATGCCCAAAACGCCGCTGCAAAAACTGCAACAAATGCCATTGCAATTCGTCTGAGGGGCCGAAACTGGCGTGCCCACCCTCGCTGGCGAAAGGGCGGTGGCTTTTGCCGTCCCAATACATGCCGGCCTCGCCCAGACCGGTGCCGGCGGCAATGATGCAGGCATTGCCCTCCGGATCCGGCTCGCCGGCGGAGAGTACATAGATGTCCTCCGCCGGCAAGGCAGCGATACCGTAGGCGTTGGCCTCCAGATCATTCATCAGGTAGCAAGCCTGATAACCCATCTCCTTTTCAAGGGCCGCCGCGTCCACCAACCAGGGCAGATTTGTGGTTCGGGACTTTCTACCCCGCACCGGACCTGCCAGGCCGATGGAAGCCAGCGTGCACTGCAGACCGTTACGCTCCTGAAAGGTGTGCAAGATTTTTTCCAAAGAATCGGAACTGGCGCTGGGATAGACCTGCTGATCGAGAGTCTTCCAAGGCTTGCCCCGCTCAACCTCGAAAACTGCCAAGCGGGTGTTGGTGCCACCGATATCCGCGGACAAGATCCGCATTGCCTGCTCAGGGGCCTGCCAGGGTATGTTCAGCATGGTGGACGATTTCCTCGGTGAGTCGGACTGAATAAATAGTGGTAGACACTCCGGCCAGGGTCAACATATTCGCCTTGCATTCCGCCATTCAAGCTCTTTACTTGTTCATGAACCATGGCGGAATAGCCATAAGCCCGCTAGACAACGAAGCCATACGTGAGGAGCGACCCATGTCAAAACCAAGCGCCTTCGAGATCGTCGGCACACCGCCCCCCTGGAGTGTGACGCTGGTGGACAAGTTCGTAGTGGGCGCGCTGGAACGAGTGGTGGATCAGGGCGGTGAGCTGCCGGAGAGATTTCGCATCTCCTTCTTTCCCTGGGGAGAGCACAATGCCATGGGCGGCACGCCGGAAGAGGTGCGCGAGGTAATGGACCCTCGCCTGCGTCTGGTCCATTTCACCGGCTGCGGCCGGCCTTATCTGGTAGTGATTTTCATCGGCGAAAAGGCGGAAAACGATCAGGCCGTAGCCCGCTGTCAGCTGCCATGGTCTGAACATTTTCTGGGGATGCGAGAGGGCGGCAAGCTGACGCTGGAGTTTCTCGGAGAAACCGAAGAACTGGAGACGGCAACCGAACCGGAGGTCGCCGCCCGCACCCTACGCAGCCTGTTCCATCAGGACGGCCTCCGGCACTTCTGAGCTTCATTGCATTCAGGCTTCCAGCTCCTCCCAGCGCCGGTAGGCCAGAGCCAATTCCTTTTCAAGCTCCTCGAGCCTCTGCTTGGCGACAGCCACCTCCAACCCGCCAGCCTGGTAGAAATCCGGCTGTGCCATACGCTGGTGCAGGGCCTCCTGTTCCGTCTCCAGGGCCTCGATACGCTGAGGAAGGGTCTCCAACTCGCGCTGATCCTTATAGCTGAGTTTCTTCTTGGAGGATGTCGCGGTCTTGGGCTTTTCCTTCGAGACCGCGGGCTCCGGCCGAACTACGGACTCTTCGATGGGCCGCTGACGCAACCAGTCTTCGTAACCACCGATATACTCCGCCACGCGACCGCCCCCCTCGAAGACCAGGCTGGAGCCAATGACATTATCCAGAAAGGCCCGGTCGTGGCTCACTACCAAGACCGTACCCTGATACTCCATCAGGCGTTCCTCCAGCAACTCCAGGGTTTCCACATCCAAGTCGTTGGTGGGCTCGTCCAACACCAGGAGATTGGAAGGTTTGGTAAACAGCTTTGCCAGCAACAAGCGATTGCGCTCACCACCGGACAGGGCCTGCACCGGCGTTCGGGCACGGGCCGGAGGGAAGAGAAAATCCTGCAGATAGCCGATCACATGACGAGGCTTTCCGTTGACCTCCACGCTGTCCCGCTCCTCCGCCACGTTGTCCAGAACACTGAGATCCTCGCGAAGCCCAGCTCGCAACTGGTCGAAATAGGCGATCTCCAGTTTGGTACCCAGCCGCACGCGCCCCCGGCCCGGCTCCAACCCGCCAAGCAGGACCTTGATCAAGGTGGTCTTGCCGCAACCATTCGGGCCAATGATACCCACCCGGTCTCCGCGCAGAATGGTGGTGGAGAAATCCTGGATAACCGGTTTCCCCTCATAGGCATAAGTGATGCCCTCGGCCTCAACCACCAATTTGCCGGAGCGCTCGGCCTCGTTTACGCCGATACGGGCCTCACCGGTTTTTTCACGTCTCGCCTGACGTTCCCGACGCAACACCTCCAACGCACGTACCCGACCTTCGTTGCGTGTGCGCCTCGCCTTGATGCCTTGACGTATCCAGGCTTCTTCCTGTGCAAGTTTCTTATCCTGCCGCTCGAAGGCCAGATCCTCCGCGGCCTGCATTTCAGCCCGACGGCGCAGGTAGTTCTCATAATCGCCGGGCCAGTCCGACAGCCTCCCCCGATCCAGATCCCAGATACGCGATGCAAGACGGCTCAGGAAGCGCCGATCGTGGGTAATAAAGATCAAGGTACCGCCATAAGCGCGCAACATCTCCTCCAGCCACTCGATGGAGGGAATATCCAAATGGTTGGTTGGCTCGTCCAGAAGCAGCAGATCGGGTTCGCGCACCAGAGCGCGGGCAAGCAGGGTTCGGCGCTTCAATCCACCCGAAAGCGCACTGAATTCGGCTTCGCCGTCCAGTCCCATGCGCGATACCGTGGATTGGACACGTTGATGCAAATGCCATCCACCCACGCCTTCCAGCTCGTGCTGCACAGTCTCCAGGCGACCCATGGCAGTCTGGCTGCCGCTGGCCAGTTCATGACTGATGGCATGGTAACGCTTTAGCAGGTCTCCGATATGACCCAAACCACCGGCCACCACATCGAAAACCGCACCTTGACCGTCGGCATCCACTTCCTGCTCCAAACGCGCTATGCGCAGCCCCTGGCTGAGGACTCGTTCGCCTTCCTCGGCAACCATCTCCCCGGCAATCACCTTCAGCAGGGTAGACTTACCGGCACCGTTGCGACCCACCAAACAGATGCGATCGCCTTTTTCCACAGATGCCTCAAGCTTGTCGAAGAGTAGATCTCCGCCGAAGGCTAAGCTAAGGTTTCTCAATCGCAACAAGGACATGGTAGATTTACGGCTCTCGGCTGGGGCGATGACCCGCCATCCTACCAGATGGCCCGTCTCCCTACCCACGCGAAACAAAAATGAAAGAGCAACAATTTTTCACATCACGGCCTGAGCAGGGCTGAGATACTCGTGAAACCCAATCCCAAAAACAGCACCTGAGGAGGGCAAACCAATGGCCGTAGACATCAAAGATTTGCGCGGTATGAACGACGCAATTGCCGCCAAATTGCACGAGAAAGGCATCAAGAACAACGAACAACTGCTGGAAGCGGTAAAGACCCCGGCACAACGCAAAGAACTGGCCGCCCATTGTGGCGTGGAAGCACGTGCGATACTGGAACTGGGCAACCGCGCCGACCTTTCCCGCGTCAAGGGCATCGGCGGCGTCTACTCCGATCTGCTGGAGAAGGCTGGCGTGGACACCGTGCCGGAACTGTCCCAACGCCGCGCGGACAATCTGCATGCGAAGATGACCGAAACGAACAATGCCGAAAGCCTGACCAAACAGCCTCCCACCCTGAAGATGGTGGAAGACTGGGTTGCTCAGGCCAAGGCGCTGGATCGGGCGATCCAATACTAAGGAAACGCCCCAACACTCCGCGGCCAGACTGGCCGCGGTTTACCAAGGCCAGGGGTGTCCCCTGCATTTCTACACGGAGGAAGCCATGCGCTTTTTATCTCATTTACTCGTTATAGCCGCATTTTTGGCGGCAATCGGGACGGCAACCGCCGGAACCGTAAACATCAACAAGGCCGACGTTGAGGCACTTCAGGAAAACCTTCCGGGCATCGGGCCGGTAAAGGCCAAAGCCATTGTGGACTACCGTAAAAAGAACGGACCGTTCAAAAACGTCGACGACCTCAAGCAGGTTCCCGGTATCGGGGATAAATTGCTGTCCAAAATTCGCAAGGATGCCTCGTTGAGCAAGGGGGCTACCTCAGCCAGCAAGGACTTCAAGCCTGATGCCAAGAAGTCCGTTTCCGACAGTTCCAAGAAGGCCGATTCGAAACCTGCAAAAGACACGACGAAAACAGCCAAAACAAAGACCACCAAGGCTGACGACAAAACCAAGGCAAAGAAGCCATCCGGTTCCGTGCAATCCAAGTCCACAGAGACCGGCAAGACCAAATAGCAAGCACTTCGGCTGGCGGCGAACCCTGCGTTCCCATTCAAGCCCTTGAAAACCAACCCCACCAAGGCGGCGAACCTTGGTGGGTTTTTTCATATCGGCCAGCAATTAAAAACCCAGATCTCGACCCCCGGTGACTGTTGAGGAACCACCGGATGAGCGGTGGGACGAGCTAGTGTGAAGGACCTTTCCCCCGGAACTTACCGCCACGCGGTGGCGGACCGGAACGGTTGCGACGATCACGATCATCCCGATTTGGCGGCCCCGGGCGACGACGCTGCTCCCCGCCGCGATCACGGAACGATTTGCGTTCGCCGCGCTCCTCCCTGAATCCGCCACCAGACGATCGGGGACGGAAATCCCGATCCTCCCGCCTACCGTCACCATACGAGGGCCCCAGGGCGCGAATCCGTAGCGGACGGTTGCGTACCCGTACCTTGCGCAGCCACTCGAAGATCTCCTTGGGCATGCCATCCGGCAGATCCACGGTGCTATGGTCGTCGAACAGATCGATGCGACCGATATAGCGACTCTCCACACCGGCCTCATTGGCGATGGCCCCCACCAGATCCCCCGGCGTTACACCATCATTGCGCCCCACCTCGACACGGTAGCGAACCATATCGACCCCTTCCTCCTTTTGCGGACGCCGATCCTCTCTTGGCGGCCGTTCGTAATCGGGTTTGGGCTCGCGCGGCGAACGCTCCTCGAAAGGCTTGGCAGAAACGTCACGATCGCCCCCCTCTCGCTCTCGATGCGAACGCTCCTCGAAACGTTTTGGCCTGGCTGGCCGGTCGTCGCGCTGAAAACGATCCTCCCGTCGCGGTCGCTCCTGCCAACGATCCTCCCGTCGCGGTCGCTCCTGCCAATGCTCCTCGCGGCGCGGCGCCTCATCGCGGACCTCAGGGGCACGCACTGGCCGATCCTGCTGCAACAGACAGGCCATGGCGGCGGCCACGGTTTGCAGATCCGTATCCATATCGCGTCGGAAACCCTCGACCAACTCGCGGAAGAAGTCCATGTCTTCCTCCTCCTCCATCACATCGATCACACGTTGGCGCATGCGGGTGGTGCGGCGATCGGCAATTTCCTCACGCCCCGGCAGCACCATGGGCACAATCGGGCTACCCGTGCTGCGCTCGATGACCCTCAGCATGCGCTGCTCGCGCGGAGCGACAAACAGAATCGCCACCCCCTTGCGTCCTGCCCGACCGGTGCGCCCGATGCGATGCACGTAAGCCTCGCTGTCATAGGGGATGTCGTAGTTGATCACATGACTGATACGGTCCACGTCCAGGCCACGAGCGGCCACATCGGTGGCGATGACCACGTCCAGAGAACCACTCTTGAGCCTGTCGACGGTACGTTCGCGATCCGCCTGCGCCATGTCGCCATTGAGGGCGGCACTGGCAAAACCGCGGGCCTCCAGCCGCTCGGCCAGCTCCATGGTGGCATTCTTGGTGCGCACGAAGACGATCACCCCATCGCAAGGCTCTGCCTCCAGGATGCGCGTCAATGCGTCCAGTTTGTGTGTGCCACTGACCCGCCAGTAACGCTGGTCGATGGTATCGACAGTGGAAGTGCGCGACTCGATCCTGACCTCATGAGCATCCTGCAGATAGGTTTCAGCCACCCGACGGATCGGACCGGGCATGGTCGCCGAGAACAGAGCGACTTGGCGCTCTTCCGGCGTTTGCGAGAGAATCCACTCCACCGCCTCGATGAAGCCCATGCGCAACATCTCGTCCGCTTCGTCCAGCACTACCGCCTGCAACGCATCCAGAACCAGGGTTCCGCGCCGCAGATGATCCATCACCCGCCCGGGAGTACCGACAATGACCTGGGCCCCACGCCGCAATTGCTTAAGTTGGATGCCCATATGCTGGCCGCCGTAAACCGGCAGAACATGGAAACCGCGCAGATTTCGGCCATAGGTCTGAAACGCCTCGGCAACCTGTATTGCCAGTTCGCGGGTAGGCGCCAAAACCAGGACCTGAGGCTCTGTGTTGCCCAAATCCAAGCGGGAGAGCAGAGGCAGCGCAAAGGCCGCCGTCTTTCCCGTACCGGTCTGCGCCTGACCCAGCAGGCTACGTCCAGCCAGCAGTTGCGGAATGGCCTCGGCCTGTATGGGCGAGGGAAACTCGTATCCGACCTGTTGGATCGCTTCCAGGACAGGCGCGGCGAGACCCAGTTGGTCGAAACCGACCGGGGCGGAATCATCGGACATGGGGCGAACCTATGGACGGGCTGTATCGGTGGGACAAGCGGCGTATTATCTCGCGAATCGACTAAAAACTAAACAGAAAAGTCTGTAATCACCGAAAAGTGTCGATCCTACGGCAAAGCACGGCCATTCAGTGTCCACCATGGCAAGCAGATGCCAATCGCCCAGCCATCCGCTATGATTGCCAGATTATTTCCGCTTACTACGCACACTGATATGCAACGAGCCTTGATTATCGGAGTTTTACTGGGCGCCACCAGCCTGGCCGGCTGTAGCTCGACCGTCGATGCCATCATGGAGAAGCTGCCGGTCTACAAGATCGACGTACAGCAGGGCAATGTCGTCACCCAAGAGGCGGTGGACCGCCTGCGTCCCGGAATGGAAAAACGCCAGGTGCGCTTCCTGCTCGGCACGCCCTTGCTGGAGGACGTTTTTCACGATGATCGCTGGGATTACTACTACAGCTTCAAACCCGGCGGCGAGGATCCCAGCCATGAGCGTTTGAGCGTCTTCTTCGAGGACGACCGCCTGGTGCGGCTCAGCGGCGACTTCATGCCCAACCCCGACGCGGACCCGCAGGCACCCACCAAGGAAAGCCTGGTAGTGGTGCCGGTGCTACCGCCGAAGGAGCTGAGCTACTGGCAACGCTTTTTGAACATTATCGGGTTCGAGGATTTGGACTAGCCCCCGAGACGCCAAAACCCGGCCATGGGCCGGGTTTCGCAGGGCGGCCCGAGGGCCGCAAGAGGCAATCCGTCTTTCCCAACGATGCGGGATTATACCTTTTCTTTGATACGGGCAGACTTGCCGGTACGGCCCCGCAGATAGTACAGCTTGGCGCGACGCACGTCGCCACGGCGCTTTACGGCCACTTCCGCCAGGGTCGGGCTAAAAGATTGGAACACGCGTTCCACGCCCACGCCGTTGGAGATCTTGCGAACGGTGAAGGCAGAGTGCAACCCACGGTTACGCTTGGCAATGACCACCCCCTCGAAGGCCTGCAGGCGTTCACGGTCGCCTTCCTTCACCCGCACCTGCACGACCACTGTATCGCCGGGGGCAAAATCCGGCAGGGTCTTGGACATCTGTTCCGCTTCGATTTTTTCGATCAGTTTGCTCATCGGCCTGTACCCCAGGGTTCAATCTTTATCCGGTTGTTCCGACCACTCCCGGATGAACTCATCCAGCAGGGCCTGATGTTCGTCACTCAATGTTCGCTGCGCCAGCAAATCGGGGCGGCGCAACCAAGTGCGGCCCAAGGACTGCTTCAATCGCCACTTGGCGATGGCGGCATGGTTGCCTCCGAGCAGCACGTCAGGCACCCCTCGCCCCTCGAACACCTCGGGGCGGGTGTAGTGGGGACAATCCAGCAAGCCGGCAGCGTAGGAATCCTCCTGCGCGGATAGCTCATGCCCCAGCGCGCCAGGGATCTGCCGGGTTACGGCATCCACCAGCACCATGGCAGCCAACTCGCCGCCACTCAATACGTAATCGCCGATGGACCATTCCTCATCGACTTCGCACTCAATGACGCGTTCGTCCACGCCCTCGTAGCGGCCGCAGACCAGTATCAGTTTCTGCAGACCGGCCAGAGACAACACCCCGGCCTGATCCAGCCGCCGGCCCTGCGGGCTCAGATACACAACCCTTGCACTCGGCCCCGCCGCGGCCCTGGCATCGCGTATTGCCGCCAGCAGGGGCTCAGGCTTCATCAGCATGCCCGGACCACCACCATAAGGCCGATCGTCCACCGTCCGATGCCGATCATGGGTATAGTCCCTGGGATTCCAGCAGCGCAACTCGATCAAGCCCTGCTCTCTTGCGCGAGCCGCGATACCGTGCCGAACCACACCGAGCACCAGCTCGGGAAACAGGGTGACGATATCGAAATGCACGGCGCCCCGGCTTAAAAGTCCGGATCCCAATCGACCTGAATACTCCGTTGCTCCAGATTCACCTGCAGAATCACTTGCTCCGGCAGATACGGGATCAACCGTTCACGCTCTCCCCTGACCACCATCACATCGTTGGCGCCGGTTTCGAACAGGTGGTCCACCACCCCGAGATCCACGCCCTCGCGGTTTTCCACACGCAGACCCTCAAGGTCTGTCCAGTAGTATTCCCCCTCATCCAGAGGTTCGAACTGGGCACGCGAAACACCTATGGTCGCGCCAATCAGCCGCTGCGCCAGATCGCGATCATCGCAGCCCTGAACATGTCCCACCAAACCCTTACCCTGGACACGCCCTTCGCTCACTTCAACGCGGCGACATTCACCGCGGCGAAGCAGATACCAAGGCCGGTAGTGGAATATGTTTTCACGCGGCTCGGTCTCAGAATAAACCTTGATCCAACCGCGTACCCCATGAACGCCGCTGACGCGCCCTACCACGATCAAGTCCACCGGCTTGGCGGCAGGCTCTCCCAGTGGCAGTTCGACGACCGGACGTTCTGAGGCCATGGCCGATTTGGCCGTTACTCCGCCGCAGCGGCCTTTTTACGCTCGGCCTTGATGAGATCGCCGACACGATCGGTGGTTTGGGCGCCATTGGACAGCCAGTAATCCACGCGCTCCATATTCAACTGTACGCCGACTTCCTGCCCGGTGGCGATCGGATTGAAAAACCCGAGGCGCTCCAGGTAACGGCCATCACGACGGTTACGGCTGTCGGTGGCGACGATGTGGTAAAACGGACGCTTCTTGGCGCCGCCGCGCGAAAGACGAATGGTGACCATGAATCTGTGAATCCCCTGATCCGCCTCATCGGCGGGTACATTACGTTCTCAACGAGCCTTTTCTCGCGCTAGGGAGAGAGCCGGCCGTCCGGACCTGAGTCAAACGCCGAATTGTACCGCAAAACCAATAAAAAGGAAGTGCTCATGCGAATAACAGACGCGTCCATGCGGACTTGATCTCAGCCGTTTGCAGGCTCGGCGCCTTGGACTACGTTGTCTAATAGTAATGGGTCAGTTCACCTACCCTCGGGCCACACGAGTCCGGGGTGGGCGCAGCATCAGTCAGTGAGGAAGCCACGCCATGAGCGAAAACCACAAACCGGAACACTTGGAATCGGGCTATGACCGCATGATGGACAGGGTGCACCAAGCCATCAAGCGTGCCGGCTCGTCCGCCTCCGGCCTGCACGAACACCTGGACGAGGCCAGAGAAAAGGCCGTGACGCTGGGTGAACTGACCCGCGAGGAGGCGGATAAGGTCGCCGATTATCTGCGTCGCGACCTGCACGAGGTAGGCAAATTCTTGAGCGGCGGCTCGGAGCTGAGCCAATGGCTTCGCTTCGACCTGGAACAGATCGAAGAACGATTGTGGGATGTCTTTTCCCGCGTCGCAGATCAAACCCAGGTGGAGTGGGAATTGTTCCGCCATGCCATTGAGGCGCCTGATTCAGAGCCGCTTTTCTACCGCACCAGTGAGGTAACCGGTCCCGGCACCCTGGAGTGTGTCGCCTGCCACAAACTGGTCCATTTTCACCGCATCTCCCATATCCCCCCTTGCCCGGAATGCCACAAGACGGCGTTTCGGCGGGTCAGTGACGATCGCTGCGCCACCGACCACCATACCCATTGATTCTGTTGGTCTACAACAGGAATCCCTTCAAAAAGAGATAGAGCACGGCGATCACGCCCAGGGCTTGGTAAAGGCGATAGCGGCGCCTCCGGCCCTGGCGTAAACGCTGTACCCGCTGACCGATCGCGGCACGTTCGCCATCGGTAATGACCTCGGAAATGTACACCGCCCGATGGTTCAAACCGACCGCATCCAGCGCTGCAATAGCTTCCACCACGCCAACCCGGTACAGGCCGTCGTCGACATCGACCAGTCGGTGGCGCAACAGCTCGTGAAAATGCATTGCGGCAGCATCTCCATCGGAGAAACGGGCGACGAACCAAATCACCACACCTCCGGCGCGTGAATCGGTATCCGGGAAATGATCGCTTCGCAGCAGACGAATCAGGCCCGGATGGTCCCGATGGGTTTGCACGCTCAAATAAGCAACATGGGTTTCCTGGTTGACCATAGCCCGAACACCCAATGAGGACCTTGCTATGAACCCGCCGACACGATGTCCGGCAACCCGAGCCCGCTGGCAGCATCTGACAAACACATCGCCCCGTTGTGTATTGCCGGTGTCGTCGCCACGTCGCCCGCCAACCAGGCGGAGGTCGCCAGACCATGAGCAAGTCCGTTACCCATAGCCGCAGCCAGATGAGCGCAAGCGGTGACGCCCACCGCACTCTCCAGACTGGAAGTGACAATACATTGTGCCGCCCCGCTGGCCCCAGCGATGCGCAGGCAATTTCTGAGTCCTCCCAGCGCCATGGGTTTCAGCACCAACCGCTCCACCGGCACGGGCAGAGTGCCTAGCAGCCGCACTGATTCGTCCAAGGCAAGTGGAAATGTGCTGAGCGCCTGCAATTGTCGCAACGCCACGGGGTCGAACTGTCGCAAGGGTTCTTCCAGGGACTCCACCGGGAGGTCATTGAGGTAGTGGATCATCGCTCGGGCTACAGGCAGAGTCCACGCCTGATTGGCATCCAAACGCAGCCGTAGCCTGCCCCCATTCCCGGCCGCTATGCGCCGCAAGGTATCCAGCTCGTCCCGCCAGGGCCGGACCCCCAGCTTGATCTTTACCAACCGATAGCCCGCGGCCAGTGCCTCATCGATACGCCGCTGCACATCTGCATCCAGAGCGCCCACGGCGGCATTGACGTCAACCCGGCCGTTTCCACCAGGATCCAGCCAACGATGCAATGGAAGTCCTTCGGCTTGGGCGGCGAGATCGCACAAGGCCGTGTCCAGAGCACATGCGCTGGCCGGCGGGGCGGATGGTTCGGGGTCTTCACCTGTCAATACAGGCAAAACGTTGCGCAGATAGCGCCCGGCATGGGCATGGGTCTCAGTGCCCACCTCCACCAGCGGGGCGCAGTCACCCCAGCCGACCCGTCCGTCCGCCGTCACCAGGCGAATCAGCCAGCCACGTCGCTCCAGGGTACGGCCGTGACTGCTAATCCAGGGGCGCGCCAATGGCAAACGATAAGGCAGCGCCTCGGCGCGGACCAAACGATCGTCGTCTATCACCGTGCCAACACGGCCCAGAGCACCAAAGCAGTGCTCAACACCAGGGAAAACAGCAATTGGAAACGGGCGGTAGCGGCCAGGATGACGTTGAAGGCAGGCCCGGGGGCTTCCCGCAGGAAGCGCCGCACTAACGCGGCGGATAGCGGCAGCAACACCAGCACCACGAGTACCACGGGCCAGCGCCAGGCCAGTGCCAGTAAACCGGCAAACGGCACCAGCATGAGCAGTGCGTATTCGATCTGACCACCACGCCGGCTCAGACGCACCGCCAGGGTGTTCTTGCCCACCTTGGCATCATTATCACGATCGCGATAGTTATTGACCGCCAACACCGCGGCTGCCGGCATGCCCAGCAGCGCTCCAACCCCCCATGCCGCGGCGTCGGCCGTCCCGGTTTGCAGGTAGTAGGTGCCGACGACGGCCGCCAGACCAAAGAACAGGAACACAAATAATTCCCCCAGGGCAGTGTAGGCCAACGGTTTCGGCCCGCCCGTGTAGGCCCATCCGGAAGCCAGGGCTGCCAGGCCCAAGGCAACAATGGGCCAGCCTCCCCGATAGGCCAGATAGACGCCCAACAGGAAGGCACAGCTAAAAGCCAACCAGGCCGCAAACTTGACCTGGGCACCGGTGAACCAACCGGAGGCGGTGGCCCGCGGTGGCCCCAAGCGAGTGGAAACATCATCGGCGCCACGTTCAAAATCGGCGGCATCGTTGTGCAGATTGGTGCCTATCTGTATCAACATGGCCGCCATCAGGGTTGCGGTCAGGATCCCCGCATGGATAACGCCCTGATCCGCCGCTGCCAGTGCAGTACCGGCCAGGACCGGTGAAGCTGCAAGACTAAGGGTCTTGGGCCGGCAGGCAAGTAGCCAATATTTGAGGTTTTTCATCGTGCCGATTGTACGGGTACACTCCGAATCCATGCACGCCCTATGGCTGGAACAACGGATTCTGCGCAAACGCGACGATATTCCCGTCCCCCGACCGGGGCCTGGAGAAGCCTTGGTGCGCGTGCGTCTGGCGGGCATCTGTGGAACCGACCGCGAGTTGCTGCGGGGCTATTATCCCTTTCTGGGCATTCCCGGCCATGAATTCGTCGGCGAGATCGCACAATGCCCCAAGGCATCGCACCTCGGCCGACGGGTGGTGGGAGAAATCAATCTCAGCTGCGGCTACTGTCATGAATGTCTTGCCAAACGCAAAACCCACTGCCTGAATCGCAAGGTGCTGGGTATTCGCGATCATGACGGCGCGTTTGCCGAATTTTTAACCTTGCCGCTGGATAATCTGCATCGCATCCCCGATTGTGTGAGTGACGAACAAGCGGTATTCACAGAACCCTTGGCTGCGGCCCTGCGGATACGCGAGCAACTGGCCATTCGGCCTGCCGATAAGGTGCTGGTGGTGGGTGCCGGCCGCCTGGGTCAATTGATCGCCCGCGTCCTTGCGGCCAGCGGCTGCCGGCCGAGTGTGGTGGCCCGCCATGGGCGGCAACGTTCGCTGCTGGAAGATAAGAATATTCCGTGGCTGGACGAAGTGTCGGTGAAACCCGGCCGCCATGATGTCGTCGTCGAGGCCAGCGGTTCTGCCGGCGGTTTGGATCTGGCCCTGCGGGCGCTACGACCACGCGGACGATTGATACTGAAAAGCACCTACGGCGGCGAAACGGCGCTGCCCCTGTCGCGATTGGTGGTCAACGAGATCGAACTGATCGGCTCGCGCTGCGGTCCATTCCCCCCCGCCCTGCGGATGCTGGAGCTGGGGCTGCTCGATCCCTGTGACCTGATTGACGCGCACTATGCACTGGACGATTTCGAGACAGCCTTCAACCAAGCCGCGCAAGCAGGCGCGATGAAGGTGTTGTTGCGGCCCTGAGGGCAATCTCCCATTACGGATCGAGATCGTCGAAAAGCCCGCTGTGATGGCTGCCGATCGGAGCCATATCAATAATTGCTCCTTCCACCAACTCCATACGCTGCTGCGGATCCAGGATACCGACCTCCCCCATGCGGTGATAGTCGTCCACCGTGTAACGGTGATAACGCGCATGCTCTGCGGCTACGTTTGCCATTGAAGCGCCTCCGTATCGCAGCGAAGTCTTATAGGATTCACCTTTGGCAAGCTCAGGCCAGCCGATAACGTTCCATGAGATAGCAGAGGCAGTCCTGGCGAATGATCTCGACGTTCTGCGTCAGCATGGAGGGCATAACCGGCACTCGGGTGCGGATTTGTCCGTCTTCGACCACGAAGTAACGATGCGCCACATCCTCGTCGTTTTCCTCGCCACAGACGTCCAGCGCCAACCCAACATCCCCGGTTACGTTGGCAAAGGCGGTACCGGGTAGCAATTCATTGAAATTCATCCGATCCAGATTTTCCACCAGGCGCAGTTCCACCCCGTCCTCAAAACCCAGACTGACCGATTCCGGCACCTTGACCACGGCAACGGTGTGAAACAGATCCAGATCACCGTCGGCAACCGGGTGATCCGGGATCTCGGCGAGATTCAGACAGGCGTCCAGATATTCCAAGGCATGTTCGGTACCGTGAGGCTGACCTGGCTGGCCGCATTCCAAGGTTACGGCAGGCGCCAGTTCCGCAAAGCTCATGGACTGCACGCCGGCCGGACGAATGAAATACACCACCTGGCGGCTGAACAAGGTGGCCAGATGCAAAAAGCGGTAGTCGATGCGGTTGACGCAGGCATAGTGGGGATTCAGACCGGTGTTGTTGTGCACGTCCACGCTGGCAAATACGCCCCTTGCGCGCATGATCGCCATCACCTCGACCATCAGGCGATGCTCCGCGGTGTCGCCAGCGCCCCCCGACGGCCAGACACGGTTGTAATCGGGTTGCTCCGCCAGACGCCGCATCCCCTGTCGGGCGGCACTCACATTGCCAATGAACAGGGTCAATGCCCTGGGCATGGGTTTGCTGCCGCCACCGGGCTCATAACGACGCAGCCAGCGCTTCACCGCCTCGAAACCGGTCGTCTCGTTGCCGTGCATGAGCACGGACACGAACAACGCCGGCTGTTGCCGCCCATTCAGGTGAATCACACTGGGGCCGCCCAACAGGGCCTCCAGTTCGGTGGCGTCAGCATCCAACAAACCGTCGGGGATGGATTCAAAGATGTTCAACATGGACGAAATCAGATACTCCACTGATGGACGGGTAACCCGCTTGACTGGTTCTCGCGATAGGCCAGACACAGGGCGCGCATGTCATTGCCGTAGCGGGCAACGAACTCACGCTGCCAGCGTGCGCCGTTTGTGCCGCGACGGACGCGTTCACCAATGATACCCAGGAAATGCTCGCTATCGGACGTATCCATACCCAAACGTTTGAGCCCGTCGCGGGCTTCCGGCAGCAGAATCTGCTCGATCAGGTCGGAGACCGAGCCCATGCGACCGCCGGTCCAACGGACCCTGGCATCCAGGCCATGGCGTGCGGCAGCGTAGAAGTTGTCTTTGGCTACGGCGAAGGGGATTTCTTTTTCGGGCGGCGTTGCCTGCGTCGCCAGGCAATGGGCCAGACCGAAGTAGAAGGCGGCATTGGCAATGGTATCCGCAACGCTTGGACCGGCGGGCATGACGCGATGCTCCACTCGCAAATGAGGCGTTCCGTCGTCGTCGAAACCGATCAAGGGACGGTTCCAGCGCCAGATGGTGCCGTTGTGCAGACGCAAATGGGCAAAATGCTCCGCCGGTTCATCGCTGTTCATGGGCAGCAAAACCGGGAAGCGCTCCAGATTGGCCTGGAAACATTCCAGCAGAGATTGCGAGACATAGTCCAGACCGAAGGTGACCCTGCGGGTGCTCTCGCTGCCACCCACGCTGACGGACTGCTCGAATAAAGGCACACGGGTCTCTTCCCACAATTCGCGGCCGAACAGATAGGGCGAGTTCGCCGCTACTGCCAGAATGGGAGCGGAGGCAACGACAGAGGCGTTGAAGATGCGCACGCCCTCGGCCGGGGCCACCTTGTAATGCACCTGAAAGGAGGTCGCCGCGGATTCCAGCATGACATCGCCATGCTCGTAGCGCAGTTCTTCCCGATCTCCAGTGATATGCAGCCGGATCGGCCTGCCATTGCGCAGACGCAGGACTTGTTCATTGAGGGCGCGATAGCGGCGCAGTGGAGACATATGGGCAAGGTTGAGGTGAGCGCGACCCACCGTGGGCAGGATGCCGATCATGGTCAAGTCGGCCCCGATGGATTGCGCAACCGTGCGGGCCGAGGCGACGTTTTCCGCCAGCTCGGTCTGCATCCGTGCCAGTGTCACACCGCACAACGGGCGCGGATCGCTGTTCAGCTCGACATTGAAGGTGGCCAGCTCCGCGACTACCTTGTCGCTGGCCAGCTGTTCGAGAAAGGCAACATTGCGTCCTGCCGGATCACCGCGTCCGTCCACCAGCCAGGCTTCCAGCTCATAGCCACCGACACCGCCGCGCTGCGACAGCATGCCGTCGCGGAAGTATCGGCCGAGCAGCTCGGTCTCCCGCTCCAGCTTGGTCCGGAACTCGGAAAAATCCGCCTCATCGAATTCCGCCGAATCGATCTCCTGCCCCATGTAACCCCCGCAATCAAAATGCGGGACAAGGATACGACCTTTCCCGGCACTGTACTAATGCACCGCGATCAGTTGCCCCGGTATGCCATCAATACCTTCGAGCAGTTTTTCCAGACTGGGTTCATTGGCCCCGGGAAGCAAGGGAGACTGCCTGTGCACCTGGCCACGCCCCACCTCGGCGATCACGTCGACAAACCGGGCAAAGCGAAGGCTGAGTTCACGAAACACATCGCCCTGAAGCCGGCCGCTGCCGTGATCCATGGGGTCTTCCACCAGATAGGCGTAAGCGCTGCCTCCCATGGCGATGTAGTAATCGACACCCACGGAGCGCCGACTCAAAGCCCCAGCGAACAATCCGGAAACAAACAGCGCCACATCCCCGAGGCGTTGCAGGATCATCCGCCTTTCACTTCGACTACGTGTCTCCAGTGCATCGGCATATTGCAATGCCAAAGGACGCAGACCGGTGCCATCACTGGTGTAATCGAACAGGCGTTCGGCACGTGCGTAGTCAGTGAGCAGGTTGGCCAGATAGACCAGCGTCGCATCAGCGGCCTCCAGCCTTTGATTGCGTGCCGCATCGTCGATGGAGCGGTGGAAAAAGGCCAGCAGACTGGTCTCCGTTACGGGGCGATTCTTTGTATGTACGGTCGCCATCGTTCGCGCCTCCTCTGTTCAATCAGACACAGCGTTTCCCAATAGTACTGTCGAACATCGGCCACATGTCAAGAATACTTTATTTTTCATATAGTTATTGTTAGCACTACCATGCGAATGCTGACAAAACGACTCGACTAAACTTTTCCGCAAGGAAGCCGACACAGCGCAGGCGAGGAGTAAGAAAGTTCGCTGCTATTCAATGCGTTTAACGACGTGGCACTCGAAACCGGGCGCCCGCATCGATAACCCAGGGTCTCTGAACCTGTGCCGTTTGAGTAGCTGCGCAGACCAATGCAAGCGAGGCCAACCGACGATGATGCGCAATTTTTCGATCTCCCGGCGCTACCTGGTAACCGTGCTGGCGGTGTTGGCGCTGGTAACGACCACGGCCCTTTCACTCGTCCACTCGGTAATGGAGAGCACGCTGGCGGAGTCCGAACGCAGGGAATTATCGGAGGTGTTCGAAAATTTGAAAACCGCAATCAACAGCGAAGGACGGCTCGCGCTTACCATGAGCGCCCTGGTCGCCTCCATGCCGCCGGTTCAAACGAGTTTCGCCGCCCATGACCGCAAAGTCCTCGCCGATTGGTTCGTCCCCAACTTCGAAAAACTCAAGTCGGACTATGGCATTGGCCAGTTTCAGTTCCACCTTCCCCCCGCCACCTCCTTTCTGCGCGTGCATAAACCGGAAAAATTCGGCGACGACCTGTCCAATTTTCGTCAAACGGTAGTAACCAGCAACACCGAACGACGTCCGGTGCAGGGTATCGAGGTGGGCGTCGCGGGCCTGGGTATGCGTGGCGTTATGCCGGTTTATTCCAATGGCAAGCACCAGGGTACGGTCGAATTCGGCCTGAAGCTGGACAACCACTTCTTCGAGTCTTTCTCCGCAAATCACGAGGTCGATCTTGCGTTGTACCTGGAGCGCGACGGAAATCGTGTAACCTATGC
This sequence comes from Chromatiales bacterium, assembly GCA_020445565.1. Classification (GTDB taxonomy): domain Bacteria; phylum Pseudomonadota; class Gammaproteobacteria; order JAGRCI01; family JAGRCI01; genus JAGRGI01. The sequence goes on from JAGRGI010000032.1 coordinate 21,732, forward strand.
CAGCACCCTTGGCGGAACACCCATGAACGGTGAGAGCCGGTACCGGGCGGCTCTCACCGGAGAAGCGCAACTTTTTCACACGGAGCTTCGCGGAAAACCGGTGGCCGTCTATGCCGCGGCCCTGCAAGACTATTCCGGCAAGCCCCTGGGCGTGCTAGAGATCGCCCGTGACCGCAGCTATTACCAGACACAGATCAACCGGCTGGCCCAACAACTGGTGGCGTTGGGTCTGGTTGCATTGCTCGTCACCGGTGGCGTCATCTGGATCGTCACGCGCAGCGTGGTTCAGCCACTGCTGGATACCGTGAAAAACATGGAGGAAATCGCTGCGGGAGACGGCAATCTGAGCGCCCGCCTGGACGAAAGCGGAAAGGATGAGATCTCGACACTGTCCAAAGCATTCAATCACTTCACCAGCACGATCAAAGACGTGGTTGTGAGCGTAGCCACCTCATCGAAAGAGCTTTCGTCCGCCGCCAGCGACCTGGCCGGCACGACCAACAGCACCACCATGAGCATGCAGCGCCAACGGGACGAAACAACCCAAATCGCCACCGCCGTCAATCAGATGTCCGCCACCATCGCCGAAGTCGCAAAAAACTGCGCCTCTGCCGCCCAAGCGGCAACCGAGGTAGACCAGCAAACCAACGACGGCAGTAAGGTAGTGAAGGCCACCGTCACCGAAATCAACGCCCTGGCCGAGGACGTTCGGCGGGCCGTGGACGTCGTCAAACACGTGGACAGCGACAGCGAGCGAATCGGCACGGTTCTGGACGTCATTCGCGGCATTGCCGAACAAACCAATTTACTCGCCCTGAATGCGGCTATCGAAGCCGCGCGCGCCGGCGAGCAGGGCCGAGGTTTCGCCGTGGTAGCGGACGAGGTACGCTCCCTAGCGCAGCGCACCCAGCAATCCACCGAAGAAATCCAGGAGATGATCGAGAGCCTGCAAGACGGCGTCGGACAGACCGTCAAGGTCATGGAGGACAGCCGTAGCCGTGCAGAGCGCAGTGTCTCCCAAGCTGCTCAAGCCGGTCAGGCGCTGGACTCCATTTCCACCTCCATCGACACCATCAACCAAATGAACGTTCAGATTGCCACCGCCTCGGAGCAACAGAGCCAAGTGGCAGAAGAGATCAACCGCAACATCGTCAACATCTCCCAGGCGGCTGAACAGACCGTGCTGGATGCCGAACGGGCCAGCAGTGCCACCGAACTGTTGGTTTTGCAACTCGACGCCCTGCGCCAGCAGGTAGATCGGTTCCACTGCTGATCGCGTTGCGCCTGTCGTGGAGTTTTATCATGAGCCGCGGCTGGGCCATTGCCTGGGGTAGGAAACGGCATCCGCTCACAGAAAGGCGGGGCACGTCCCAATACAGCAGCACCTCCTCACGACCGGAGTTCGTTGACGGAATACCCGGCGCTGCCCTATTCCTCCAGATAGTGCAATCTTCACTGTTTACTCCCCATGGGGGTCACCTTTCTTGACACCCGACGAGGCAAACCCCTAGCATTCGCAGGATTTTGCTACTGATAGGCCGGGTACACTGTTAAAACGATGCACCTCCGGCACTTCTCAACATCTTCTCGTTCGACGATCTTTCCAGCGCGACAAGGTCTCTCATGGGCAATTGGCTATGACAATCGCAGGACACGATCCAGCAAACCTTGAGGCCATCAGGTCTCCGGTTGCCAACGATATGCTGGCCGTGGATCGTCTGATTCGCTCCCAACTCGCTTCCGATGTCGTATTGATCAACCAGATCGGAGAATATATCGTCGGTTCCGGCGGCAAACGCCTGCGCCCGCTGGTCGTGGTTCTGAGCGGCCGCGCCCTGGGCCATCAAGGAACCCGCCACCATGAACTGGCCGCCATCATTGAGTTCATCCACACGGCAACACTGCTGCATGACGACGTGGTGGACGAGTCCAGCCTGCGCCGGGGCAACGAAACGGCCAATGCCGTATGGGGCAATGCTGCCAGCGTGCTGGTGGGGGATTTCCTCTACTCACGGTCGTTCGAAATGATGGCGGCTATCCAAAACATGCGCATCATGGACATCATGTCCCACACCACCAACCGCATCGCGGAAGGCGAGGTGTTGCAACTGTTGAACTGCCACGACGCAAATACGGACGAAGCGCGCTATCTGGAAGTGATCCACCGCAAAACGGCGACCCTCTTCGAGGCAGGCTGCCGCATTGCCGCGGTAGTGTCCGACGCGGGCAGCGACCTGGAAGAAGCCATGTCCGCCTACGGCCTGCACATGGGTACAGCCTTCCAATTGGTGGACGACGTACTGGACTACAGCGCCGACCCGGCGGAACTGGGCAAGAACGTCGGAGACGATCTGGCGGAAGGCAAGCCCACCCTGCCACTGATACGCGCGTTGCAACAGGCCGACTCGCAGCAGGCCACGATGATCCGTGCCGCCATCGAAGGTGAAGGGGCAAAACACATCGACGAGATCGTAAAAGTCATTGAAACCACCGACGCGATCCCGTACACTCGCCGACTTGCTGAGGTTGAGGCAGAAAAGGCCCGATCCGCACTCGAGGCGCTACCCGAATCGCCTTTCAAAACGTCACTCATAGGCTTGGCATCGTTTGCCGTGGCCCGGTCTTATTAACGGGGTGTAGCTCAGCCTGGTAGAGCACTGCCTTCGGGAGGCAGGGGCCGGAGGTTCGAATCCTCTCACCCCGACCATCACTTTCCTTTCCCTAAAAGCACTTATTTCATATCGCGTCGAGAATACGATTCGATGCGAATGCCCACAGCGGTTGTTTGCCGTTGTGGCTTAGCCGTGCCTTCCTTGGCAAGGCGTACCCTTCCTACGATCTTCCGCTACCATCGGCCCGGTGGCTGGAGCACCGGGAGCTCAGAGGCAGCCTCCACTTTGTCTATTCTTCCGACTTTCGCTCGTCTTCCCGTCGCTCAAGCAATCTTCGCATTGCATCCACATCATAAGCGACCTCATTGGATTCAATGACTTCACGCAAGAAAGAGGCTTTCTGAGTCTTCTTGATCACCCCCATGTTCTCAACAATGAGTGCGTCCTTGATGTCCTCAAAGTCAATTTTCCTGGGTTCACGCCGACTGTGAAACTGAAGAATGTGGAAACCAAATTCACTTTCCACCAATCCACTGATTTCGCCGCTGGTTTGCATGGCGAATGCCGCATCCTCAAAGGGCTTGACGAATTTTCCTCGCGCAGTCATCCCCAAACTTCCGCCGCGAATCGCACTCCCACGGTCTTCGGAATACTCCCTTGCCAGCGCCGCAAAGGAACCGGGATCGGCCTTGACCTTCTCAAGGACTTCTTCGGCCCTGGCCTTTGCCTCCTCTCGGGTACGGCCGTCCGATTTGATCAAGACATGAGACACATCCACCGCCTCAGGTATGTCGTAACGGTTCTTGTTCGCGATGTAGATCTCACGCGCCAAAATCTCTGCCGTCTTCGGATCGCTATCTGAGATGTGATCATTGATTACGGCATTTGCAAGAACATGCTCGACCGCCAGCCCTATGCGGGCCTGAACCTCTGGATCGTTCTCCAGCCCCTTTTCCCTTGCCATGCGGGCCAATATCCGGTCCAACATCATTTCTTCCGCCAAGAGATTCAAGGTTTGCAAATCCGGATCGCGGCTATGAAATTTCTGCGCCTGAATGTCATCAATCTTTGTGTTCAGGTCTGATGTCGTGAGCGTCAAACCTTTCGACGTAGCCACAACTTTATCGCCAACTTGTGATCCGCCTGACTCCACGTCCTCTGCGTAGACGGGTTGTAGCGATGCCAGCATTGCCACGGAAACACACCCTAGTACCAGTTTCTTCATTGCAAACTTTCACTCATCAAGGTTGATTGGATGAAACGGTATAACCGCTTGAATAGTAGACCGCTAACGCAAAGATATGGTGCCCACCAAGGTCAGCGCAACTCAAGTATGTGGCTAACGCCCGGTCCGGCGCCGGTGTGCGAAATCGATAAAGGGTTTCTCAATCCACGAATAAGTAAACAAGCTGACGGCAAAGGCCAAGATCGCTGTCAGCAATACACCGAGCAGTATCCAGCCAACGAGAAGATCGGCTGACGGACGGACAAGCGAACCCATATGGGAAAAAATCGCCGCCAACAGCGGAATGTGGACGAGGTACATGGAATAGGAAACCCTTGCTATGGGAACCAAGGAGCGCGCCAACAGGATGTTTCGTAAATAGCGGACCCCGCTGGCTCCCGCAAGGACGTACCACAGCAGGATTGCCGCACCTAAAGAGAACAGATTGCGCCCAAATGCCAATACCAACAACCGAGTCGTGTCGGACAGATCCGTGTAGAAAAAAGAAGTATTCGATTGATAGGGAAGCCACATCCAAGAGACGATCAAGGCCATCGCAAACAGGATTGCCGCAGAGTCGCGGAACGAGGCACTCCTCTCGGCCTTTTCATTATCCTCATGGCGTGCAACCAAAACACCCAATGCGATTCCCAGCAGTATCGGTCCCGCCCTGGTCCACAAATTGACGTATAGCTCATTGAACCACCCCCCCAGGCCCGGCTCGCGCGCAAGAAAGAGCTCATGGAACGGCGTCAGATAAAGTGATGGGTTTCCTGCAAGTATCCAAAGTTTAAGAAACCCCGTCAGGAGAAACAGGCTGCCAAGAACAAAATAGGGTATCCAACCGGGTCGGATCAGCACCGGCAACAGCAGTGGAAGCAAGGCGTAATATTGCATTTCAACAGCAATCGACCATGTCCACGGGAGATATTGCTGTTCTGCTGGCAGGAAGTTGTTCACGAAAAGCAGGTTCGCCCACGCAGACTCATGGTTAGCCCAACCCAGCGCCACTCCCAACGCTATCAAAGCAAAATAGGCAGGGACGATTCGAAACACTCGCCGGCGATAAAAATTCAAAATGGATACAGACCCGGAGTTTGCCCACTCCCTCAGCAGGATACGGGTAAGCAGAAGCCCGGAAAGTATAAAGAAGAGATCCACGCCGGCATCTCCATGCCAGAAGAAGCTGCCAAACCGTTCAGTGCGCTCAATCAGCAGTGACTGCAAATTCGCGTCGAGCCAGGATCGTCCGAGAAAAAATCCATGAAAAAGGATTACCAAGAGAACGGCAATTGCACGCAATCCATCAAGGGCAGGCAGCGCAAACCCGGCCGCCGAGAAGACACCTTGAATGCGACCCATCCTGTTCTGTGCCATTTCGAGATCATAAAAAAGCTACGGGGGCCGATTGGCCCCCGTAACACAACGCTGAGTAGTGTCAGCTAACCGGGGACGTTGTTAGGCAACGTTCCCGGTAGGTCCGCAATCCTTACGGAGCCACACTCCGGATCAGACGATGACCGAAGGCACCACCCTTCTGAGTACCGGAACCTTCACCCACGAAGGACGCACCAACCGCCGGCAGACCGAAGAAGTCAACACCGTCAGCAGAGCTGATGCTGTAGTTGCTGACATCCATGTTCAACCAACCATCGGCGAAGGACAGCGGGAAGTCGCCACGAACGGCGCTGGAACCAGCGATCCGGGACGGAGAAGTGCCGGAATCGTTGATAACAGCGACGTTGACTTCGTAGCACAGAGAGATGCTGTCAGGACCAACGCCCGGAGAGAAGCCCACGCCGGAGGGGTTGTCGGTGCCTTCTTCACGGCTGTACACGGTCAGACCGCTGAGCTGCTCACAGCTCTGGCCGCTGGCCAGACGCTCTTCCACAGTGAACGGAGGATCGGCACGGTCGACGGAAGCGGCGGCCGCATCCAGATCGGTCTCACGAATACCAACGTGCAGGTACTGGGTGGCGAAGGTAACCAGCCACTCGGTGTTGAACGGAGAGGTCGTGATGTAGTCGTTCTGGATCTGCGCGGCAGACAGAGCGGCGGTCACGGCATCACGCTTGTCGCTGGAAGCGAAACGGGTCAGGTCGGGAGCGCCATCACCGTCGGCGTCGCCAGGAACGGTACCGGCAACCGGGCTGTCAACCGTATCGAACGAACCGGAAACCGCCGTGGGGGTGATGCCGTTGCCTTCGACGAGGACCTGGGCAATGGGGTCACCACCGCCAAGCACGCCGACGCCGTCACCAGTGGTGGCATTGGCTTCGATGCTGTCCGGGGTACTCAGGTCGGGCAGATCGAAGAACAGGGTGCCGGTGGTGACAACACCGGTGCGGACGTCCGGGTCGGCAGTGGCATAGTGCACTTCTTCAACGCCGTTGGGATCGGTGCCGGACAGGGTCGGGGTAGGACCACCAGCGGTGTAGAAGTTGGCGAAGGTGTTGAACTTCTGCGGGAACCAGATCGGGGTGCCGGCGAAGTTGTTCAGAGCGGTCGCGTTGTAAGGCAGGAACACGCCATTGTCAGCGTTGAAAACAGCCGCCTGGCCGTAGACACCGCCGGTGGGCTCGTTGAAGCGCTGAGACACACCACCCAGGGTCAGGTTCAGGCCGGAAACGATGGCGCCATTGGCCGCGTTGGTGAACGTGGTGGCAGTGGCGCAGTTAGCCGGAACACCGTTGGTGTGGGTGATGGCAGCCGCCAACTGGTTGTTGGTGTCGGCAGCATCGACGAAGTCGGTGTCAGCGTTGTTGTCAACGGTGTTGGTGGACAGGGTGGCCATCTCGATGATCTCGATGTGACCTTCCTGCATACGAGCCAGCTTGGAGGTACGGGTGTAGCCGTCCAGGATGCGCTGATCGGTGAACACGGCAGCCGGGTTGTTCTGCACGGTGGGCACGGTGCAGGAGTTGTCAGCGGTGAACACAGCGATGTTGCTGCCGCTGGTGGAGATGGCCGCATTCCAGGTATCGAAGGGCGACAGGTAGAGGGTGAAGTCGAATACGTCTTCGGAACCCACGCCTTCGCGGAAGCGAACCTTCAGCACCTTGGCGGTGTTGGTGGTGTTGGTGAGGGCCAGGAAGGTGACGTTGGAGCCGTTCACGTTGTAGTACGGATACAGCAGAACCTCACCGGTGCCTTCACCGCTGACGTTGATGGCCTGAGCCATCGGCGCCGCCAGTACGGAGGCCACGGCGGAAGCCAGTAGGGCTTTCTTCATTTTCATTACACGCTCCTTAACAGCGATATATGTTGTCGACAACTCTGCACTTATGCCAGAAATCGGTTTGATCAGACCTTATTCTAGCGCAGATCTTTTTCCACGCGCAATCCCGTGGAGTTTCTCTTTACCGGCTGCAAAATGTAGCATTCACCACACCTTACAGCCGACTTCTTAGGTAAATCGGAGCAGCCAATGCTACTGCCGGCCATGCTATGCTGGAGCCCTCGATCAATCAGTTCGGGAGCACCAACCACCAGTCCCCATCGGACAGTATCCATTTGTCCTGACTTTGCTTCTTTCCATCGAAAGGCGGAAACGGCGGCCGACCAGAGAACCGATATGCGGCTTCCAAATCGACAGCACAAACCTCGTCTTCGCAGCTTATCCCGCTGATCTTCCAGGACTTCCACTGAGTTTGGCCTTCAAACCGGCGAGCAAACGCACGCTCGCTCACCAATGTTTTAGAGCCTGCCGAAAGAAAACCGTAGGCTGCGGCGTAGTCACCTTCGACCATCGCCTGCCAGTAGCCGGAAGCTCTTTCGCGCACTTTGTCGGCTGCATCCCCAGTTTCTGAACCCGCCAGACTGACGCCAGTGAAAAACGCAAGCAATGCGAAAAGAGCCACCCCCCCGCCAACTCGGGCCAGGGTTTGTCTCCCAACAAGTCTTGCCCTTGCACTGTTCACATTCATTCGCAGCCTGACTGCCATTTGCCGATTTCGAGACACTATAGCACCTTCAATACAAAAAAACAACACTGTGTCTTTTAGGCTACGCCAGATGCGAAATAGTTCCCGCCCACACAAAATTCGCCACTCGGCCGAGCAAATATCACTGACATCGCAGCTTGGCCGGCTGTTGCAGCCAATGCAACAAAAGGGGCAGGCAACCAAAAATGCGACATTTTTACAACATTCGCAATTTCCCTGGGGCGCGGCGTTCCGGGCCTACGTCCCGCCGCAAGGCTTGGAGCCAACACCAGGACTGACATCATTGCGCCCGCACCGCGGCTGGTGTTCGGACCCCACCCAATCGACCTGGGATATCGATCTCAGCCGAAAGATTTCGCATTCTCAAGCGCATTTCTTCCCCGGCTTTTTGGGCGTCCTGGCGATTGCTGATGGCACGAGGTGTAATGAGCACCAGCAATTCGGTTCGCGTACTCTGATCATCCACACCACCGAATAGAGGGCCAACCAAAGGTAGCTTATGCAACACGGGTAATCCGCTATTGGCGCGCGTGCTGTTGTCCAAGATCAACCCGCCGAGGATGATCGTCTCGCCACTGTTTACAGCAACAGAGCTTTTGATGCGGCGCTGGAGGAAGGTTCGCTGGCCGGTGGCGGAATCGACGGCACCTACATCGGTAACTTCCTGATCGATCTCCATATTAACCAAACCGTTAGCGTTCACTCTAGGCGTTACCGCCAGGGTGACGCCGGTGTCACGGTACTGGATGCTCGTGCTCTGGGTGCCGCCATCGGTAGTTGTAGTGCCCGTCTGCACCGGCTGTTGATTGCCAACCCGGATTTCAGCGGTACGGTTGTCCAGCACCAGCACAGACGGAGACGATAGAACACGAAGTCGAGAATCTTTGGCAAAAGCGTTCAATGCTACCCTCACGAGACCACTCGCATCGGTCAGGGTGTAAGAGAATCCCGGTATATTGGCAGCCAGACCACTGCCGGCGTCCAGATCAAGCAACCCATTGCCTTGGTAGTCACTGATCGAATTCTTGAAGAACCACTGTAGACCATATTGCAGATTATCGGTAAGGGTCACTTCAATGATCGACGCTTCCACCAATACCTGCATGGGGGTGACGTCGAGTCTTTCCAGCGCAGCTTCGATACGTTGGTAGTCCGCCGCACTGGCCATGATGAGCAACGAATTGTTGCGCTCATCGGCAACGATTTGCACCGGACCGGTGGTCACCACCCCATCGCCCTTGACCTTGATCGCCGCGCTTGACTGGTCGGCACTGGCGGCCGGATTCGTGGAGGATGTAGCACCGCCACTGCTGCCCGACGACAAGGTTCGCAACTGCCGCCCCGGAGCTACTTCGGCAGAGGCCGTCTGCGCCGACGACGTCTCCCCCGTGATCAATTGTTTCAGCATATTGGCCAGATAGACGGCTTCGGAATTCTGCACCGGATAGACATAGAATCGGGTTTCACGTCCCTCCCCTGCCCTATCCAAGCGCTCTACCCACTTTCCGACCTCATCCAAGAGATATTTCCGTGGCGTGACCACCATGATGCTGCTCAGCTGCTTCAACGGGATAATCCTGGCCATGCCTTGCAGCGGCCCCTCAGCTTCAATCCCCAAAACCTCGGTGAGGGCGCCGGCAACCACGCTGGGATCCCCCTGATGAAGCTCGAACATCCCCACCGACATGCCTTTGAGCCAATCCACGTCAAAGGTGGAGACTACGGATAAGAGGTTGCCCAGCTCTGCACGGGTGCCACTCAAAATCAGCAGATTGCGATTGCCATCCACACGTACGAAGGTATTCTCCGCGGCCAGCGGCTTGAGAATTTTTTCCATTTCCGCCGCACCGATGTACCGCAGAGGCACGATTCTCAAACCAAAGCCAGGCGGCAGTTCGTCACTGGCGCCGAGGTTGGAAAAATCCAGGTTCCGGCTCTTGATGGCGCCACGGGGAGCCACACGGTAGAGCCCATCGGTCCCGCGAGTCACTACGGCACCCTTCGCCTCCAGCATGGACTCCAATATGGGAATCAAGTCCTCGCGCGCTACCGGCTGCGAGGTTCGCAGTGTCACTTCACCCTTCACCGCCGCATCGACTTGATAGGGTACCCCCAGGAAGTCGCCCAGGATGGTCCCCGCCGCCTGGGCGACCGGAACCGAATCGAAATCCAGGTTGATGGTCCCGTTGGTGGACGAGCTGCTGTTGCGGGCTTTCTGTGACGTTGCCAGAAATCGATCACTGCCCGGATACAGTTCGACATTTCGCGGTGACGGTCCTGACGCTGGTTCCGCAATTGCCGACAGTTCAACCTCGGGCGCCATCGCCGACTTGGGGGCATCAGCGTAGATCTCGGGAAGATCGGGTTGTTCCTCAAGCCGAAGTGGGCTGTCAGCCTGCTTCTCGGTCATGGTCTGGCAGGCACCAACAGGCAGCGCCAGCAGCGCCACAAGGAGACCTCGAGACAGGAAACTCCCGGAAAGTGCCATACTCATTGAACTGACGGACCCATACATTAGCAGACCACGGGCAGGAAGATTAACATATTATTATTTATTTATAAATGAGGTGGGGTGATGTGCGGGCGGACAACCACCGGTTTTTGTTGATACATACCCTGTCATATCCAGGCAATCGTGGGGCCGGCGGCCTCATTGCGGGTCTTTTCGGTACGGCAAGACCTCAACGTCTCCGTCTTTACGCAACGTCACCTCATGTGCCTTGACATCTGTAACCTTCCAGCCTTGAAACTCTTCGTTCAAATGGACTGCGCCAGAGTTCCCCCGCGAATCAACAAGAAAAACCACTTGCTGATCGCCTGACAATGCAATCCCGCTAACCTTGAAACTCAGCTTTTCCGACGGTTCGGCCTTTCCCACGACCGGCTTCACCGATGGCGGAGGGATGATAGGGCGACGAGAGGCCCAGAACAGTGGTCTTTGCGCAAACTGCCGACCGGCCTGGTCTTCGATACTCGGAAGGACCGGCATGGCCAACGGCAGCGGATCGACGGACCTCGGCATGGTGAGTCGCAGAGGCTGCCGATAGTCCGACCAGACTGCATTGGCCAGTACGGCAAACAAGCCAACGAGCATTAGCATAGCCAATACAAAGCGCAATGTAAGAGAATCACTCATGTTGTGCATCGTGGTAGGCAGCCAATCCGAGTGCGACATTGAGTTCGGGGTTAAGTTCCACCCCGGTTTTGGTTTTACGGATCGGTCTGGCGTCGATCGCCAACTGCACGACAAACAGCATTGGACGGTTGCGCTGAAGTCGATCCAACATCGCACGCAGCTGATTCACTGTTGCCGACAGGGTAGCATCCACCACTATCAGGGTTGGCGATCCTTCGGTGTCTTCAACAATTCTCTCACTGCTGCGCAGGAGGTTGGTTCCCGCGTCGCTGGCCACGGAACGCAAAAGTCCCTGCAACTCGGTAGCAACCTGCGTTGGCGATTTGTCGCTGAAGTACAAGTCTTGTTCATGGGTTGTCTTGAGCACCTCGACAGCCCTGGAAAGCTCGGCTTGGGTTCGCAGTAATCCTTGATAGCGATCGATCTGGCCGGTTATGCGTTCGATATCCGTATCCAAATCCAGGGATTGGCGCTGCAGGGGCTCAACCACGGCGAGATAGGCCAATATTCCTATCACCAGGAATAGCAGTAGAGCTGCCAGGCACCGCAACGGTTTTCGGGAGGAGTCGCTCATTTGTGCGTTCCGTTCGCAACAGTCAACGATATCTGAAAAATATCGGTCCCAACCCTGGCGTTGCGTGTGAGCGGAGCAACAAAGGCGACCTGATCAAACTCATCGCCTTTTTCCAGGATGCCAATCAGCGATACCGCCTCGGTTGACTCTCCCCTGAGGGTGACTTTGGCATCGCGCATCTCGAACCGCTGGATCCAGGTATGGTCGGGCAACTTCTCGGTCAAGCTATCGAGAACGCCGAGCGGTGCCGGCCAACGCTCCTGTTGCTTCAGGAGAAAGGAAACGGACTCGGCCAAGACATCGTACTGATCACGCAAGGTGAGTACAGGCAGCGCTTCGCGCTTCACAGCCAACAGCTTTTGCTCCAGCCGATCGAGCATCTGGTGCTTTTTGATCAGCGGTACGACGGGAAGCGCCAGTGCAGTCAGTATCACCAGCCCCAGCATCGCCAGGAGCAACTTTGCGTGCCAACTGTTGCCGGTCTGGCGTTGGGAGCCACGGAGGTAATCGAACTCCTCGTCATGGGCCGGCCGGATCGACACAACACTTCCGTCCCAATGCCGCTCAATACGCTCTATCCATTCTGCGGCGACAGCACGGGGTACGACGGACAGGCGGACACGCAGTCGTTCCTCACTGTCGGCGCTTTCGATTCGACAGTCGAACCACGCCTGATCCTGGTTAAAGGGCGTCTCCCTGCCGAGCTGGTAGGCCAGGACCTTGCGCAAATTGGACCGCGTCTCCTTTGGAAGCTGCACTCGCTTTTCGATAGCGGCCGCAGAGGGCAGCAACAGCTCATATCGCCTTCCAACCCGGATAGCGGCTCGACGGATGCCTTCGGCCAATCCCTCGCCGGTGCCAATTGTTGCAGCTTGGCCGATCACACGGCGCTTCTTGCCGCGCACCAGATAGGCCGTCACGCGTCCCGACTGGGATAAATCGATCAGTACCCGGCCTTTCTCAGGCGTGAACCAATTTTGCAGCGCTGCGGGTATGCAATACCGAATTCCGGTGAACCACTGGAGCAGACTTGCATTGCCAGCCGTGCCACTTCGAACCAAGGCCATTCAGCTTCCCTCGCCCCAACAGGCTGTTGTCGTGAAACCCTCGCCAGAAAACTGCACCGTTCATCCTCCATACAATGGTCGCCACGACAATACGGCGTAATGTCTCCCGTCGTCCGGCGACAGCGAAACCGTGGCCTCGAAACGATAGGCCGAGCCGTCTTCAGCGCGAATCCCAACCCTGACCAGATAAACATGCTGCTGCACCTTGGGTGTGCCGCCACCGAAGGAGACACCACCGCCACCACCGGCAGATCGGCTACGCACCAACACGCCGGTTCGCGCATTGCGTTGATCTATAGTGGCTGCCGCCTGATCCCCCTTTAGCAATTGCAGCAGGGCCTCCGGGGCATCCAAGTCGCTGATCGTTGCCGACGAGCTGTGAACGGTGAGGAAATCAGATAGTTTGTCGTACCAATAGGGGGTAACACCAAGTACGTTGTTGAGTTCCTCGACACTTTCGAACAGGCCATTTCTCGGCCCTGCTCTGCCCGCGCGCTCATAGTCGCTGCGTTCCGCACCGTTCGGCTTACGCAGATCATCGGCGTCTCGCCAGTCTTCCACGGCATCCAAAAACGAAGAAACAAACCCCTCCTCCATGCCGACACCCCGCAGCAGGGTGGCAAACAAGGCCCGTGGAGCAGAATTCAAGTCAATCAGACCCGAGGCATGCAGCAGCTCGATAGTCATCCGGTCATTGCCCCATGCCAGGGCGTTGGGGATTCCTGCCTCGTTCAGGACTCTCTGAGAGAGCGGCCTCAAGAGGTCATCGATTGCGTAGGCCAGACCGGCTTCGGCGGCAGCCTGCAACCGAATCTGGTGCGTCACGTTGGCTACGACACGCGTCTCCACACGCCCAGAATAGACCAGCGCCGCGACCATCACACTCATCAAGGCCGTGACCCAAAGTACCAGCACCAGAGCCATTCCCGCCTGAGAACGGCTGTTACCGCCTGACTGTGGCCTAACCATTGAGTCGCACCAACAGAACCATCGGCGACCGGTCCCGTTCAACGAATTCGATGCGAACCGCTTCCGGAAGCCGCTCTTCCTCCTGCCATTCGTCCCCCCAGCTTGCCACCTGGCCTTGCTCTCGGCGCCCCCAATACGCAATGCCGATCAGCTGCAGGTGGTCCAGGAGAACAGTCTCCTTCAGCTCGCTGGCAGAGTCGTCACTCTGTGAGCCGCCGCCGAACAACTGCGTCATTCGCAAAATCAGCTTCCGCCCTGCACGAGTCTCCTCGACACGAATATCAAACCGATACAGCCCGCCAAATCCGAGTTGCTGCAAGGCGGGGGCAGCGAATCGGAAACTATGGGAATCGCCAACGAACGAAGGTGTCTTTACCCCGTCAAGGTCCAACGCCACAGACTGGGAGCGCCCCAACAAACGTGACAGGACATCGTAGGTGGAAAACGTTCGCTCCGACGCCAGCAGGCGAGACTCCGCGCCTTCCCAGGCGCGCGATACGGTATGCAGGGCACTGAACAGGATCAGCAGACTGAGGGCAATCAGCACAAAAGCGACCAGCACCTCCACCAGGGTGAAGCCCCTGACGGCCCGCGGCAACTTTCTGCTACAGGGCAGCATCGGTACTTGCGCGGCGCAGAGACTCCAAGGAGAAGCTGCGTTGACGGGAACCGCCTCCCCAGGAAACCTCCACCGTAATGGCGAACAGGCGCGACGGAGACGCTGCCTCTTCGGAGGCAGCGAATGGTTCCACTGTTACCTGCCATCGGAAGCCGTCGCCTTGTTCGCCCGAAGCCGCTCCCCGCTCCAGCGGTATCTCGATCCCGACTCCGGCCAGCAGGGTCTGGGCAATTCGGGCCGCTTGGCCATAGCGCTCGGCCACATACATCCCTCTCACCGCATTACCCGCAGCCTGCAGGAGTACCGTCACCAACAGGGCGAGAATCACGAAAGCGACCAACACCTCCAGCAGGGTAAAACCGGCCTGACGCCTATTCACCGAATTCGACCTGACCGGTAAGCCAGTCCACACGTATGACGTACAAGCGATTTTCCATGGACAGGTCTACGCCGCCTCCGGTGGATGTGCCATCCGGAAAGAATCGCACCGACCCGATCTGGTCAGACTCGGTTTCGGATTGCGCCGTGTGTAGACGGATCTCCACGCCTTCGGGAAAAAATCTGGGGGAGTTCTGCCCAGGGACGAAATACGCCCTTTTGCCCAGATCGAAGCGTACGTCCGTCGGCTGGTTTGCAGCGATGGCCTTGCTACGCGCCAGCTTGAGGCCCGCAGCCAGTTCCCGCGCCGCACCCTGCAACTCCATGCCCTGCATTACCTTGCCAATGAGCGGCGGCGTCAATGCCGCAATCAGGCCGAGGAGAACCAGCACCAGCATCATTTCCAGCAGTGAGAACCCCCGACTGCCGGCAAGGAACAGAGACCTATTGCCAGTTGCCAATATCGCTGTTTTCGCCATCGCCGCCGGGTTGATTGTCCTGGCCCAGCGTAAACAGATCAAAGGTCTCGTGTTCACCTGGCATCTTGTATTGATAGGGGTTTCCCCAAGGATCCAGCGGGATGTTCTTTTTCTTCAGATAAGGGCCGTTCCAGCGGGTACCTCCCGCCGGTGCTTCCACCAGCGCCTGCAAGCCTTCCTGGTTGTTGGGATAACGCCCCACATCCAGTCGATAGAGGTCCAGGGCGGCTGCCATGTCCTGTATCTGCAACCGCGCCGTATCCGTTTTTGCGCCACCCAGGTAGTTGATGACCCGCGGACCGACGACGCCGGCCAGGAGGCCGAGGATCACCAGCACCACAAGTAGCTCGATCAAGGTAAAGCCGCTATGACCCACGCGAGCGTGTCGCATTTTACTCTCCTGAAATCATGAGCAATCAATCCGCTCCGGCGTGACCGCGAGCGAAACTTCGACTAGAAGGCCAGTTCGTTGACGCCAAGGATCGCCACCAAAATCGACATGATGATGCCGGCGATAACGGCGCCGAGGCCAAGTATGATCACTGGCTCAGCCAACGCCAACAGGCGTTTGATGGCTGCCTGAACCTCGCCATCGTAGACGCTGGCGACCTTGAGAAGCATACGCTCCAGCTTGCCGCTCTCCTCGCCCACCTGCATCATGTGCAGTGCAAACGGAGGAAAACGCCGGCCTTCCACAAGAGTTTCCGCCAACCCTGCCCCTTCACGCAGGGAAAGCTCCGCCCGCTCGACTTCTTCGGCGAGCACGCGATTGGAAAGCGTACCTGCGGCAATCTGCATGGCCTGTAGCAAATGAACGCCATTTTCCATCAAGGTTCCCAGGGTTCGGCTGAAACGCGCCGTTTCGATCTTGGCAATCAGATCGCCGACCATCGGCAGCGACAGCAATCGGGCATCCAGCCAACGTCGCCGTCCCTCATCCCGAAACAAACGCTTCAGCCCCCAGACCAATATTGCCAAACCAATGGCCATCAACCAACCGTAGTCACGAAACAAATCGCCGGCCAGCATGACCACGCGGGTGGGCGTCGGCAAGGCTTGCCCCATGTCCTCGAACATCTGCGCAAATTGGGGAACCACGAACACCAGCAATACGATCACCGACAGGACCGCCACACCGAGCAGAATCGCAGGATAGATCAGCGCAGAGGAAACCGAACGCCTTAGCTCCTGAGCCTTTTCCATGTAGTCGGCCAGACGGGCGAGCACCAGATCCAGCGCCCCTCCAGCCTCGCCGGCGCGCACCATATTCAGGTACAGGCGGCCGAACAGCTCCTCCCGGCTTTCCAAAGCCTCGGAAAAGGAATGACCCGACTGAATCCCGGCACGCAATTCCTCGATCATAGCGACGACAGCGGAATTTTCAGAGGTGTCGACCAGCACGCCCAGGGCCCTGTCCAGAGGCAATCCGGCATCCAACAAGGTTGCCAACTCGCCGGTCAGGTGTACCAGGTCGGCTCGCCTTATGCGTTCTTTGGAGAACAGCCGGCGATGGCTTTTCCTGCCACCGGCGCTCTGCGTGGATCGGCCGACCTCCAGGGGCAACAGACCCATGCGGTTGATTTGTTCTACCGCATCGTTCTCGCTGACGCCCTCCAACTCGCCGTCACGTATCTCCCCGTCCGTCCCGATGGCACGGTATTGAAAGCGGGCCATGGCTATTCTTCCCGCGTCACACGCAGCACTTCTTCCACCGTGGTGAGACCCAGGGCAGCCTTGAGGATGCCGTCTTCATACATGGTGCGCATACCCAGCTCACGGGCCTTGGCCTGCAATACCCCGGCATCGGCCCGATCCAGCACCAGACGCCGCAGGGGATCGGTAAGAGTCAGCAACTCATGGATGCCGACCCGGCCGCGAAAGCCGGTGTGGCCGCATTCGTCGCAACCGGTGGAATGCCAGAGGGTGTGATCCGTCCCCGTCAGCAGGTGATCGATACCCATTTCCCGCAGGGACTCGGGCAGGGCCTGATAGGGCTGTTTGCAGTGTCCGCACAGACGACGCACCAGGCGCTGGGCCAGAATGCCGTTGACCGTGGAAGTGATGAGATAGTCTTCCACCCCCATATCCAGCAAACGGGTCACGCCACTGGGGGCATCGTTGGTGTGCAGAGTGGAGAGCACCAGGTGGCCGGTGAGGGCCGACTGAATGGCGATCTGAGCGGTTTCCAGGTCACGCATCTCGCCGATCATGATGATGTCCGGATCCTGACGCACGATGGCGCGCAGGGCATTGGCAAAAGTCAGGCCGATCTCCGCCTTGACGTGGATCTGGTTGATGCCTTCAAGCTGGTACTCCACCGGGTCTTCGACGGTGAGGATCTTGTTCTCCGGCCGGTTCAGACCGGTGAGCCCGGCATAGAGCGTGGTGGTCTTGCCGCTGCCGGTGGGACCGGTGACCAGCAATATGCCATTTGGCTTGTCCAGCAGCTCTTTCATGCCGGCCAGGGTGTCGGGGGCGAAATCGAGCGCGTCCAGGCTCATCTCCACACTGCCCTTGTCGAGAATACGCATGACCACGCTTTCGCCGTGCAGGGTGGGAACGGTGGATACACGCAGGTCGATCTCCTTACCCTGCACCCGCAGTTGAATGCGGCCGTCCTGGGGCAGGCGCCGTTCGGCGATGTTGAGCTTGGACATGATCTTTACACGCGAAATCACCGCCGCGGTGAGTTTGGCCGGCGGCGACTCGACCTCGTGCAGCACACCATCGATGCGGTAGCGCACCTTGAGGCTGTTCATGAACGGCTCTATATGAATATCGGAGACACGCGAGTCCACGGCGCGGGTGATGATCAGGTTCACCAGGCGGATCACCGGCGCCTCGCTGGCCATGTCCTTGAGACGTTGCAGATCGTCGGCTTCGGAGCCGGCGGCACCACCCAGATCCTCGATCAGCTCGTCGCGTTTGCCACCGTAAAGCCGCTCCAGAGCAGCCTCAATCTCCGACGGCATGGCCAGCACCACATCGATCTTGCGCCCGGTGGCCAGCGCCAGGGCATTGCGCGAGAATTCGTCCTGCGGACAGGCCATGGCCACCGTAAGGGTGTCGTCGGTCTCTTCCAGGGGCAGGATTTTGGAATGCTTGAGAAAAGGCACGGGTATGGCGTCTTCCATCACGACAAATTCCGGGAAACCGGTCTTGGTCACCAGTCTCACACCCAGGTGCTCGGCCAGAATCGGCCCCAGATCCCGCTCCGAAATCATGCCCAGCCGCACCAGCAGGAAACCCAGCAATCCCTCGGTTTCCTGCTGAGTGCGAAGGGCACGATCCAGGTCCACTGGCTGTAGTTTGCCGGCTTGCACCAGACGCTCGCCCAGCTTTAAGGGCGCCGACGCCGGGGCGGTGGAGATTTCCGTGTCGTTTTGCATAGGGCCGTTAGTGTAGCGGGTCTTGGCCTCTAATGCGGGATTTCCACCCGCGTTCCGGGCAACAGGGACCCCAACCGGCGGCGGAGTTCGCTCTTGGCGTCTTCGTCGCCATGTACCAGGCGAACGATGGCGGGCGGGGTCGGGATCTTGCGGACGAAGTTGAGCAGATCTTTCTGCCCGGCATGGGCCGAATAGCCGGAGAGCTGATGGATGCGGGCGCGAATTTCGTAGCGGCGGCCATCCAGCATCACATAGCCGCCGCGTGGGCCGTAGTATTGTATGTCGCTTCCGGGAGTTCCTCGTGCCTGGTACCCGACAAAAACGATGTCGTGGCGGGCATCGCCCAACATGGCCTTAAGGTAATTGACAATACGGCCGCCGGCACACATGCCGCTGGCGGCGATTACCACACAAGGGCGTTTGGACTTGGCCAGGTAATCCACTGTGTGCATATGATCGGCGTGACTGTCGACGGTGGTGAGCTGTTCGAAAGACAGGGGGTGACGGCCCGACTTCAAACGCTGTCGAGCCTCGGCATCCCAGAAAGGTTTCAGTTTTCGGTAGGCTTCGGTGAACCGACTGGCCAGAGGGGAATCGACAACGATCTCCAGGTCTTCCCAGGGCAGACCTTTTTTTACCGGGCCGCTGCCGCCGTGGTGAATCAGATCCTCCAGTTCGTAAAGCAAGTCCTGGGTACGACCGATACTGAAGGCCGGAATCAGCACCGTCCCGCCATCCGCCAGGGCGTGTTCCAACACCTCCTGGAGTCGAAAGCGACGGTTGCGGCGGTCTTCGTGATTCCTGTCGCCGTAGGTACTCTCCAAAACGACCGTATGGGCGGCACGGGGAGGGCGAGGCGCCGGCAACAGCGGCGCCCAGGGGGCTCCCAGGTCACCGGAGAATACCGTGACCGGCGCATCCTCGCCCCCCGCCCGACACTCCACATAGGCGGACCCGAGAATGTGCCCGGCGCGTTGCAGGCGGATGAACACCGGCTCCGGCGTGCCCAGATCGAGGTCTTGCCAGCAGTCATAAGAAAGCGGTCTCAGACGCCGCTCCAATAGCGACAGAAAGCGCTCCACCAGTTTGCGGTCACGGGTAAAACCCACCTTCACCGCATCCTCCAGCACCAGCGGCAAAAGTAACGCCGAAGGCTCGCTGCAATAAATGGGGCCATCGAAACCGGCCGCCAACAGATAGGGTATGCGCCCTACATGGTCGATGTGCACGTGGGTAACGATCAGCGCCTTGATCTGACCGATGGGGAAATCGATCTCCAGGTGTTCCGCCCCGGCCTTGCCGGAGGTCTCGGCCCCCTGAAACAGTCCACAGTCAATCAACAGGGAATGGTCTGCGTCCACCCGCCATTCGTGGCAGGAACCGGTGACGCCATTGAGGGCGCCGTGATGCACAATTTGGGGAAACTCAGCCAATGGGGATTCCTCCTTGTTGACGCTCACATAGTTCAGGGCCAGAGACCGCCAAGTGGCAATTCGATGGCGTCGAACGGCGGCAAACGGACAACGTCATCATCCTTGTGGGCACTCAGCAGAACCCAACGCTGGTTTTCCAGGGCGTAGGCCTCAAGGATCCGCTGATCCGGATCGATCAACCACAAATGCTGTACTTCCTGAGCCGCGTAGATGGGCATCTTCACGACCCGGTCGTCCCGTGCGGTGGAGGGCGACAGGATCTCGCAGATCCAGTCAGGTGGGAGTTCGAACCAAGCCGTTTCCGGTAACTCCGGCATGCGCTCGCGCCGCCAGCCGGCGAGATCGGGAACCAGGACATGAGCGGCCAGGTGCAGCTCCGGTTCGTCGAGAATCCACCGACCTCCCGGTCCTCCGACCCCCCGCCAGAATGGCGGCGTCAACTCGGCACCAAGCAAGGAACTGACCACGGCATGGCGCGGTGCAGGACGTGGATGGGTATGCAGGCGGCCATCGATGATCTCTGCCACCAAGTGTTCGGGCACCTGGAGCAGATCTTCGTAGGTGGCTTCTCTGAGTACGGTATTGGCCATGAGAACTCCGGCAATCAGCCGAAAGTATGGCACAGCGGGTTATCCGAGACGAACGGGGCATGAAGTGCGATAACCTGACAGGACCCAATGACCGTCCCTACAGCGTCATGGTCCCCAAAAAATGCGCCAGGACGAGCCCCGGCGCAAACACCTAGTCGGACTATACGAAAAGATTCACATCCGCCTTCATCGCCCGCGGCAGGAAGCTGGCCGCCCCTACCCATTCGTGGACCTCATCGATGAACTGCTCCTTGGCGTAGTCGAACAGATCCACCGTCATCTGGCAGGCCACCAGCTTCACCTCGGCCTCAATGCAGGCGGCGCGCAGCTCTTCAATGCGGGCAATACCCTTATTGTCCATGGTCTTGCGCATCATGCTGGTGGCCATGCCCTGGAAACCCGGCACAAGACTCATCAACGAGGTGGGCACCGGAATCTCCTTGCCACGGATCCAACCCGGACCTTCGGGCATTTTCATTGGCATGGCAGGATTGCCCAACGGTGTCACCTTCAGGTCCAGCTCCTTTTTCAGCAGGCTCAAGCCATAGAAGGTGAAAAAGATCGAGACCTCCCAGCCAAGGGCGGCGGCAGTAGAGGCGAGGATGAAGGGCGGATAGGCCATGTCCAACGTGCCCTTGGTGGCAATGATGGTCATTGACGGGACATGGGCTGCCTGCCGTTCCGCCATCTTCTCGTCAAAGCGGCGATCGAACCAGGCATCCCAATCCGATTCGGGACTCGCCAATATCTGTGCCGTATTGCTCATGATCTACCTCCCGGCCACTCAGGCCTTACGAATCTGAAAGACGAACTTGCCCTCGGCCGCCTCGCTGGAGAGCAGCTCATGGCCAGTTTCTTTGCAAAACGAGCTCAAATCCTTTACCGAGCCCGGATCGGTGGAGATGACCTCAAGAATCTCCCCTCTATCCAGGGGCGCCAACGCCTTTTTCGTGCGCAGAATCGGCAGCGGACAGTTCAGACCCGAAGCATCCAGGGTGTGCATGGTTTCGGACATGGCATTCTCCTTCGTCAGATTTGAGATGACCGGTCGGTCCAGTCGTTAGGCAAACTAAAACCCGGATTTTCACAAGTCAGGACAATCGCATCGGCGTTCCGCTGACCTCAATTACCGGGTTTCATTTCAATTCGAATCGTCTTGATCGCCGGGCCGAGCAACCGCACCACATCCGGGTCATTGCGGCTTTTGGCCAGCAGGATGATCCCTTCCAGATAGGCCAGCATGGCCTCGCCCGTCAATTCGGCATCGAGGGGCGCGACAGCACCCAGCTCCACCGCCTCGCTCAGCGCCTCGCGAAAACTCTCGCTCGCCTTGCGAAACACGGCGTTGATCTTGGCGCGGATCACTTCATCCCGGGTGCTGACCTCCAGTGCCAGATTGCCGAACAGGCAGCCCGGCACCCGTCCCTCCAGATCCTTGGCGGCCTTCTGCCAGTAGTAGGCGGCATCGATGAGGTAATCCAAACGCTCCATGGGCGGGAGGTTCCTATCGAACGCCTCGGCCACGAAACCATGGGCCCATTCCTCGGCCATATCGTCGATCACCGCCATGGCCAAGTCTTGCTTGGACGGAAAGAAGTGATAGAAGCTCCCCTTCTGCACCTTGGCACTCTCACAGATCTCCTTGATCCCCACATCCGCGTAACTGCGCCCGTGAAACAACTCCCGTGCAGTAACGAGGATGCGAGAGCGCGTATCGGTTTCGACTTTCATGGAACAGAGACTATATTAGACCGGTCGGTCTAGTCAAGAAACAAACGGAATGATCCATCGCTCAGCTTCCGATTTCAGCAACTGATCGATGCCGTGGAACACGATGGCTCCCTGCGCGGTAGCCTCCTCCGTACTTTTTGCACAACACAGCACAGGGGATCGCACCCTTGCAAAAGGCTGACGCGCTCATCGAAAGGCCCAATACTCAGCACGCGGCGGCTTCGAGGCTGTACCGGTAAAAGCACCGGTGCTACGGCGGAAACGCTGATATGTAACTCGCATACCAGAACGGCGATTCCGCTACGAGACCGTAAGCTATCATTACGGCTGCACGAACGTTCGAATCGAGCTTTTCCCCCTGTTTCGAGGAAAGGTTCAGCAAAACAGCAGCCGGCGATGGCATCGGGCCATCGCCGACCGCGGGTTCGGCGGGTATCGCCGGGAGCAGGCTTTTCCCGCCAAGACGCCAGCCTTGCCTGGTATAGAAGGATTGCCAAGCCATATGCATCAAGCCCGCCGCTCTGTTCCGGCTTTCACGATCACCGGTGACCCTGGCCCAATCCGCGAGACCACGAGCGACATAGGCGAAGTCTTCCAGACCGGCTTCGCCGGCAGAGGCAAGATCGCGTCGGAGCGAATCGCCATCGGCAAACTTGTCCAGAAGCACTCTTTTCAGCCTTTCGCCATCAGCCCGGCTGCCCGAATCGATACCGGATTCCACGGCCAATGCCAGGGCACTCAACACCAGGCCGTTCCAGGCGGCGATAACCTTATCGTCCGCCGGAAGTTGGCGCTTGGCTCTGGCAGCAAGCAGCTTGTCTCGGGCAGAAGTCATCAATGTTTTTTTCCCACCCTCCAAATTCCGGTTGGCGTCGCGCAGTATGGGTAGATGACCGGCCTCCAGGTAGCCAGGCCCCTGCATACCCCAAATCTGATTCACCAGATCCAGTTCCGCCTCGCTCAGCAGGTTTTGCAACTGTTGTTCGGTCCAGAGGTAATAACCGCCTTCCACGCCGGCGCCGTCCACGGCGGAAAAACTGGCGATGTAGCCTCCGTCCGGTGAGGCAAACTCCTTGATCAGGAACCGCAGTGTATCCCGCGCTATTTCCCGGTAATCGGGTCGATTCAGATGCTTCGCGGCCGTCAGGT
Organism: Chromatiales bacterium; assembly: GCA_020445565.1. GTDB lineage: Bacteria > Pseudomonadota > Gammaproteobacteria > JAGRCI01 > JAGRCI01 > JAGRGI01. The sequence continues at coordinate 45,027 of JAGRGI010000032.1, forward strand.
ACAGTTCGATCATCTGTGCCTGGGTGTAGAGCATCTTCTCGAAGTGAGGCGTCTGCCAATTGGGGTCGACGGTGTAACGAAAGAACCCGCCCGCCAAATGATCGCGAAGCCCCTGGCTGGCCATGACATCCAAGGTGGTTTCCAGGAAATGCTTCAGCTCGGGGTTGTCGCCGGCTTCCAATATACCGAGCAAGGCCATCAACTGGGGGGTGGACGGAAACTTGTTCTGCTGGCCAAAACCACCGGCCAAAGGATCAGCCAACTCCAGAGCCTCCTTGCGGAGTGCCGCGCGAAGTTGCCTGGCGGCATCGTCGGGCGGTTCGATAGCTTCAACCTTGGGCTGGGCCAACACCTCGGCGGCCGCCTTTGCCAAGCCGGTCAACTGCGCTGATTCCGTTTTCCAGCGGGCGTCCAGTCGGGCGAGAAAGTCCAAGAAATTTTCCGGAGGCAGGTAGGTAAAACCCACCAGGGGGTAGCCTTGCGGGGTCAGTATCACGTTGAGCGGCCAGCCGGCCTGACCGTGGGTGCGGGTGACGAATTCGATCAGATAGGCGTCCAGTGCCGGCTGGAGTTCCCGGTCTATCTTCACGGCGATATACCGACCGTTGAGCAGCGCGGCGATAGCGGCATTGCGATAGGACTCGCGCTGCATCACATGGCACCAGTGACAGGCGAAATAACCGCTGGAGATAAGGATCAGGCGATTTTCCTGTTGCGCCGCCTCCAACACCTCGGCATTCCAGTCCTGCCAATGGACCGGGTCCTGGCCGTGCATGGCCAGATAGGGTGACGGGTGATCGACCAGATCGTTGCGCCGCTCCTCGGCACTCGCCACGCTGTTCAAAAAGAGAATCAGCAGCACAGTCAGCGGCGCGGCTCGCATGGCAGCTTCCCTCAGGTCTTGGGTTTGTCGTCGTCCTTTGGCACCTTCGTGCCCGGTTGCGCCTCTACCTCCATGGCGTCGAGCTCCGCCTCCATTTCTTCATCGGTCATGGGCCGCCAGCGTTCCGGATCCGCCAGCAGATCATCATTCGCACTCAGCCCCATGGCGCCAGCCCCGACGGCCGCTCCGGCATTGGCGCTTTCACGTGCTTCAGCCTCCCTTCGACGTTTCACCAGCAGACGCGAGAACAGCAGTCCGAGTTCGAACAGCAACCACATGGGCAGGGCCAGCAGCACCTGGGAAACCACATCGGGCGGTGTCAGCAGCATACCGATCACGAAAGCGCCAACGATCACATAGGGGCGTTTGTTAACCAGATTCTCCGGGGTGGTGATGCCCATGGCGACCAATACGAAGGTGGCGATGGGTACCTCGAAGGCGACGCCGAAGGCAAAGAACAGGGTGAGGACGAAATCCAGGTAGCGGTTGATATCCGTCATCATGGTGACGCCATCCGGGGTGGTGCTGGCCATGAAACCGAACACCAATGGAAAGACGACGAAGTACGCGAAGGCCATGCCGATATAGAACAAGGCCGTGCTGGATACCAATACCGGCAGCGCCAGTCGGCGCTCGTGCTTGTAAAGCCCGGGGGCGACGAAGGACCAGAGTTGGTGAAGAATCACCGGCACCGCCAGAAAGATGGACAGCACCATGGCCAGTTTGAACGGTGTCAAAAAGGGCGAGGCCACATCGATGGCCACCATGCTGGAACCCGCCGGAAGGGCGGCCTGCAGCGGTCCGGCAAGCGAGGTGTAGATCGTGTTGGCGAAGGGGAACAGGCAGACAAAAATCACCAAAACGGCCAGCACGGCCCGCAATAGCCGATCGCGCAACTCCACCAGATGGGAAAGGAAGGGTTGCGCAGCGTCGACGTTGTACTTGTCCTTACCCTCCATGGTCGCTCTCGCCGGCACTCTTGGCGGGCTCAGGTTTCTTGGCCTGCGTCTGTGGCGACTCCGCCTCTGGCTGCGGTTTGGGATCGGGGGAGGTACTGTTTACGATGTGCCCGGCCTGTTTGGCTTCACGAAAGGCGCTGGAGGTCTCCTCAATGATCTCCTTGAATTCCTGAGGGCCGCCGCTGTTCTTGTTGAGGATGGACTTCAGCTCCTCGGCACGCATCTCACGATCAATATCGTTCTTTACATTGCTGATGAAGCGCTGGGCACGGCCGAACCAGAAGCCCGCGGTGCGTGCCAGTCTCGGCAGCCGTTCAGGGCCGACCACCAGTAGGGCGACGACGCCGATCAGCAACAATTCCCAGAATCCGATATCAAACATAGGGGCAAGCGGTCAGCGCCGCGATGCGGATGGAAGAGGCATCAGAGTGGTATTCCGGTCTCAGACCTTCCCATTGTCCTTACTGCCCTCTATGGCCTTCGGGTCGCCGTCTTTGGCGCTGTCGGAGGATTCACCCTCTTTGACGGCGGTTCGGAAGCTCTTGATGGCCGAACCCATATCCGAGCCGATGTTCTTCAGCTTTTTGGTGCCAAACAACAACAGGACGATGATCAGGATGATAAAAAGCTCTAGGGGGCCGAAACTCATGGGGTTCCTCCACGGATGTGGCAATTCTCGCTCAGTGGCCGGGCCCTGTGGCCCGTTGGCTCTGGTACGGGTGCGTTAGTGATAAGCTGAATCGCCCGTACATTGTTGGTGTTGGTCTTCGGCCCGGTATTACAGGGCGCAGCTGGCGCATAGCGCGGCGTGCGAATGATACCGTAACTACCGGGAACCCGCACCAGGGTACGCTGACGAGACAACATCGTTTGAGCCGAGCTTGCTCGCAAGGTAGTCAATGGCTGGGTTCAGATGAATTGGACAACACGCCAATGGCCTTGATTCACTGCGCGCGCGACGCCTTTTCCTCGATACCGGAGAGACCGAAGCGGCGGTCCAGTTCAGCCAGGACCTGAGCGGGTTTCAGGTCCAAGGCGGCAAGCATCACCAAGGTATGAAACCAAAGATCGGCGGTTTCGTAGATCACCTGCTCAGGGTCGGCGTCCTTGGCGGCAATAACGGTCTCCGTTGCCTCTTCGCCGATCTTCTTCAGTATCTTGTCCAAGCCCTTGGCATACAGAGCGGCCACGTAGGAGCTATCGGGGTCGGCCTGCTTGCGACTCTCCAAGACCTCGGCCAACCGATCCAAGATGTCATTGCTCATATGCCTACTCGCCCAGCTCGGTGGCTTTGGCCAATTCCTGCTTCAAAACAGCAACACCCACGGGGGGCTGGGTGTCGCGGCGCGCAAAGATGGCTGCCGCGGTAATGTCCGAGCTATCGTAAAAGGCGGAGTTGGCACCGGCATCGATTTCCAGCACCGAGCCTTCCAGGGACACCCCGGCGAACAGGCCACGGCTTCGGGAATAGGAGTAGATTTCCGACTTCAGCCTGGCGTCAGTGGCCGCTTCAGCCGATCGACCCACCGGCCCGGCCGCCACATTGGCGTCGGCCCCCAAGGTAAATTTGCCGTTGGCCAGATTCTCCACACTCTTGCTGCTCTTGAACACCAGGATAACGTCGGTGGATTGCACGCCGATCTGAAAACCCAGACTGCCGGCGCTCAGGGTGATGAACGCCGGGTCGGACCAGCCAGTGCCTTCGTTCTTTACCATCACTACGCCCCGACCGTGGGCCCCACCCACCAGGAAACCGGCCTTGACCATTCCGGGCACGATGACAATACCCCCCGCCCGACTCAACAGCCTTGGGGGGATGGCTTGCTCGGGGATTCGCTGAATTTCGTGCAGCACCTCTGCAGCGTCGCTCAAGATCTGACGCTGATCTTCGACCTGCGCACGAACCTGGCCGAGCCACAGACAGGCAGACAAAACCGCAACCACCAAGGATGACAAAACACGACCGATGCTCATCGATAGATCTCCTTGGGATCCTTGATCACCGGTTCCACGGTGACCCAACGGCCCCCCTCCAAACGCTGAAAGAAGCAATTGTGTCGGCCGGTATGGCAGGCGATGCCACCCTTTTGTTCCACCTCGGCAAGGATCACGTCGTTGTCGCAATCCAGCCTCAACTGTTTAACCACCTGCTGGTTGCCGGATTCCTCGCCCTTGTGCCAGAGCTTGCCGCGGCTGCGGGACCAGTAAACCATATGGCCGTTCTGCTGGGTCAGGCGCAGGGCATCGCGGTTCATCCAGGCGAACATCAGGACCTTGCCGGTGCCGGTTTCCTGGGCGATGACGGGTACCAGTCCCTCGGCGGTCCATTTGATCTCATCCAGCCAGGCGTCGCTCACTTCGGCCACCTCGTCGCTCAGAGTCGCACTTCGATACCGGCCTCGGCCATGTGCTGTTTGGCCTGGCCGATGGAGTACTCGCCGAAGTGGAAGATGCTGGCCGCCAACACCGCATCGGCATGGCCCTTGGTGATACCGTCGACCAAGTGATCCAGGTTGCCGACCCCGCCGGAGGCGATCACCGGGATATGTACGGCAGCACTGACTGCGGCGGTCAGCGGCAGGTTGAACCCGCGCTTGGTGCCGTCACGATCCATGCTGGTGAGCAGGATCTCTCCGGCGCCATACTCCTGCATTTTCACAGCCCACGCCAGTGCGTCGATGCCGGTAGGCTTCCGGCCGCCGTGGGTGAAGATTTCCCAACGCGGCGCCTCGTCCTCGGCGCTGACGGTCTTGGCATCAATGGACACCACGATGCACTGCGAACCGAATCGTTCCGCCGCCTCGCGCACGAAATCGGGATTGAAGATCGCCGCGGTATTGATGCCCACCTTGTCGGCACCGGCATTGAGCATACGGCGGATATCGTCCGTTGTACGAATGCCTCCGCCTACGGTGAGAGGGATAAACACTTCACCGGCGACCTGCTCGACCACATGCGCCATGGTCTCACGCTCGTCAGAACTGGCGGTAATATCCAGGAAGGTGATCTCATCTGCGCCCTCCTGATCATACCGCCGGGCAATCTCTACCGGGTCACCAGCGTCACGGATATCGACGAACTGGACACCCTTGACCACACGGCCCGCATCGACATCCAGACAGGGGATGATGCGTTTCGCCAAGGCCATGTCAATACTGCTCCGCCAGACGCTGACCTTCGGCGAAATCCAGGGTGCCCTCATAGATAGCACGGCCGGTAATGGCGCCCAGGATGCCATCTTCCCGTGCCTCTCCAAGGGCGCGAACGTCATCCAGATTGGTGACGCCACCGGCGGCGATCACCGGGATACGGATGGCAGCGGCCAAGCGCGCGGTCGCCTCCACGTTCACACCATTCATCATGCCGTCGCGGCTGATGTCGGTGTAGATGATGGCCTCGACGCCGTCTTCTTCAAAGTGTTGGGCCAAGTCGATGACATCGTGCTTGGAGAGTTTGGACCAACCGTCGATGGCGACACGTCCGTCCTTGGCGTCCAGGCCCACCAGAATGTGTCCGGGAAACTCCAGACAGACATCGCGTACGAAATGTGGCGCAGAAACTGCCTTGGTGCCGATGATGACGTAATTCACGCCAGCATCCAGATAAGCCTGTATGGTGTCTTCGTCACGAATTCCACCACCGACCTGGATCGGCAGATCTGGATACTTTTCGCAGATGCGATGAATCACGTCGGCATTCATGGGCTTGCCTTCAATGGCGCCGTTGAGGTCGACGATATGCAGGCGCTTGGCACCCTCCTCCACCCAACGATCGGCCATGCTGACCGGATCATCGGCGAATACCGTTTCCAGGTCCATCTTGCCCTGCCGCAGGCGCACGCACTTGCCGTCTTTCAGGTCAATGGCGGGTATCAGCAACATTTTTCAATCCCATCCAGATATCGGGGTTTCAGGGTTGGCCGTCCCAGGCGGCGAAATTTGCCAGCAGACGCAGGCCGGCGTGCTGGCTCTTCTCCGGGTGAAACTGCACCGCGAACAGGCTGTCGCGGGCTACGGCCGCGGCAAATTCACGGCTGTATTCGGCGGCACCCACGGTGTCGTCCGGGTTCGCCGGTTCGACGTAGTAGCTGTGCACGAAATAGAATCGGTCGTTGTCCGGGATACCCTGCCACAGGGGATGCTCGCGCCTGTGCCGGACCTGGTTCCAACCCATGTGCGGCACCTTGAGGATCTCACCGCTGGTCGGGTCCCTGGGACGCTCACCAAAATAGCGCACCTCGCCCTCGATAATGCCCAGACAAGGGATGCCGCCATTTTCCTCGCTGTGGTCCAGCAGGGCCTGCATCCCCAGACAAATACCCAGAAAGGGCTTTTCGCTGGCGGCCGAGCGAATGGTTTCGACGAGGTCGTAACGCTTCAATTCCGCCATACAGTCGCGGATCGCACCGACACCGGGAAACACCACCCGATCGGCATCGCGGATTCGGCCATGGTCGGCGGTAACCTCCACCCTGGCGTCGGGGGCGGCATGCTCCAGGGCCTTGGATATGGAGTGCAGATTACCCATTCCGTAGTCGATGATGGCGATGGATGTCATGTCGGCGCTCGGCAATAGGGCGAGAAAATCAATAGATTACAGGCTGCCCTTGGTGGACGGCAGTATGCCGCTCATGCGCGGATCCGGCTCGGCGGCCATCCGCAGCGCTCGGCCAAAGGCCTTGAACACGGTCTCGGCAATATGGTGGGTATTGCGCCCCTTGAGATTGTCGATATGCAGGGTCGCCTGAGCATGATTCACGAAGCCCTGGAAAAACTCGTGAAACAGTTCCGTATCGAACTGACCGAGGCGTGCAGCGAGATAACTGACATCGTGCTCCAGACCGGGGCGGCCGGAAAAATCCACCACCACGCGGGAAAGCGCCTCATCCAGCGGCACATAGGCGTGGCCGTAGCGACGAATGCCTTTTTTGTCACCCAGGGCCTGACGGAAGGCCTGGCCGAGGGTAATGCCAATATCTTCCACCGTGTGGTGATCATCTATATGGCGGTCGCCGTTGGCGACGATGCTGAGGTCGAACATGCCATGGCGGGCAACCTGATCCAGCATGTGTTCCAAAAATGGAACACCGGTCTCAAAGGAAGACTTACCGGTCCCATCCAGGTCGATTTCGACCGTGATCTGGGTCTCCAGGGTGTCCCGCTGCACTCTGGCGCTACGCTGTATCATCACTTGCTGGACTGAAAGAACAAAGGATTGTCTAGGATAGCACCAAACCTTCCTGGCAACTATTTGTACGACGCACTGACTGGGAAAAAGCGAACGATCAGGCAACCGGACTCCGCCAAATGGGTACGGCAGCACAGTAGCCCCCCGAGAGGGCGAAAAAGGCGAAGAAATGGAGACCACCACGCCAAGAAAATCAGGGCATGCTAATTTTCTTCACAACGGGCAGATGTTTCCCTTATAATTCAGGGTTACGTGGGCACGCGAGCAATTGCATCGTGACCCTTGAATTCTTCGTCCAGTGCTCTCGATCAAGAGTGCGGTGAGTCCATATCCCGGGCCTTATTCTCTGTGACAATCAGCCATACAGACGGGGCACCGCATAGAGGCGGTTCCTGCCCGGTGGCTTGCTTGTTGCCTGCGGGGTGGACAGTGAAACTCAAGAGCCTTGCACGAAGCGTTCTCACCGCTGCAATGCCGGGTATGCCAGCGTCCTCGGTGAAGCGGCGATTTGCGCGAAACACTACTGATTTTTAACATTTTTCGAAATAGAGGAGAACCATGTGGGTGAAGCGGATTTAGAAGTCGAGCTCAAGGTTTGGAAAGAGCTTGCCGTCGCGAAACAGATCTTGATCGCCACGGCCACCGATGCCCTCGGGCTGGACCCGGACTGTCCCCCAGAGGAATTGCGTGCCGCCCTGGACAAGGCCATCAAGCGCTCCATCGAGGCCGACGTTCGCGTCAAAGACGCCCAGGATCAGGCCAGGACCGCGGTGGCGGTTATGGAAAAAAAGGCGTCGGATAGCGAAAAGGCCCGCAACAAGGCCGAAGCGGAACTGAACGAAATCCGCGAAACCCAGAAGGACTCCGATCAGAACATGGCCGGGGAACGTGCCCTTCATGCCAAGGAGATGCAGAAGATCAAGACCGACCTGGCTGCCCGGCAGGACGAACTCAAGGCCATAAACGTGGCCCTGGCCGATACGCCTCAAAACGTCGTCAAAAAGCTGAAGAAACTCAAGAAAGAGAAGCTGGACGAGTCCGCGGCGCGCCAACAGGCCGAAGCCCTGTCCCGTACCCTGCGAAAGGAAAAGCAGGAGCTGGACAAGGAGTTGAAGCAGGCCCAGGCTGACCTGAAAGAGGCCGGCAAACTGGCCAAGGGTTTTCGTGATCTGCACAAACAGTGCGGCGATCAGTACTACCAGCTCAAGGAGCTGGTGGAAGACGCCAGCTCTCTGGCAGAGGTCACCGCACTGGATGAGGGGCTGCTGGAACGCATCGAGAAGGCCGCCGGTATCGAGGAAGAGAAGGAAGAAGAGGCGAAACAGGCATAGCTCGGGTTTCATTGCCATGCCGATGCCCGTGCCTACGCCTGTCTTGAAGCCTCACGGTGCCCGGCAAACCGTGAGGCATACGGGCCTCGCAAGCCAACCTCCATCACCGGAAAACCCGGCAAAGGGAGGTCTGCGGCAATGAAAGCCGTACCAAGCCTCCAGAGAAGATTTCCTCTGCAACTTCCTGACTGGATTCAGCTGGGCTCCCCGGTATAGAAATCGGGCCAGAAATCCCGTACCACTGGGCTGTCACCCGCCAGAGCATGGCAGGTACCGACTATGCCTTTCCCCTGACCAGGGGCATCCGGTCGGTGTCCATCGGACCTGACACCGTAGATCGTCTGAAAGGCGGCCGTCGCCATTTGTGGCAACAATTCATTGAGGTGGGTACAGCCAGCCACACCCCCGAGCCGGTCTCGTGCCTTGCGATTGAAACCCGGACCAACGCGCAGACCCACCAGTTTTTCGTAGGCTGGCCCGATGGCCGGGCAAATCGCAAAGGGCGAATGATCGGTAACGGCTTCCGCAGCGCGTATCACCAGCCCCTCATCGAGGGTTAACCGCAGCCACATCTCATGAAGCGGCTCTCCCGTTGCGATCTCTCCCCCTCTATCACGATTCGGAAGCGGAAAAGGTTTGGTGTCCACCAAATGCCCTTCTATATCCCATAGTCCGTCCTGCCGTTGGTAGCCGTCGCATTGGATTCGGCGTTTGTGCATGGCGGTACGCTGATTTGGAACAGAGAGTGGCATGGCGACGGGATACTCGCTGGCGGTGGAATTCTACAATAGTAGCCCCAGCTTGCCGCGATACCTTGTGTGCCAGCCCATCTGGACCTGCACACCGTGGTTAGGGAATAGTCTCCCGATGGGTATATCCTTCCCGAACACACCTCTACCGGATACCGCTCCGAGGAATGACTCCCCTATCGCGATACCGCCAAGACCTGGAACGGCCGGACTTCAACCATGATCCGGCCCAGGAACATGCGATCGGGCATCTGCAACGGGTCTACGAAGCGCTGATTGCCACGCCGCGCGCGCCCTTGGCGGCGCGCGGCTTCTTGCAACGGCTTAGCCGCTCGGTGTTTGCGCCAAATGCAGAACCGGTACGCGGTTTGTATTTCTGGGGTGGCGTGGGACGGGGCAAGACCTATCTGGTGGATGCCTTTTACGATTGCCTGCCCTTCGAGGACAAACTTCGCCTGCACTTCCATCGATTCATGGAGCAGGTGCACGAAACCCTGAAGACCTACAAGGACCAGCAGAATCCCCTGGTGCTGGTGGGGCGGCAGTTTGCCGAAAATGCCCGCGTCATCTGTCTGGATGAATTCTTCGTTTCGGACATCACCGACGCCATGTTGTTGGCCGGCCTGCTCAATGCCCTTTTCGCCAACGGCGTCACCTTGGTATCTACCTCCAATATTCCGCCGGAACGGCTCTACTGGTCCGGCCTGCAAAGGGCTCGCTTCCTGCCGGCAATTGCGTTGTTGGAGCAATACACGCAAGTGGTGAACCTGGATGGCGGCACAGACTACCGGTTGCGCTATCTGGAAAAGGCCGAGGTCTACCACCACCCGCTGGATCGGCGGGCGGAGGAAATCATGGAAGAAAGCTTTCAACGCTTGGCACCGGAGCCCGGCCATCGCGGTGGCCATATCGAAGTGGAAGGCCGCCTGATCGCCACGCGCAGGGAGGCGGATGGGGTTGTCTGGTTCGACTTTCCCGCCATCTGCGACGGACCACGCAACACCTCGGATTACATCGAGATCGCCCGTTGTTACCACACGGCACTGATCTCAGGCGTACCGGTATTCGACTGGCAGATGGAAAACCAGGCCAGACGGTTCCTCAACCTGGTGGATGAGTTCTACGACCGTGGCGTGAAATTGATTCTGTCCGCCTCAGCCCCCCTGGAAACCCTCTACCAGGGTGAGAAACTGGTTTTCGAGTACGAACGCGCCAGGAGCCGCCTGCACGAGATGCAGTCCACGCAATACCTGGCAAAGCCTCACCTGCCTTGAAATCAGACGGCACCGGGTACGACCGGCGCCGTTCTTGTCAAAGTTCCCTCGCCCGGTAATAGGCTTTTTCAGACACGTCGTGCCAGGCCTGTACCTGCTTGCGAAACTTCTTTACCGAGTCGTACACCCGCGTGGAAAAAGCATCCTTTGCCGCAACTTCCGCCACCACTTCTTCCGACAGGGCCTTCAATTTCACCAGCACATCGTCGGGAAACGGGCGCAAATCGACGTTATGTTTCTCCACCAGGGTACTCAGGGCGCTGTTGTTGCGCGCGGTGTATTCCGCCAGCATGTCCTGGTTGATGACCTTGCAGGCGTTCATAACGATGGATTGCAGGTCCTCGGGGAGGGCCTCGAAGGCTTTTTTGTTGATGATCGCTTCCAGGGTGGTACCCGGCTCGTGCCAGCCAGGGTAGTAGTAGTACTTGGCCACCTTGTAGAAGCCGAAAGCCAGATCGTTGTAGGGGCCAACCCATTCGGTGGCGTCGATGGTGCCGGACTGCAAGGCGGTGAACAACTCGCCACCAGGCAGGTTCACCGGAGTTCCGCCGGCACGCTTGAGTACTTCGCCCCCCAGGCCCGGTATGCGCATCTTCAGGCCCTCCAGATCTTTGAGCGAGTTGATCTCCTTGTTGAACCAACCGCCCATCTGCACGCCGGAATTGCCCGCCGCCGCCGGAATCAGACCGAATTGATCGTACAGCTCGGCCCATAATTCCATACCGCCGCCGTAGTACAGCCAGCCGTTCATCTCCTGAGCGTTAAAGCCGAAAGGCACGGTGGTGAAGAACTGCGCCGCCTCGCTCTTGCCTTTCCAGTAATAGGCCGCGCCATGCCCCAGCTCCGCGGTTCCCTCGGATACCGCATCGAAGGTCTGGAAGGCCGGTACCAGCTCACCGGCCCCGTATACCGTCACCTCGATGCGTCCGCCACTCATCTCGGTGATGAGCTCGGCCAGCTTGTTGGCGCTGGTTCCCAGGCCAGGAAAATTCTTTGGCCACGTGGTGACCATCTTCCACTTGATGGTTTCCCGCGGCTTGGCAGCGGCCGTACCGGCTACCTGGGGAGCCTCCTTCCCGCCACAGGCGGCCAAGGCACCGGCCGCCGCCAAGGCGCCAGCACCCTTGAGAAAATCGCGACGTTGCATGAGTCCTCCTATCAAACAGATTGAGTGGCAATGGGGCTCGGCTGCCGAACGCTGATGCGGCATTCGCCGACAGCGAAAGTCATCATTGGAATCGCAGCTTCAAACCGTCTGCAAATTGGCATAGGACACGACCAGCCATTTGGTCCCCACGGCTTCGAAATTCACCTGTACTCTGGCGCTGTGACCTTGACCTTCGTAGTTGAGCACCACACCCTCCCCGAATTTGGCATGCAACACACGCTGCCCAAGATTCAGTCCTGACGGAGTTTCGGCCCAGGTACGCTGAGTGAAGGCCGCCGGCCGGACCGGGGAGACGCGGGGACGGACCTCCGCAATAAATTCGCTCGGGATTTCGCGCAGGAAACGCGACGGCAGGCCATGGCGTTCCATCCCCTGAAAACGGCGGGACTCGGCAAAGCTGAGGGTCAGCGTCCGCATGGCCCGGGTCAGCCCCACGTAGCATAGACGCCGTTCCTCCTCCAGGCGAACCGGGTCTTCGACGGAGCGCTGGTGCGGAAACAGCCCTTCTTCCAGGCCGGCGATGAACACCAGTGGAAATTCCAGCCCCTTGGCGGAATGCAAGGTCATCAGCTGCACACAGTCGTCCCCGGAAGCACCCTGTCCCTCCCCCGCTTCCAGGGCCGCGTGGGCCAGGAAGGCGTCCACTGGGCTCATGTCTTCATCCATCGGCTCGTACTGGCTGGCGGCCGATTGCAGTTCCTCAAGGTTCTCAACCCTGTCCTGCCCTTTGCCTGACTTGTCCTTTTCGTGATGGGGGATCAGACCGCTGTGGGCGATGACATGCTCCATGCGGTCGCCCAGATCCGCCGCTTCGGTGTCCCGGTCCAGCCGTTCCACCAGTTCCAGGAAACCGCGCAGGGCATTGGCTGCACGGGTCGCCAGGGCGTTTTCCTGCAACAGCCGGCTGGCCGCCAGCCACAGAGAGCTATCGTCACGGCGTGCCCGTTCGCGCACCATCGCCACCGTGCGCTCGCCAACGCCGCGGGTGGGGGTGTTCACCACCCGCTCAAAGGAGGGGTCGTCGTCGCGATGGACCACCAGACGCAGGTAGGACAGCGCATCCTTGATCTCCGCGCGCTCGAAAAATCGCAGACCACCGTAAACCCGGTAGGGAATACGCTCGACGATCAGGGCCTCTTCCAACTGGCGGGATTGGGCATTGGACCGATACAGTACGGCACATTCGCGGTAGCTCTGGCCCTGGTCCACGGCGTCGCGCACCCGTGCGGCAATGTAGCGCGCCTCGTCCACTTCGTTGAAGGCGGCATAGAGCTGAATGGGTTCCCCATCGGCACCGGCGGTCCAGAGTTCCTTGCCCAGGCGCCCCGTGTTGTTGCGTATCAGCGCGTTGGCGGCCTTGAGTATCGTGCCGGTGGAGCGGTAATTCTGCTCCAGCCGCACCAATCGGCAGTCCGGATAATCCTGTTGAAAGCTGTGGATGTTCTCGATACGAGCGCCGCGCCAGCCATAGATGGACTGATCGTCATCCCCAACGATGAACAGATTGCCCCGCGTACCGGCCAACAGTCTCAGCCAGGCGTATTGCAGGGGATTGGTGTCCTGAAACTCGTCCACCAGGATATGCCGGAAACGCTCCCGGTAGTGTGCGAGGATGTCCGGATTGTCTCTCCACAGTTCATGGGCGCGCAGCAGCAGTTCGGCAAAGTCCACCTGACCGGAGCGTTCGCAGGCATCCTGATAGCGCTGATAGGCGGCAATCAGTCGGCGTTCCGTGGGATCGCCGCCGTCGTCCAGGTGTTGGGGGCGGCGGCCTTCGTCTTTGTGCTGGTTGATGAACCACTGCACCTGACGCGGCGGAAACTGGGCCTCATCCAGCTCCATCTCGCGAACGATGCGGCGCACCAGACGGTATTGGTCGTCGGCGTCCAGGATCTGAAATGCCTGGGGTAGTCCCGCTTCCTGCCAATGGCGCCGCAGCAGACGATGTGCCAGGCCGTGGAAGGTCCCGACCCACATACCGCCCGGTGGTGTACCGAGCAGTTCCTCGGTGCGCGAGCGCATCTCGGCGGCGGCCTTGTTGGTGAAGGTCACTGCCAACACGGCATAAGGGGATACGGTCTCCACACGCACCAGCCAGGCGATGCGATGCACCAAAACGCGGGTCTTGCCGCTGCCGGCACCGGCGAGTACCAGAGTGTGTCCGGGCGGGCAGGTGACTGCCTCGCGCTGTGCGTCGTTGAGTGAGTCAAGTAGATAGGAAACATCCATGGCCGGCAATTCTACCCCAGACTGGAGGCTTTTCGGCCACCGACCGTGCAGGCGCAGCATCTGGTGCTTTGGCATTCAGGCCAGGGGAAGACTGACAACCAGTTCGAATCGACTTCCCTCACCAGGCTGAGACTCCAGGCGGATACTGCCACCCATCGCCTTGAGGATACGCCGGGTGATCGCCAAACCAAGTCCAGCGCCACCGTAAGCGCGGGTGTTCTCCTGATCCACCTGCTGGAAGGCTTCGAAGATACTCTCACGTTGATCGTCGGCTATGCCAATGCCGGTATCGCTCACCTGGAAACGCAGTTCTATCCTGCCCTGGGACGCTTCGCCACTCGCCAGCAACAGTTCGACCGAGCCCCGCGGCGTGAACTTGACCGCGTTGTTGGCAACCTTCGACAGGGCCTGACGAAGGCGGGCAGGATCACCCAGCACGGTGGGAACCTCCCGTGTTTTAAGCCGCAATTCCAATCCCTTGGCCTGGGCAGCGGTGCGCACCGTCTCGGCCACTTCCTCCAGCAGCGACTGCGGGTCAAAGGCAACCAGTTGCAGCTGCATTTCTTCATCGTCCAGATGGGAGAAGTCGAGCACGTCGTCGATGAGGGCCATCATCTCGCGCCCGGATTCCAGTATGGTGTGAACGCACTCGCGCTGATCCTCGTCCAGCTCCATGGTCTCCAACAACTGAGCCATGCCCAGGACGCCATTCATGGGGGTACGAATTTCATGGCTGATGGTCGCGAGAAACTGACTCTTGGCCCTGGCACCGGCCTCAGCGGCATCGCGGGCCTCGATCAGATCGGCGGTCTGCTCGCGAATTTTGCGCTCCATGGAGGTCTGCAACTCGGTCAGTTCCAGGCCGTTCTGTTTGAACACGTCGATCGCGCGCGCTACACGGCCAATCTCGTCTTCGCGGGCAAGATACGGGACCGCCACCCCATAGTCATGGGCCGCCAGACGCCGCATGGCCTCGGCCAAGCCCGTCAAAGGTCGGGTAAGCCAGCGTAATAAAAAGATGATCACCAAAAAATTCAACACCACCAGCAGACCCAACTCCAGGCCGCCCTCGATGATGCGCCGCTCAAGAAACTCCCTCAGGCGGTCAGTGGATAACGCCAAAGTCAGATGGCCGATAGATTCTGCCTCACCCGAACTTCCGGTCGGAGCAAGGATGTCAATCTGCGTATGCAGCGAAGCCGATTCGGCGTCGTCGCCGATCCGCACGAACACGAGACCGGCGGCGTCGTGGATCGCCGCGGCGGCCACATCGGGGTCCAGACGAAGCGCCGAAAGCACGTTGCCGGCGGTCAGTTCGTCGAAATTCCACATCGGTAGCCGTAGAGACTCGGCGGTACTCTGCGCCAGGATAGAGGCCCGCTGAGCAAGAAACTCATTGCGTTCGACCCAGGCTCGCGCAATGTCGACACCGATGACGCTGGCTTCGATCACCGATGTCAATGCCACGAATCCGAGGATCAGACGCCACCGGTAGCTAATGGCAAGCCTCATGATAACGGCGTCGTTTGCGCAGACGCAGTCTCTGGGAGCCTGTCCGGGAATGGAGGAGAGCCTACTGCGAAAACGCCATTTTGGCCCATTTCTCCGTCCATTTTCGTTAAATAGAGCCGGCTGTTCGCCTCAAATGGCCGAAGAAATGGACTCAAAATGGCGCCTCCTCGCTACGGCCCCCATGCTCGGACAAGCTCCCGGCACGTACGACCCCGGCAATTCCCCAGCGCTCTTGCAGCTCGCCGACACGATCACGATTGTTTACCAGCCACTCGTTGAGTTCACCGATCAGCTGCGGGTGATTGAGCGTCGACACGTGGTAGTGCCCCCTGTTGTGTGGCAGAGATTCGTCAAATACCAGGGCTGCGGAAACGTCTGCGATACGGGCGAGCAGATTAGTGGCAACCGCCACATTGACATAGGCACCATTGAGGCGTCCCGCTAAAACCTGTCGCAGAAGACCAAGTAGGCTATTGTTTTCACTGATATCTATATTTCCTTTGCGGGTCGGTAACAACAGCGGCCAGGGAGAAAAGCCCCGTATCGTCCCGATACGTAAGGGGACGTCCTGTTGCCGCCCATGGAATTGCGACCGAACCATCACGCCATCCAGAAATGGGGCGATGTCCAGACTGTACGTCAGGGTTCGCTCCTCCCGAAGCTCCTTGCGCCAGCTGGGATTGTCAGGGAACTTGAAGTCGATAGTACCTTCTAGCAGCGCACGGTAGAGGCGTTCGACGGGCAGCGGACGGTATTCGATCCGATGCCCGCTATCCTCGGCGAAGGCATCGAACAGTTGCCGGGAATAGCCAACGTACTCACCGTTCTCCAGGGTGTAATAGGGCAGGTAGTCCAGCTGCTCCACACCCACGACCAGAGTTCCGGCACGGCCCGCGGAGGCCAAAAGCAGGCCCCAGGCGATCGCGAGGATGCCAATGACATTTTTTACCATTTCGCTTGCACGTATCGCTATTTGCCCATTTGACGTTCGACATCCGGGCCAGTGGCAGGGGCCGCGTCGGGATCGGGCGAGACCAACGCAACCAGTGTCCACCCGGCCTCTGGTTGCGGCGTGCTCTGGCTGGTGTAGAAGCGTAACCGTCCCTTGGGATCGATGGCAAACAAAGGCAATGCCCGCTCTCCATGGGTTGCCCGGTAGTCCTCAAGGCCAAAGGCGTCGGTCAGTAGAGTGTCGCGAATCTGCGCGCCGCGTGCCAGACGCCCGGCAAGTTCGCCATAGGTCGCCTTTTCGCCGAACAACATGGCTGCCTCGTCGGCATGAACCCCCTGTTTGTCCGGGTCCTCAATGCGTTTGTGCCGCAGGGTATAGATGGCGTCCGGGCCGAACTCCGAACGAAACCTCAGGGCAGCCAGGGCGTTGAGGTCGTCGCTATTGGACAGCCCCAACATGCGTCCTATGCCCACCAGGTCGAGGGTTCGGTCCGCGTGTTCTGAGGTAGCCAGACCGTAGAAGGTCGGCAGACCCTCCATGCGGGCGGTCTTGACGTTGTTCCAACTGGTGTCGGTCAAACGCACCCGAAATCCATGCTGCTTGAGCGACTTGGCCAGCTCACGGGAAAAGGGATTGGCACCGATAACGAGAAACCCCATGGGCTCCGGCTCGGCCACGCCGAGACGCCGGGCCAGGGGACCGGCGGTAGCGCTTTGCAGCACCACGGTGCCGATAATGACCATGAAGGTCAACGGCACCAGCAGGTCGGCATTCTCGAAACCAGCCCCTTCCAGACGCAGGGCGAACAGGGCCGAAACCGCCGCGGCAACGATGCCGCGGGGAGCGATCCAGGCAAGCAGGGCGCGCTCTTCGCGTTTGAGATCCGAGCCCAGCGTGCAGATCCAGACCTTAGCCGGCCTGGCCAGGAATTGCATCGCCAGAAAAACCCACAGCGCACCCCAACCCAACTTGGCCAGCTGATCAAATTGGATACGCGCCGCCAGCAAGATGAACAGGCCGGAGATCAACAGCAGGCTGAGATGCTCCTTGAAACTCAGAATACCCTCCATGTTCACCTTCGGCATATTGGCCAGACGCAGGCCCATGACGGTGACCGCCAACAGTCCCGATTCCTCCTGCAAGAGATTGGAACCGCTGAATACCCCCAGGACCAGGGCCAGGGCGGCGGTATTGTGCAAATATTCCGGCAGCCAGCGTCGCCGCAGGATGAGGCCGAGAAACTCGGCACCGGCGAGGCCGGACAATGAACCGATCAGAATAAGCTCTCCCAGCGAAAGCCCCACATGGGCCAGGGCTCCGTTGCCGGCGCTGCTAAGGAGGTATTCCAACACCAATACCGCCAGGATGGCGCCCACCGGATCGATCACGATCCCTTCCCAGCGCAGGATATTGGCGATACGGGCATTGGGGCGGACCGTGCGCAGCATTGGCACGATCACGGTCGGTCCGGTCACCACCGTGATGGCACCAAACAGCCAGGCCAGCGCCCAGGAAAAACCCAGGGCGTAGTGAGTCACCAGTGCCGTAATCACCCAGGTGACCAGAATCCCCACGCTCACCAGGCGCCAAACCACGGACTGCACCCCCTTGATCTCGCGAAACTTGAGGGTGAGGCTCCCTTCGAACAGGATGACCGCCACCGACAAACTCACAATGGGCAGCAGCAGCGGTCCGAACAGTTGATCAGGCTGCAGCAACCCGGTGACCGGCCCTACCACGATACCGGTCAATAACAAAAACAAGATGGCGGGGAGTTTGGCGCGCCAGGCCAGCCACTGGCTGGCCAGAATCAACAGACCTATGCCGGCCAGGGTGAGGAGGATTTTTTCATTCATCGCTTACGGGCGCGGGGATGGGCTTGGTCGTAAACCTGGGCAAGGTGTTGAAAATCCAGATGGGTATACACCTGGGTGGTGGACAAATTGGCATGACCGAGCAATTCCTGCACGGCGCGCAGATCGCCGCTGGACTCCAACAAGTGCGAGGCGAAAGAGTGCCGCAGCTTATGCGGATGCAGATGGCTCGGCACACCGTTGCGAACCGCCCAGCGCTGCAGCCTGGCCTGCACGTTGCGTGCGCTGATCCTGCCGCCTTGCTGGCTCAGGAACAAGGCCCGTTGCGACAAGTCGGCAAGGCCGGAACGGATGGTCAGCCAACGCTCGATAGCGAGTCTGGCCTTGTTGCCAACCGGCAGATCGCGGGCCTTGCTTCCCTTGCCGACTACCCGGATTTCGCCGGCTGCCAAGTCCAGATCCTCCAGATTGGCTCCCACCAGCTCGGCCAGTCTCAGGCCGCTGGAATAGAACAGCTCCAGCATGGCCAGGTCGCGAATCTCCAGCGGATCGACCGTGTCCACCTCAAGCAGCGCACCGACTTGGTCAACGTCCAGGGTCTTGGGCAGTGGTTTGTCCGCCTTGGGTGCAGAAAGCAGGCGTGCCGGGTTGCTGTCGGTGAGCCCCTCGCGCCGAAGAAAACGGTACAAGGCCCGAACGGCGGAAAGTCGCCTTTGCAGGCTGCGGGGACTCATTCCCTTGCGGTGCTGCTCCCCCAGCCAGCACCGCAAATCCGCCTCGCCGAGTTCATCCCAGGCGCTGCGGTCATTGCGCCGACACCAGGCGATGACGCCGTCGAGGTCACGCCGATAGGCGGATTCCGTGTGAGCCGAGAGTCCGCGCTCCTTGCTCAGGTGGCGCAGAAAGGCATCTCGGGGCTGTTCCAGCAAGTCGCCCAGGGCGCTCAGCTCCCGTCCCGCAGGGACTCCAGAAAATACTTGCGCAAGGCACGATCCAGAAGCTCACCCAACTGCACCAGAAACAGCGTGCCCATACCGGGTTGATAGCGATGGGGATCGCGACTGCCGATGCCGAGCACGCCACTGAAATCGAGACTCTCAATGGGCACCACCGCCGCAGAGGCGACCTGATTGGCCTGGGAGCCGAACAGGGCGTCGAGTTGCTCGGCACGAAGACGGCCACACATCGGGTTACCCGTGGCGAACTGATGTTCGAACAGCGCGCGCATGGGCTTTGGACCGATGCTCAGGCCGGCGCGCTCCATGGTGGCAAGGGCATGGGCCGCCGGGTCCAGGCGCAGGCCGAAAAAATCAGCCTGGAAATCCTGTTCGAGCCCCTCCTGTAACTGTGCCAACAGATCATCCAGGCCCTTTGCCTCCAACAGATTGAAGGTGAGCCGCTGCATGCGTGAGTTGAGCCGATCGTTACCCTTGGCGACATCGACAATCTCGCTCAATTGTTTACGCAGCTCCTTGTTTTCTTTGCGAAGTTGCGCCACTTGCCGTTCGATCAGGGATACCGCCGTACCACTGGGATGAGGTACGCGCAGATCCTTCAGCAGGTAAAGGTGGCGCTCAAAGAACTCCGGGTGCTGGAGCAGATAGTCGGCGACTTGGCGTTCCGCGCTGGGCGCGCCCCTCGACGGTTTGATTTCAGGGTCGCTCATAATTGTATTGTGCCCTCGAATACGGTGGTGGCCGGCCCGGTCATCAAAACCGGGCTGCCCTCACCAAGCCAGGATAGCACAAGCCGGCCGCCGGGAAGGTCCACCTCTACCCGCTCGTCCAGCAGACCCTGGTCGCGGCCCACGGCAACGGCGGCACAGGCACCGGTGCCACAGGCCAGCGTCTCGCCCACACCGCGCTCGAAAACCCGCAGGCGAATATGGCCACGATCGACAATCTGCATGAATCCCACGTTGGCCCGCTGCGGAAAATCTCCCAGGCTTTCCAGCACCGGACCCAGGGAATCCACCGGCGCGCGGTCCACATCTTCCACGCGCAACACCGCATGGGGATTTCCCATGGATACCGCCCCGAAACGCACGTCGTCGCCGTTGACCCGCCGGTGATAGAGACCCTCACGGGCCGGCGCCTTGAAGGGAATGACCGAGGGCTGAAAACGGGGCTCTCCCATGTTCACGGTGACTTGTTCGTCTTCCTGAACATGCAGGCTTATCGGTCCGGCAGCGGTTTCCACATGAATCTCTTGCTTGTCCGTCAGACCTTGCTGGCGCACGAAACGGGCGAAACAGCGCGCCCCATTGCCACATTGCTCCACCTCGCCGCCGTCGGCGTTGAAGATACGGTAACGAAAATCCATGTCCGCGCGGCTGGCGGCTTCCACCAGCAGAATCTGATCGCAGCCAACACCAAAATGCCGATCGGCGATAAAGCGGCGCTGCGCGGCGTCCAGCTCCACGCGCTGACGCACACCGTCGAATACCACGAAGTCGTTGCCCAGGCCATGCATCTTGGTAAAGCGCAGCAGCACGTTTTTACTCCCCCAACGGCGGCCGTCCCTCGGCGCGAAAGGCGTTGTAGTCCCGATAAGTGCAGCGGTCCATCACCACGGTGATCCCGGCGTCCCTGGCCCGTAGTGCGGCGGGCACATTGACGACGCCGTCTTGCAACCACACAGCGGGTATTTTCAGTTCGATGCAGGCATCGATCAACGGATCGATCTGACTGGGATTTCTAAACACATCGACCAAATCGATGGACTCCGGCACAGAGGCAAGATCCGGGTAAGCGGTTTCACCCAATATCATCTTGCTGCCGGGGCGTACCGGCACAATCCTGTAGCCGTAATCCCGCAGAGCGCGGGCAACCTGGTGGCTGGGCCGGTGAGGCAGGGGCGAAAGTCCGACCACGGCGATGGTGCGGGCGGTAGCCAACAGTCCGTGAATGATTTCCCGATCCGGGTTTTGAAAGTGAGGTTCGCTCATGAGGACTCCGGCAAAATTCCGCTCACCAGCAAGTGGCGGTCACTGATCACCCGGACCTGCAAGCCAGCCAAACCGGCCTCATTCAGTTGTCGCTCGACCTCCCCAGGCTCAAAGGCAGCCAACAGGGAGTTGTAGAAGTCCCGTTGCAGGATCGGGGGCTCGTCGGCGGCATGCAGGGCCTGCAATGCACGGGCGCTTTCGGGCGATGCAGGGCGGAACAGATCCATCACCACGACCTGCGCGCCGGGACGGCCGTAGCGTTTCAAACCATGCCACAGGCTCATGGGATCAGTCAGATGATGCAGCAGGCTATTGGACAACAGGGTGTCAAAACTGTGCTCGGGCAGCGACAAACCGGGAAGGTAATCGCAAATCAGCTCAATGCGCTGCGCGGCCGGGTGAGACCGCAAACGCTCGCGACCGTGCGCAAGCATCGCCTCTGCGCCGTCGACGGCGGTGATCTGGCATTCGGGCCAGTCGAGGGCGAAGGCCATGGGAATATCCGCCGGTCCACAGCCGAGATCCAGCACCCGTGCATTGTCGCGGCGCAATCCTACCGGTCCCTGCGGAAAGGTGTCCCGATACGCGTCGAGAAATTGTCTGTTGGGACCGCTGAAATCGGCCTCGGCGTAGGCCACGGCCTGCTCCAGGCCCTCCATCAGTTCCTCGGGTTCCGGAATTCGCTGCATGGTATCTAGTCAGGCAATCGGGACTCGCCGGCGATCAAATCGTCGAAACTTTCGCGCCGCCGGGCCAGGTGGCAGCGGTCTCCATCCACCACGATCTCGGCCGCGCGCGGACGGCTGTTGTAATTGGAACTCATGGCAAAACCATAGGCACCCGCGCTGCGTATGGCCAGCAGGTCGCCCTGGAGCAGGCCCAACTGCCGATCCTTGGCAAGGAAATCACCGGTCTCGCAGACCGGGCCGACCAGATCCCAGACCGCCTCTTCCGCCTCGCCGCGCCGCAATGGCCAGACCTCGTGATAGGCGCCATACAGGGACGGCCGTAAAAGATCGTTCATGGCCGCATCGATAATCGCAAAATTTTTGTGGGACGTGGGCTTGAGGTATTCCACCCGCGTTATCAGCAGTCCAGCATTCGCGGCAATGGCACGACCCGGCTCCAGCAGGATCTCGTAAGGCGCCTGCCGCAGCTTCGCCAGTACCTCGCGGGCATAGTCCGCCGGCTGTGGTGGGTCCTCCTGACGATAGCGCACGCCCAGACCACCACCCAGGTCCAGATGGCGAATCGCCAGGCCCTCGCCTTGCAACTGCTCGGCCAGTAGCAATACACGATCCAGGGCATCCAATAACGGACTGGCATCGATCAACTGAGAACCGATGTGGCAGTCGATCCCATGCACCTCCAAATTGGCGCTGTCCGCCACCCGGCGATAGGCATCCACGGCCTGTTCGATGCCAATACCGAACTTGTTCTCTTTCAAGCCGGTGGAAATATAGGGATGGCTACGAGGATCCACGTCGGGGTTGACCCGTATCGACACAGGCGCCACGACCCCATGGGCTGAGGCCACCTCGGACAGGCGCAAGCGCTCTGCCTCCGATTCCAGATTGAAACAACGCACCCCCGATTCCAGGGCCAGCTCCATTTCCGAGGCCGTCTTGCCGACACCGGAAAACACTACCTTTGCCGGATCGCCGCCTGCTGCCAGAACACGCCGCAGCTCGCCGCCGGAAACGATGTCGAAACCGGAGCCCAGACGCGCCAGAATATCGAGCACGGCCAGGTTGGAATTGGCCTTGACGGCATAGCAGATCAGGTGTGGATGCTCGCCGAGGGCGCTGTCGAAGGCCCGCCAGTGACGTTCCAGGGTGGCACGGGAATAGACGTAGGTGGGGGTTCCGTAGCGGGCTGCGATCTCCGCCAGGGGGACGTCCTCCCCATACAACCGACCGTCACGATAGGCAAAATGATCCATGGGAATGCTCGTGGTTCAGAGAGGGTGAGCCAAAGGGCGCGATTCGGCGAACTAACGCGACGACTTGCTGGTGGGCTGGTCATCCGGCAGGTAGAGGTCACCTTTCTGGCCACAGCCGGCCACAAGCATGCCGACCACCAGGGCGAGAAAACAAACGGTAATAGTGCTACGCATAACCGAAGCTCCAGTCGGTGAAAATCGGTTCAGATTGTATACCAGCGGTTCGATCCTTTGCTCCCCCCGGCAGCTGTTCGGGATTTACGTTCAGCCGCAATTTTGTTGTCTGCCAGGACGCTGGGCTACACTGGTATGCAGCAGTGCGTGGGACGGTTGGCGGATGTTGATCACCTCTGGGGCAAGTGCGCCCTCCCAGGCACAGACTTCATGTTTTACGTTCTCTCCCGACCTTCACGCGAACCCGGGACGCAACTTGGCAGACTCGATTCGCAAGACCCGCCGAGAAGATTGATAAATTCAAAAAATCCGTGACTTACACACCTCACCACTGTACGGATCGGGCCGTAACGGAGGCAGTATCCGGATCGGGGACGATTTGCCTATGACACCCGGAATGATCAGCCACGGTTCGGAAGATAGTCGCTGCCGCGTGTTGGTTGTGGATGATGACCCGGCATCGCGATTCCTTCAAACCGAAATTCTGGCTCCCCCCCGCTTCGAGGTCACCGAAGCAGTGGATGGTCATAGCGCCCTGGAACTGCTTCGGGTCAAATCCTTCGATGTGGTGCTGCTGGACAAGAAAATGCCCGGCATCGACGGCAACGAGGTCTGCCGACGCCTGCGCAATGAACTCGACCTGCCCCTGCTTCCTGTTATCATGGTCACTGGCGAGGCCAGTACGGAGCACTTGGCGGTCAGCTTCAAAGCTGGCGCCAGCGACTACCTGGGCAAACCCTACAGCCCCATGGAACTGGTTGCGCGAGTCGACGCAGCAGTGCTGCGCAAACGCATGATGGACCTCTATGAAGGCCCCGATGCCATGCTGTTCACATTGGCGCGTATCCTGGAGGCGCGGGGTATAACCACCGCCGATCTGGGACGTCGCCAGGCGGGACTGGCGCGGACCTTTGGCGAAGCGCTGGGCCTGGAA
This sequence comes from Chromatiales bacterium, assembly GCA_020445565.1. Lineage (GTDB taxonomy): Bacteria > Pseudomonadota > Gammaproteobacteria > JAGRCI01 > JAGRCI01 > JAGRGI01. The sequence continues at coordinate 69,082 of JAGRGI010000032.1, forward strand.
GAAGAGGAAGTGGACATTCTCCAGCGGGTCGCCGTGGTTCAGGATATCGGCCTGCTGTCCCTACCCGACCGGTTGATTGAGAATCACAACGACCTTACCCCAGAGGAACTGGCCCAGTTCCGCTCTCATCCACGCCTGGGCGCGGAATTGTGCTCCGGCCTGAACAGCCTGAAACCCGCCGCCCCCGTCGTGTTGCGTCAGCATGAACGTTGGGACGGCAGCGGCTACCCGGACGGACTCAGCGGCAACGCTATCCCGCATCTGGCTCAGGTGTTCGCGCTGGTGCGCCGCTACGAGGTTCTGACAGCCGGACGCGATGGCGAGAAGCCCCAGACGCACGACGACGCCTTGGGCATCATTGAAAAGGAAGCCTTCCGCGGTTGGTACGACCCAGGCCTGGCCACCAAATTCATGACCATCGCCCACGCCCGTCCCGAGTTATTGACCCAGGCAGAAATACACCAGGAAGCCCCTCGTGGCCTGCCCGATTTCCCCAGAGTGAGCAGCCAGGACGACTGGCGGAAGGCCATTTTCGAGGACGACTGAGCCCCTTACCGGTACTGGCGCATGTAGTTCCACTCGAACAGCCGCTTCGACCAATGCAGCAGACGCGTGGCAGGCAGCATCAGACTGCGCGTGCCACTGCGGGCGACCAGCATGCCGGAATCCAGAGAATCCACGATACAGGCCAGCTCCACCTTGAAACTCGCCTGCGCCGGCTCACCGGCAAACTCGCTCATGAGGTTTTTGCAGGCGGCAATGGCCTGTAGATCCGCCATATGGGCCTGCTTGGGCATCCATTCGGGACCGGGATAACTGCCGGCATCGCCCACCACGTACACCCTGTCAAATCCGGCCACCTTGCAGTTGGCATCGGATTGTACGAATCCACCGGGGGATTGAGGCAAATCGGTGGCCTGGGTCCAGGTGCTCCCGGTCATACCGGGTATGAAGACGATCAAATCCGTATCGAAACTTTCGCCCTCGGTTTCAATCCGGTTAGGGTGAAACGCCTTCAGGGGATGCCCCAGATGGGTCTGGATATCGCGCTTCCTCATGGCCTCCAGGAGGCGATCCACAGCCGCGTCTCCCATGCGCTGACCGGGGCGTTTTGCCGGGGCGAAAAATTTGAGCTGGAAGCGATCGCGGCGTTTCTGCTTCTTTAAGAGAGTATGGGTACCAAACAGATACTCGAACACCGGGCCACCGCGCATGGCCGAGGGTTCCTTGGGATTGCCGCCGAAACCGAAGGCGACCGTACCGCCATCCAGGGCCTCCAACTGATCGCGAAAACGCTCCGCATCGGTCAGACTTCGACAGGGAATGGCCGCGTTATCAATGCCCGGCAACTTGGTGAGATAACGACCACCCGAGGCGATGATAAGTCCATCGTTGGGCAGCTCACCCGTATCGGTCACCAGGGTACGCCCACCCTCTTTCAAACCGCTGGCGCTGCCTTGGTGATAGTGCACGTTCATGCGCTGGAAGAAGGCATCGAGGTTCACCACCAGATCCGAAGATTCACGCATACGCGAGGGAATCCACACGAGGCTCGGATAGTAGAGGAATTCCGGCCTGGGGCTGACCACAGTGATCTGCGCATTGGCGTCCAGGGAACGCAGTTTGCGCACGGCGGTGAGGGCGCCGAAGCCGGTGCCGACGATGGTGATTCGCTTGGAGTTGCTGGCACTCATGGGTTTGGTTCCAAAACAGAGGGGCCGCGAGGCGGCGTGGGAAATACGAACCCTGGCGGGTCGAACCGAACACGGCCACCGACGGTGAGTGATGAAAGTCTTTGCCTGATTCTAACCGAATCTCCGCCTGCCGGTGGCAAAGGATCGTCTCGAACAAGCTCAGCGATTCGCGATAGAAGACCTGGCATCAACGAACGGCTGAATCAGCAGGCGATCCAGTCTCTGCCAGCGGCGATCGCGAAACTCGTCCAGACCAACGGTCATCCCCAGATTGCCCGCCACCGGTGCCTGGCGATAGGTGCCAAACAGACGATCCCACCAGGACAGGTTGAAACCGTAGTTGCTATCCGTCTCTTCGCGAATGGCGGAATGGTGAACCCGATGCATGTCGGGGGTGACGATCAACCAACGCAGCGGGCGATCCAGCCAGGCCGGCAGGCTGGCGTTGGCATGATTGAACATGGCCCCCGCATTCAGACCGACCTCGAACAGGATGACTGCAACCACCGGCGGCCCCAGAAGAAACACCACCGCCAGCTTGATCAGCATGGACAGAACAATCTCGATAGGGTGAAAGCGCAGACCGGTGGTGACATCGTAATCGGTATCGGCGTGGTGCAGCCGGTGCAGCCGCCACAGCATGGGCACCTGATGAAAGATCACGTGCTGGGTATAGATCGCCAGATCCAAGGCCAGCAAAGCCGCCAGCAGCGCGAGCCAGCCCGGCAGATCCACCAGATTCAGCAATCCCCAGCCGCGTTCATCCGCCAGCACTGCCATGCTCACGGCCAAAACAGGCACAGTCAGCCGTAGAACGATGGTGTTCAGGGCCACCAGAGCGAGATTGTTACTCCAGCGCAGCAGGCGACTCTGCCCACGCTGCCGGCACGGAGCCAACGCCTCCCAGAGGGCGACCACGGCAAACACGCCCAGGAAAAACCCCAGTCGGATCGGGTTCTCGTGGGCCAGGACCCATTCAGTCATCGCTTTTTACCAATAATTGGTTAACAGTCAACGTGCGCCGAAGGAAAACGCCAGCACGCCCTTTCGGTGCGCATCGGGCAAGGGTATCCTATTCGTTTGAGATGACACCAACGGAGGCGCCGAATTCGTGTCGATTTCTGGCAATGTTCGTGGCGGTTACCCGGCCATTCGCATGCGGCGTATGCGTCGCGACGAATTCTCTCGGCGGCTGATGCGCGAGCATCGCCTGAGTACCGATGACCTCATTTACCCCATGTTCGTACTCGAAGGCCAAGGCCAGCGCGAGGCGGTCGCCTCCATGCCGGGCGTGGAGCGGGTGAGCATAGACGAGTTGCTCAAAGAGGCCGCCGAGCTGATCGAGCTGGGCGTTCCCGCGGTTGCGCTGTTTCCGGTGACCCCCGCTACGGCCAAGAGCGAAGACGCCCGCGAGGCTTACAACCCCGATGGCCTGGCCCAACGGGCCGTGCGCGCGCTGAAGGAAAACTTTCCCCAGCTGGGGGTAATTACCGACGTAGCGCTGGACCCCTTTACCACCCACGGTCAAGACGGGCTCATCGACGACACCGGCTACGTGCTCAACGACGAGACCGTCGACGTGCTGGTTCGCCAGGCAGTCTCCCACGCCAAGGCCGGGGCCGATATCGTCGCTCCCTCCGACATGATGGACGGGCGCATCGGCGCGATACGCTCCGCCCTGGAAGTGGCCGGCTATGGCAACACCCGCATCCTCGCCTATTCCGCCAAGTATGCCTCCAGTTTCTACGGACCCTTCCGCGATGCGGTCGGTTCGGCGGCCAGTCTGGGCAGTGGCAACAAGTACGGCTACCAGATGGACCCGGCCAACGGCGACGAGGCCCTGCACGAGGTCGCACTGGACCTGGAAGAAGGCGCCGACATGGTGATGGTGAAACCGGGCATGCCCTATCTGGACGTAGTAAGGCGGGTAAAAGCGGAATTTGGCGTGCCCACCTACGCCTACCAAGTGAGTGGCGAATACGCCATGCTGATGGCGGCCAGTCAGAACGGCTGGCTCAACGGCCGCGCCGTGATCATGGAATCCCTGTTGTGTTTCAAGCGCGCCGGGGCCGACGGCATACTCACCTATTTCGCCAAGCAGGCGGCCCAATGGCTGCGTGAGGACGCATCGGCAGGTGTCTGACCACCCCCTGCCAGCGCATGGCCTTTACCTGATCGACGCCAGCATCTACCTGTTCCGAGCCTGGTTCTCCTACCCACCGGAGATGACCAACGGCGAGGGCAGACCGGTGAACGCGGTCTATGGCTACGCCAATTTCCTCTGCCAATTGCTGGAGCGGGCGCGGCCGGAGCATTTGGCTGCGGCCTTCGATCTGTCCTTGACCACGTCCTTTCGCAACGACATCTACCCGCCGTATAAGGGCAATCGGGAGCTGCCACCGCCGGAACTGGAGTGGCAAATGACCATCGCCCGCGACCTCACCGAGGCCATGGGGGTGGCGGTGCATGCCAGCGAGGTCTACGAAGCCGATGACCTGATCGGCACCCTGGCCACCAGCATGCGCAAGGAAGGATTCCCCGCCGTCATCGTCAGCGCCGACAAGGATCTCGCCCAACTGCTGGATGATGGCGACGTGCTTTGGGACTTCGCCCGCGATCGTCGTGAGGATGGCGCCGCCGTCGCCGAACGCATGGGCATACGTCCGCGCCAGGTGGCTGACTTTCTGGCCCTCACCGGCGACAAGGTCGACAACATCCCCGGCGTACCCGGTATCGGCCCCAAGACCGCCGCCGCCCTGCTCTCCCACTTCGACTCCCTGGACGGCCTGTTCGACCGCCTCGACGAGATTGCCGCCAGACCGATCCGCGGCGCCAAGGGCATAGGGGCGAAACTGCGGGACCACGAAGGACAGATTCGTCTCGCTCGCCGCCTCACCGGCATCCATACCGCAGCCCCGGTCCATGCCGCTCCGCAGGATCTGCGCTGGAAACGGCCGAACAGTGACGGTTTGAACGAGATATTCGACCAACTGGGATTCGGTCGGGGACTGCGGGAACGCTGCCTGCAATTGGCATAGCGTCATTCGAACCAAAGCGCGGGGACGACCGGCTTACTTCGGTACCCAGCTGTTGATCGCCGTGACGATCTGGTCCAGATCAAAGGGCTTGGTGACGTGCTCCACCATGCCGGCCGCCAGGCAACGGCCGCGCTCTTCCTGCAAGGCGTGGGCGGTCAGGCCGATCACCGGCAACATCGGTGCCAGTTGATGAATACGACGGGTGGCCTCGTAGCCGTCCATCAGGGGCATCTGAATGTCCATGAGAATCACGTCCAGAGCGCCCTCGCCCAGTTCCTCGACCTTGGCGACGGCTTCGCGGCCATTCTCGGCGAAAACCAGCTCGGCACCCTCTGCGTGCAACATATCGTGCAGAATGATGCGGTTCAGATCCACATCCTCCACGGCAAGAATTCTCAAACCCTGAAGACGCCTGCGCGCCGTTGGCTGCTGTTCCTCTTTCGCTGGTGCGCCTCGCATTTCCTGCACCTCGCGCAATGGCAGGCACAGTGTAAACGTACTGCCCTTGCCCTGCTCGCTGGCTGCCTCGATATAGCCGCCCATCAACCCGGCGAGATTCTGGCAAATGGCCAGACCGAGACCGGTTCCGCCGAAACGGCGGGTTGTGGAACTGTCTCCCTGATCGAAGGGCTGGAACAGGCCCTCCAGGCGGGACGACTCGATGCCGATACCGGAATCCTGCACGGCAAAACAGATCTCTTCGCCACGGCGCGTCACCCGCAGGCTGACACTACCCCTGTCGGTGAACTTGATCGCGTTGCTCATCAAATTCACCAATACCTGGCGCAGCCGTAGTGCGTCCCCCGACAGTCGATCGGGCAGACCGGACTGTGTCTCAACATGAAGATCCAGCCCCTTGCATTCGCATTCCTCGGCAAACAGCTTCGCGATGCCGTCGACCAGATCCATCAAGTCCATCGGCTCGGCGATCACCGCCATTTTGCCGGCGTCGATTTTTGAGAGGTCGAGGATGTCATTGAGGATGGCAAGCAGGTGTTCACCGGAATTGAGTATGTGGCGGAATTTCTCCGTCAGGCCAGCGTCCTCGCTGTCACGCAGGCCCATCCTGGCAAATCCCAGAACAGCGTTCATTGGCGTGCGAATCTCGTGGCTCATATTGGCGAGAAACACGCTTTTTGCCTGTGCCAGTTTCTCGGCACGGTCACGGGCGGCGGAAAGTTCATGCTGCAACTGTTTGAGTTCCGAGATGTCCACAGCGATACCTAACAGGTTGTACCGTTGGGTATGCTCATTGAACAGTGGCACCTTGGTCGTCAGATAGTCATGCATGTTGCCGTCCGGGTGGGTGAAGCTTTCCTCGTAGCTGACTGCCTGTTTCCCGTTCAGCACGTTGGAATCGGTTTCCGAGAGGTGTTGGGCTACGGCAGGCGGGAACAGATCGGTGTCGGTCCTTCCCAGGATCTGTTTGCCATCCAGCCCCACCGCTTGCTCGAAACGCCGGTTGACCAGAAGGTGGCGATGCTGATCATCTTTGATGAAAAACACCGCCGGCAAGTTTTCAATCACGGTTTCCAACTGAGAGCGTTGCGCCTTCAGCTCACTGGTATCTTCCACGGCCGACCAAATGAAGGTCTGACCTTCCTGTTCGATCAGCAGTCCGCTGAGTTTGACAGGAACTCGGTGGCCATCCTTGTGTCGGTATTCTTTTTCGTAAGGGCCGTAGAATCCGGTATCGCGTAGGGATTGCAGTTGCTGGGCCTCCTGGGCTTCGTATTCGCGAGGTGTGACGTCCCAATAGGACAGGGATTTGACCTCGGCATCGTCGTAACCGATGATCTTCAGGAAGGCCGGGTTCACATCCACGAAACGTCCATCCATATCGCATAGCACCAACCCGATGGGCGAGGTCTGGAACAGGGTGCGGTTGTAGGCCATGCTGGCTTGCAGCTCTTCGGTACGCTGACGCACCATGACTTCCAGCTTGTCGCGATGTTCCTGCAGTTCCTGTGCGGTCAGGCGCATATCGGTAATGTCGTAACCCTGCGAAACAACGTGGCTGATATTGCCGTCGGCGTCGGTCAACACGGTGTTGTGCCAATCGATCATGCGGCGACTGCCGTCCTTCATCTGCCATTCGTTCTGGTGCTTGCGCACGATCTTCTCGTCCATCAGATCGGAGAAAACCGCCTTCACCTCGGCACGCAACTCAGGCGGTATCACGGTCTCGTAAAAAGGTTTGCCGCGCAGTTCCTCGAACCGATAGCCGGTCAGCTCCTCGGTTGCCTTGTTGATGCGTTCGAAATAGCCCTTGCGGTTGAGCACCACGATGATGTTTCCCGCCGCCTGTAACACAGCGTCGACGAATTCCTTCTCTTCGTGCAGGCGCTGGCGGCTTTCGCGCAATGCCTGTTCGTCCCGGATGCGGGCGCTGATATCCTGGTGTGTACCGACCATGCGGACCGGCTTACCCTGAGCGTCTCGCACCAGCAAACCGCGGGAAAGAATGTCGACCCAATAACCGAGTTTGTGACGCATGCGGAAGGCGATCGAGAAACCCTCGGAATCACCACGCAGACAGGCGCTGACCAGATCCAATGTCGCTTCTCGACCGACATCGCCCGTCAAGGATTGCCAAGTGGCCAGGACATTGTCCAGTTCATGATCCTCGTAGCCGAGCATGGACTTCCAGCGAGGCGAGTAGTACACCTCGTCGGTGGTCAGATCCCAATCCCAAAGGCCATCGTTCGCGGCCTTCATGGCCAGTTCGAAACGTTCCTCGCTGCGCACCAGTTCCTGTTCGGCCTTCTTGCGCTCGGAGATGTCCGTAAGAATGCCGCAGACCCCCACCAGCTCACCCCTGGCATCGAGGATGGGAAATTTCACCGCAAGGTAGTGATGGATTTCACCCAAGTGTTCCAGGCGCTCATCCACCTCCAGCGGTTGCAGGTGATCGGCTACCTCGCGATCGTGCTTCTGGGACAAGGCCGCGAATTCCGCCGGGAACAAGGCATCCTCGGTCTTGCCGTTGATGAGGTCCGCCGGCAGGGCTACCAGGGATTGAAAACTGCGATTGGTGAGTCGATAGCGGCCTTGCGGATCCTTCAGGTAGAGCAGTGCCGTGGTGTTGTCCAGAATGGCCTGCAGCCTTGCCTCGCTGGCGCGAACCTCTTCGAGCAGATTCTCACGTTCTTGGAGCAGCCGCTTGAAACTGTCGGTCTCCACGGAGATACGCCCGGCGACGGGACGCACCAGCAGGTATGTCAGCGCCCCCCCCACCGCCATCAGCAACAGGATAGAGATACCCGCAATCAGGGCTTTGTTCCTGGCCAGACGATAGAAGGCGTCACGTTCACTGAACACGGCCAGCACCCAGTCCACCCCGTCGAGTCGACGATAGGCGCCGACCCAGGCTGAAGCGCCCTGGCCGGGCTGGAGATCCGTCCACCGCGGTTTGTCCGCGGTGTCTGACAGGGCTCGGTTCATCTCCTCGGCTGAGAAAGTGAAGGCGTCAGCCCGATCCTGCGCTGCCGAGGTCAGTATCCATATCGGCTCAGGGGCAGTTCCCCTGGCCAACAGCGCGGTCTGCCCGACGACGACCCCGGAGCGATCCGATCCCTCAAGCACCTCTGAAAGCCGTCCAACGTCGAAGGCAACCAGGTCTATACCCACGGTAAGTCCCTGGCGGTCAAAGATTGGCGCGCTCACCACCAGCACCTCGCGCCGCTCCAACCTCCCCGGGAGGCCCACAGCCACATCCGCCAACTGCCAATCCCGCGGCCACAGGTTACGCGGTATTTCATTGCCCACGCTCACCAGCAGTGCGCCTGACAGGCCGACCCGATTGATGGCGACCATGTCATCACTGAGATTGAGCGCGTCGGAAAGCTTGGGTTTGCTGAAACTGCGCAGGGCGTCGAGTGTGACCTCACCGCGGAGATAGCGTTGCAGTTCCTCCCGAATGCGGCTGCGGCTGGTGATCTGCCGGGTGAGATTGCGCAGGCGGGTGAGTTCGCTTTCCAGGGCAAGACGAGTGAGCTGCCACTGAAAAAGGGCCTCGCTTTCCAACTCATTGGCGCGGGACTGATATAAAAAAGCGCTGGCCACGGCGCCGATGATCAGCCCTGTGAGCATCAAGCCAAGCAAGACCCGCAAACGTATGTGCCGGTACAATTGCTCGGAAAAGGAATGAATGAGTCCTGGATTCTTGGGGTTCACATCAAACCTGTCCTGCCAGCCCGTATTCGCCTTTGCGCGTGCACACCGGAGCAAGCCGGCACACTGAACGGTCGTCCCATTTTCCAACCAGGCACCAGGAGCCGTCACCCGTGTATGAACTGCCACTTTCGCCCGCCGTGTTGGCGACCGTCGCCCTTGGCGGCTTCATCCAGGGTCTGGCCGGGTTTGGCGCGGGCCTGGTGGCGGTTCCCCTGCTGATGCTGCAATTGCCCGCGGGCGTGGCGGTGCCGATGTTCTCCCTGCTGGCGACGCTGGGCTCAGCCATGAATGTGTTGCACCTTCGACATGCGGTGAACTTCCGCCCCCTGTTATTACTGTTGGGCGGTTACGTTATCGGCGCTCCCCTGGGTCTGCTTTACCTCACCAAAGCCTCGCAGACCTGGGTGATGGCGGGATTGGGCGCCTTCCTGACCCTCTATGCCCTGTACGCCTTGTCGGGCCGCCGACCGGATTACCGCTGGCTGCGGGAACAGCGGCTCGCCCTGGGCATGTGTTCGGGCGCTCTGGGCGCGGCCTTCAGCACCAACGGCCCACCGGTCATTCTGCATGTGGCCGCGCAGGACTGGGACACGGAGCGACAGAAGGCGATCCTGTCGCTGTATTTCCTGCTCTCGGGGCTGCTCACCTCCGCCGTCCACGCCATCGGCGGCCTATTGGATCAGGAGGTACTGCTGGCGACGGCCGTTGCCGTCCTTCCCCTGATCCTGGGCGTGTCCCTGGGCATCGCCGTGTACAGGCGCTTATCCGCACACAACTATCGTCGCCTGACATTCCTGCTGGTGTTGACCATGGGCGTGCTGCTGATCACCCGGGTATTTTTCGTCTGACCGCTTCGCCCGGAGGACATGATGCAAAACCCAACGTTTATCTACAAACTGTAGCCAAACGACGCCTTGAATCGATCGGCAAACTCCTGGGACTCGAAGCGGTGATTCTGGGTACCGTGGGTCTCGATTTTGATCGCTCCCATCAGAGAGGCGATGGAACCGGTGGTGCGCCAGTCGAAGCCTTTCTCCAAGCCGTAGAGCAATCCCGCACGGTAAGCATCGCCACAACCGGT
>JAGRGI010000190.1 GCA_020445565.1 Chromatiales bacterium
GGCCGCTGCTGAATATTGTGCATGCCCAGAATCGCACTCTGGGGAGGGTTGAGAATGGGGGTGGACAGCATGGAGCCGAATACGCCGCCATTGGAGATGGTGAAGGTGCCGCCGCTGAGCTCGTCATAGCTCAGACTGCCGGCCTGGGCACGCTCGCCGAAGTCGGTGATGCGCTGCTCGATTTCCGCGAAACCGAGCTGATCGGCGTCGCGTAGGATCGGCACGACCAGACCGCGAGGCGAGCCCACGGCTATGCCGATGTCAAAATAGCCGTGATAGACGATTTCCTGGTCGTCGACGGAGGCGTTGACCACCGGGAAGCGCTTCAGGGCGTCCACGGTTGCCTTGACGAAAAAGGACATGAAGCCCAAACGTGTCTTGTGGGCCTTTTCAAAGCGCTCCTTGTGGCGGGAACGGATGTCCATCACCGCTTGGAGGTCCACCTCGTTGAAGGTGGTGAGGATCGCTGCGGTTTGCTGTACCTGCAACAAGCGCTCGGCCACGCGGGCACGAAGGCGCGTCATGGGGACGCGTTGTTCCGGGCGGCCGTCCTCGCTGATCGCCGGAGGCGGGGGGACGGGCGCTTGCTCGGTTTTGGTCTGACCATCCGCAGCACGCATGATGTCGGGCCTGGTGATACGGCCGTCCGGGCCAGTGCCGGCGACGCTGGCCGGATCGACATTGGTCTCAGCAATGGCCCGGCGCACCGACGGGCTAAGGGCCGGTGGCGGCTCGGCCGATGTCGCAGCGGCCTGAGGCTGCGCCGGCGGTGTGGCGGCACCCTCGGCAAGGGTGGCCAGGACTTCGCCGGCGGTGACGGTGTCGCCTTCCAGTTTGCGCAATTCTCCCATCGTGCCGTCGGTCAGCGCTGGCACTTCCAGAACGACCTTGTCGGTTTCCAGGTCTACCAGATTTTCACCACGTCGTACCGGGTCGCCGGGTTGTTTATGCCAGCTCACCACGGTTGCGTCCGTCACCGATTCCGGCAGATTGGGGACCAAAACCTCTGTAGTCATAACGTGGCCTTTCTATTCATACTGGGATTGACTATCCCGCTCAGCGCTTCGTTTACCAGGGTCTCCTGTTGGTGCACGTGCAGGGCGAAATCACCGACCGCAGGCGATGAGGCCGCCGCCCGGCCGGCAAAACTGACCCGCAGGCCGCGTTCCTGGAATGCGTGCAGGCGGTGTTTGAACAGATCCCATACCCCCTGGTTCTGGGGTTCCTCCTGGCACCAGACCAGTTCGCGCGCATTCGGATAACGCTCCAATTGGGCGCCGAACTCGTCCTTGGGGAAGGGATAGACTTGTTCGACGCGCAGTATCGCGACATCGCGGATGCCCCGTGACCGGCGGGTTTCCAGCAGGTCAAAGTAGACCTTGCCGGTGCAGCAGACCACCCGTACCACGTCGGATTCGTTCAACGGATCCTGTTCCGGGATGACGGTCTGGAAGGCACCGTCGGTCAAGTCTTCCAACGTCGATGTGGAGAGCTTGTGTCGCAGCAGGCTCTTGGGGCTCATCACGATCAGCGGTTTGCGGTAGGGACGCACATGCTGGCGGCGCAGCATGTGAAACATCTGTGCCGGTGTGGTGGGGAAGCAAAGCTGGATATTGTGTTCCGCGCAAAGCTGCTTGTAGCGCTCCGGTCTCCCGGAGGAATGTTCCGGCCCCTGACCCTCGTATCCGTGGGGCAGCAGCATCACCAGGCCG
>JAGRGI010000191.1 GCA_020445565.1 Chromatiales bacterium
ATGTTGAAATCGGTCATTTCGTTCGGATCGGGGCGCCAGGTGCCGGGCTCGATCTTGTACTCGTTCATCAACAGCACGAAATCCCGATCCACGCGATCTTCGGGCTCCGGATTGCGCGGATGAACGATGAACATGCCCGACAGCCCCATACCTTCCTGTGTCATGGCGTCGAAGTGCGAGTGGTACATGAAGGTACCGTGCTGACGCAGGGTCCATTCATAGCGCCAGGTCTCGCCGGGCGGGATCGGCGGTTGAGTCACACCGGCCACGCCGTCCATGCCATTGGGCAGGAAGAGACCGTGCCAGTGAACGGTGGTGGGCACCTTGAGCCGGTTGGTCACGTAGATCCGAACCCTCTCCCCCTCCACGGCCTCGATCACCGTACTGTTCACGCGCCCCCCATAACCCCACATATGGGCCTTGATGCCAGGGGCAATCTGGTGAAACACCTCGTCCACGGTAAGATGAAACACCTTCACACCGTTGACGATCCGAAACGGCAAGGTTGCGCCATTGGGAACCGTGACCGGCCTATATCCCTTACCAGGCTGTACCGGAGGTTTCGCGGGCACATCCACTGCTCCGCCGCTGTACGAATGCTCCCAATGCTTGTAGCGGGTGGCTGCCTCGGCTTTGGGAGCCACACTCACACCGGCAAGGGCAGCGGCACCGGCCAGACCGGAACGGGCAATCAAATCGCGTCGGGTTATCTTCATCTCAATGTCCTCCGGCATCACCGCTCATGGACGAGGCCATGGAGGGCGCGGGGCCCGCGGTAATCTCTACCGCACGCCCGGAAAGTAAGGTTTGCAGATCGGCCCGGGCCAGCCAGTAATCGCGCAACGCCTCGACAAAACGCTGATAGATCGTCAGGCGTTTCTCGTAGGCGCCGATCAGACGAAACACCCCGATCTGCATGGCGTTGTATTCCAGCAATGCCGCTTTCTGCATACGTGCCGACAGGGGTATCAATTCGTCCACCATGGTTTCCACCGCGCCTCGGGTTGCCTTGAGCCTGGCCACGGCCGCCCGTGCGGCCGACTGCACCTCCACCGCCTTGGCGCGGTAATCTGCCTGGGCACGCTCCATTTCCATGGCCGCCGCATAGCGACGCGCCTGTCCGAAATCAAACAAGGGGATGGGCAGGGAGATCGCGGGCCCGGATTCGATTTCGCCATCTATGGATTTTTCCCAGGCATAGCCCAGTTCCAGATCCGGCAATACCGACTCCACCTTCTTGATGCCGGCAACGGCGGCGAGCACTCCGATGCGGGCACGCAGAATCTCCAGATCCAGACTGACGTCCCGGGCCTGCTGTTCCACCGCACTCAGGTTCAGTGGCGTTGCGGGAAGCGGAGCCAGCTGGGCGGCTGCGGTCCAGTTCGCTGACCGACCATCCAGGCCCATCAACACATTCAATTGCTCGCGGCTGGCCCCCGCCGCTGCGCTTGCTCTGCCATGAGCGAGACGGGCCTCGGCAGCCAGCAGGCGGTAGCCATCGAGCATCGCCTCGGTGATGTTGCCGGCCGCGCGCAGGCGTTCGGCCGCCCCCAGCGAGGCACTGGCGGCGGCCACTGCCTCCGCCATGATGTCGACTATCCAGGCATCGGCCTGATAGCGGTAAAAGGCACTGCGGGTAGCGGCGGCGTGATCCAGCACCATGGCGGTCACCCGGTGTTTAGCCAAGGTAAATTCGGCCTCGGCCACCTTGGTACGCAGAGGTATGAAAAGAATGTTGAGGAACTCGAAACCAAGCTCGAAATCCAGCGCCGGACGGCCCCGGTCTCCATGCTCGTATTTCCATGTTCCACTGAAGACGGGATTGCGCAACAGTCCGGCTTGCACCAGATTGGCCTGGGAAATGCCCAGCTCGGTATAGGTCGCCTGTAACTGTTGGTTATTCAGCAAGGCGAGCTGTATCGCCCCATCCACATCCAACTCTTTGGCCAGCAAGGCATCGACGGCTTGCCTGGCCGCTTGGTCTTCTGCACCGCCCTGATACCAATGGATTTTCTGCTCCAGCCGCGAGCCGCTGTCGCGGCTTACCTCGTCGAACCCCGCCTGGGGCGTCAACGTCGCGCAGCCGGACAGGAGCACGACGGCCCCCAGCCACGCAAAAGATCTCTGATTCATTCGCTGTTCTCCAAACATACGGAAACGACCCACCCACGCCCTAGCGGCGGGGAAGGCGGAACATGTACTGGCAGATCAGCGTCGTGGAGGTCGGAAGGGCGAGTAGACCGGCGGTTCGGTCAGCCTCAATAGCGGTGTTCCGTGGGGGATGTCCAGGATCACCGGGGCATCGGCAAACCGGCTCGGCAGGGCAACAGCGGAAAACGGACAATCGTCGCAAGCATTGTCCGGGGCGCAATCGGGGCAGTCGCAACGATCGGGACAGCAAGGGTGATGGTCAGCCTCCATCTCACCGGCAGCATGATGGGACCAGGGCTGGGCTGCACCGGAGTCCAAGGGCGCTGCCGGCAACCATTGACTGAACAAGGCAAACAGCAAAACCACCATTGCCGCCCGGACGCCATGCGATCCGAAATCGAACAAGGGAGCCGATTGCCTTTGGTTCCGCCAGTACATAGGTTGGTAGACCGGTTGTCCTCGGTTTTGTTTCAGGTGACTCGTGCAGGGCAAGCCGAGCGATGAACATCGTGCCACCCCCACGGCTCGTTGACAACGCTGCCTGTACAGAAACACACGGTTGCGGGGCAGCGCCTCGGTGCGCTGCCCCGCTGTGCACTGGTGTTCAGGCTCCCCTTCCGAACCAGAATTCCTTTTCCTTGCCGAGGAATTCGTCGTAGGTCATGTAGTGCGAGCCATCACAGGAAAACGTCAGGCTGACCAAACCGTTGTAGACATTGATGGACGAAGTCCGCAGATAGATCACCTCGTCGGCCATGCGCAACATGCTCAGTCTGTCGAGCAGGGGGCGAATCGCCGATTGGGGGATCTTTGCATCCTGTGGATACTTGCTTAGCGGGTGCACCAGGCAAATGTCGGGATCGCTGAGGTCTTCGTGGTCGAGTATCCGGTAGCGGAAGGGATCGTCCACGGTCCAGACGGTTACCCGGCTGCTGGAAAAGTGAATCATGCATTGAAACACACCGCGCAGGGTGAGCAATTCCTCCAATATCGACAAGGACATCTCCTGATTCCGATCCATGGGGCTCTCGACCCGCTTTTGCTGGAACAGCAGGCCGCGGATCGCGGGGTCGCCCTTGATCTGGCGCCAGGCAAGCGGCTCCTGGTACAGCTCCTGGGTTACCGGCAGGTCGCGCAGATCAAAATCGGCGCCCAGGAAGCCCACCGTTGCACCGTCACGACGCACCACTTGCAATGCGGTCAGCGAAGGGCGGTGCTCCGGAAGATTGATGTAGGCGTCGGACAACAGAAATCCCCAGGCCGGCACGGCTTCTTTCATGTAGGGACGCTGTGAACGATCGCGGCCGAAGTGCGAATGATCCAATCCCTGAGTGCCGACGTTGTCGCACAGCTGAATACCGTCGGTATCCAGACAATAGAGCTCGGCGCAGTGAGGCACACTGGCCATACCCTGCAGCAGGACCTGATTCAGGCACTCACGGTCACCCCAAACGGGCGCGCAATGTTGAGACAATCGCTCCAGCGGATCGCGCAGGGTGCGCGCGAGCTTCTCCCGCTGCAGGTACACACTATCCTTCAATGCTGGGTTCATGGGCGTAGTCCCGGCGAATATCACTGATTTCCGATGCTTACCGCCGCGGCGGTACCACGGGCTGTTTGCTGCTGCTACACAGCAAGAACGGCGCCAATTTATTTATGTCTGGATAAGTTTACTTACTCCCTTTCAAGCAAGCGACAAAATTCAATGCTGACGGAGGCCATCCTGCGTTCCTGCCAGGCAGGGCCGTGATACTGACGCCGATTTCCACACATCCAGCAGGAGCAGGCACAAGGCGTACTCAACACCTTGCCCAGCGAACGAGGGCTTGAACCGGCATAGCCGCCGTGGTATCGGCGGCGCTTGCGGCACAGACGGCGCAGATGATGGCGCCGCAATGCGCGTTGCAAGGATTTCATGGCGGCTTCGGTTCCTTTGCGGCAATACTCATGGCGCAGATTCCATGATGGCACAGTTTGAGTGCACTTCCGTGTCAAAGTTTCCTCTGCTTGAACAAGAACCGGGACACCGCTCCAGTGTCGCCCCGGCCGCTACCCGCAGAGGCTCACTCCCCGGCGCCGTAGCGTTTCAACAGGGAGATGACCGGTTGGTATTCGGGGTTGGTTCCGGATTTGGCGACGGCCCAGCTCAGGGCGGTTTTGTCGTCCACGGTCCGGGCATTGGGATCGGCGCCATGTTCCGCCAATTGCTCCACAATACCGGCGTAGCCATGGGCAGCGGCGAGAATCAGCGCGGTATAACCGTAAACCACTTCGCGCGCATCCACCTTGGCACCGCGGGCCAGCAAATCCGAAACGATACCGGCGTGACCATGCAGCGAGGCCAGCATCAACGGCGTCATATCGTAGGGATCGGCGCTGTTGACAGGTACTCCCCGGTCCAGCAACAGGGTCAGTGCCTCGCGCCGCCCTTCGCGAGCAGCGGCCCAGGCTGCATCCGGCAGAGGTTTGGCGCCGCTGTCCAGAAGCAGCCGTAAGGCCCCCGTATCGCCCAGACCGGCAGCCAACACGACCGGCGCGGAGTCGGGGTCATCGCCATTCAAGGCCGCGCCGTCCGCGATCAGACGGGACAGGGC
Source organism: Chromatiales bacterium (assembly GCA_020445565.1). Lineage (GTDB taxonomy): Bacteria > Pseudomonadota > Gammaproteobacteria > JAGRCI01 > JAGRCI01 > JAGRGI01. Next base: position 4,746 of record JAGRGI010000191.1, read on the forward strand.
AGCGGTATCACCCAAAGTGATGGCTTGATTGACAGGATCGGCGGCTGCCGCGGCGGTCTCCGGCAGAACCAGCAGTGCACACATGGCCACGACTGCGGCGATAATGGGTTTCAGGTGCATTTTCGGGTCCTCCTCTAATGGATTCCCGCGTCGACACGGTCGTTCAGCCCTGTTGGCAACTATAGTTCAGCCCCGCCGACGCACCAAAAATACCAGTGGCGCCAACAGCAGCAGAAGTCCCCAGTCGCGCCAGTACACATAGGGCGTAGCCCCCTTCATAGGGCGGACGTCGCCAGTGACTACGGATTGTTCGAACTGTGCCGAGCGGGCCAGTTCTTCGCCCCTGGGACCGATGATCGCGGAGATACCCGTGTTGGTGGCCCTCAGCAGATAACGCCCGGTTTCCAGCGCCCGCATGCGGGCGATTTGCAGGTGTTGGGGGGGCGCAAGAGAATCACCGAACCAGGCGTCGTTACTGGCGTTGACCAGGATCTGTGCCTGCGGCAGGGCTTCGGCCACTTCCCGCCCGTAAGCGTCTTCGTAGCAGATCGATACGCCCACCGGGTAGCCGGCCAGGGTCGGCAGGGATTGCAGATCGTCGCCAGAGCTGAAATCAGACAGGGGAATTTCGAGAAAATCGACGATGGCCGCCAAGGCCGATTTCATCGGCAGATATTCACCGAAAGGCACCAGATGACGCTTGTCGTAACGCCCCTGACCGGCGCCCAGCGCGATCATACTGTTGAAATATTCGCTGGAATCGTCGGCGCGAACCGGCACACCCAGCAACAGGGAAACGCCATGCTCCCCCGCCTCCTCGCTCAAGGGTTGCAGATAGGATTCCTCAACCCGGTGACGAAAGGCGGGTATGGCCGTTTCGGGCCAGACCACGATAGCGCTGTCCCAGTTGGCGCGGCTGAGATCCAGATAGGAATGCAGGCTGACATTCAGCCCGCTGCGTTGCCATTTTTCCTCCTGGGGCACGTTGCCTTGCACCAGGGTGGCGCGCAGAGGCGGGCCCGAGGGTTCGGTCCAGGCAACCTGATTCAGCAATCCACCCATGATCGGCAGACCGAAAATGACCGCCACGGCCCAGCCCTGTCTGGCCCGTTCCCGCACCACTAAACACGCCAGCGCGCCCGCCAGGATCGCAACAACCGCGCTGACACCGTAGCCGCCGAAAATGGGGACGAATCCAGCGAATGGGGTCTCGATCTGCGCCGACCCCAGATTGAGCCAGTTGAATCCCGTGAACAACCAGCCACGGAGCCATTCGGCGGCGGTCCACAGCAGCGGATAGATGAGCAGCAGGCGTAGCGTGATTTCGCCACGAAACCAGCGGTTGGCGACGTAGCCGGCCAATGCCGGGTAGACCGCCATGATGAGCACGAAACCGACGGTGAGCAGCACTCCCATCCAGACCGGAATACCGCCGAATTTCAGGAAGCTGATATACACCCAGGTGGCCCCGACGGTGAACATACCCAGACCGAAGGCATACCCCAGGATCGCCGCACGGCGGGGCGTGGCGGCTGTCCACAACAAGAACAGTCCTGCCACGGAAAGCGGGCCCAGCGGATGCAGATTCAATGGCGCAAAGGCCAAAGGAAGCGCGCTGCCGGCAACCAAAGCCAACAAAGTGCCGCGCCAGCCGGCAAAAGATGCGAGGGACACGGTTTAATCCGAAACAGGTTAGTGGGAGAGTCTCCTCAGACGGCTTGCCGCGGTATCACACCGATTCGCCAGAGGCCGCTGCCAAACGCTGTACCCGCAGCAAGTGCACGCGCCGCTTGTCAGAGCGCATGACGCGAAAGCGGAAACGCCCAAGGGTGATCTCCTCGCCACGTTCCGGCACCCGACCGAAGCCATGCAGCACCAAACCGCCGATGGTGTCGAATTCGTCGTCGGGGAAATCGGCGCCACAGACCTCATTGAAGTCTTCCACCTGGGTGAGGGCCTTGATGGTGTACTCATGTTCGCTGTGCTGAAGGATCTGGGTATGCTCGTCGACATCGTGCTCGTCTTCGATATCGCCGACGATCTGTTCGAGCACGTCCTCGATGGTCACCAGACCGGATACCTTGCCGTATTCGTCCACCACGATGGCCATGTGATTCCGGCTGCTGCGAAACTCGCGCAGCATGACATCGAGGCGTTTGCTCTCCGGTACCACAGTGGCGGGCCGCATCACGTCGCGCAGATCGAAGCGCCGATCAGAACCGCCAAAACAATAGCCGAGCAGGTCCTTGGCCATGAGTATGCCCACCAACTCCCCTTCCGGCTCGCTGAGCACGGGAATCCGCGAATGGGCCGAGCGAATCACGGCGGGTAGGAACTCCTCCGGCGTCTGGGTGCGATAGACCACCACCATCTGCGGGCGTGGAATCATGATATCGCGCACCCGCAGGTTGGAGACGTCCAAGACGCCTTCGATCATGGCCAGGGCATCGGGGTTGATGAGGTTGCGGCGCTCGGAGTCGCGCAGCAGATCGACGAGTTGTTCGCGGTCTTGGGGCTCGCCCAGCAGGGCTTGACTGATTCGCTCAATCCAGGATCGCTGCGGCGTGCCCTTGCTCGATCGGTCCTCACTCATGTTTCCTGATGCTCCTGATAGGGGTCGGGGAAGCCCAGCCCTGCAAGAATTCGGGTCTCCAGGGTTTCCATGATTTGGGCCTCTTCATCGCTCAAATGATCGAATCCACGCAGATGCAGCACGCCGTGCACCACCATGTGCGCATAGTGTGATTCGGCAGACTTGCCTTGCTCCTGGGCCTCGCGTTCGACAACCTGCTTGCAGATCACCAAGTCGCCAATGTGCGGAAGATCGTCCATGCCAGGGGGCTTTTCATAGGGGAAAGACAACACATTGGTGGGACCGGGCTTACCGCGATAGGCGCCATTGAGTTGCGCGCTTTCGCCCTCGTCCACCAAGCGGATGACCAGTTCTTCCTGCTCTTCGCGCAGAGGATCCAGGGAGGCACCGGCCCAGCGAAGCAGCCTGTCCGCGGTCAGCCCGATGCCTTGCGTCGTGGCATCCTGCACCAGCAACCCAAGACGCGGCGTTTCCAGCACGGTTTCCCGCTCCCCGCTCACGACCCGCCCGTCTCGCCCTCATGGCGATCATAGGCAGCGACGATGCGCTGAACCAGGGGGTGGCGCACCACGTCGCGGGCCTTGAAGAGGGTGAAGCTGATGCCGTCCACGTCCCGCAACACCTCCATGACATGGCGCAGACCGGAGGTCTGATTGCGCGGCAGATCCACTTGGGTAATGTCGCCGGTAATGACGGCGGTGGAGCCGAAGCCGATGCGGG
>JAGRGI010000192.1 GCA_020445565.1 Chromatiales bacterium
GCAAGACGATAAACCGTGCCGGTGGCGTTGACCGTCTGATCGGCCAGATCGATGTTGGGCACGATGTTGCTGGTGCCGGTGCCATCCGATTGCAGGCTGATGGTGGCGCTGCCGGTCTTGTTGCCGACGCTGGAGGTATCCAGGGTCACCACCAGACTGCTGTTGTCGGTCTGCTGGGCACCGAGCAGGTTGAAGCTGCCGCTGGTGCTGATGTCGCCCGTATCGCCACCGATACTGGCGTTGAGGCTTTCGGAGAAGCCGTCGGCCGCCGCGGTGTTGGTGATCGACAGGGCCTGCTGCACGCTGTCACCCACGTGGGCATCGCCGAGGTTCACCGGTTCGGGGCTGTGGGCGCCCGCCTCGGCAAGGCGGAAGACATCGCCGGAGACGTTGACGGTCTGCGAACCAAGGCTGGTCTGACCCAGGCTGTTGATACCGGTACCGTCGGAGACGAAGTCCACATCCACGGTGCCGGTCTTGCTACCGGCGGTGGTAGTGTCGATGCCAACGATCACGCTGGTGGTATCGGTCTGCTGGGCCACCAGACCGGTGAAACTGCCGCTGGCGTTGGCGTCGCCCGTGGTAGTGCCGGCGCTGGCATTGAGGTTCTCGGAGAAACCATCGCTGGGGGCATTATTGCTGATGGACAGAGCCTGCTGGGAGACCTCGCCCTCACGCACATTGGCCAGCGCCACCGGGGCATTGTTGACGGTGGGATCAGCGAAATTGTAGACCGTGCTGGTGACGGTGACATCCGTCGAGCCGAAGACCTCGGCGTTGCCGGTCGCACTGCCATCGGTGCTGAGCTGAATGGTCGCCGTACCGGTCTTGTTGCCCGAGGTGCTGGTGTCGACACCGACTTGCAGGCTGGTGTTGTCGCTGGCACCGGCGGCCAAGGCATTGATGGTTCCGCTATTGGTCGTTGCATCGCCTGTGGTGCCGGTGAAGCTCGCCTGGGCGTTATCTGAGCCGGCCACGGCCACATTCTGCACCTGCACACCGACCAGGGGCATGTCGCCCACGTGGCGATCGCCGACATCAATGTCGGTGTTGGGCACGAAGGGCACCGCACGGGCCGTTTGGGTGGAGTTGCCATGGATGAAGTCCACTGCAAAACCGGAGCCCGGATCATCGGAGGTGACATTCAGGGTGAAATCGATATCAAGATCGCCAGCGTCCAGCAGACCGAGGGTATTCCCAAGGCTCAGCGTGTTTCCGCTAAAGAAATTGAGCAGATCGGTTTCATTGGTAAAGGTCTGATCAAATTCGCTGGCACCCCCCTCCACGTTGATGCGCAGGCGAACGGCGAAATCCGGGTCGTTGAAGGCGTTGCCGGTGAGGACCGGATTCATGAAGCCCACCAGCAGATCCTGGCTGCCGGTCTGCAACAAGCTGGTGTCTACATCGAAATTGGCCGTAGCGGTGGAGGTGCGTAGGGTGCCTGTGCCATCCTGCGCATAGCTGCCGGCCAACACGCCGACGCCAAAAACGTCACTGTCCAACTGACCGCTGTCGTTGGTGGTACGTGGGCCATTGATGCCGCTGACATCGAAGTTGGCGTGCACGGCGTTGCCCTCCACCAACGGAAGGCTGACGGCATTCGCCGGCGCGGCATAGCCCAACGAGGCGGCTTGCTGCCCGGCGACATCGGCCACACTGAAACCCGCACCGCTGAATTGGGCGCTGGCCTGAGAATTCACCGTGCTGCCCACCGTGGCTACCGCGGTGGTGGTGAGATCGTTGACCAGGTTGCCGTCCGAGTTTCCCGCGTTGGCGGTCGCCGTCGCTGACCCGGCAGTCCCGGAGGCGGTGGCGTTGGCGAAGGCATTGCCGCCCAGACCGACGCCGGCACCGTCCAGGGCGCTGCCGGCCGCACCGCCGGTGGCCGTTGCATTCGCGGAGGCCCCCGCGCCACCCATGCCTTGGGCGCTGGCGCTAGCATCGCCACCGGTTCCCGCCACCTCGCCGGCACCGCGGGCGACCCCGCCGATACCGCCGCGAGCTACGGAAGTTGAAAAAATACCGGTAACCGTGGTCGCAGCAGTGGAGTTACTCGCCATAGTACTGGAAGTGGCGTCACCGCCGCGGCCCCCGCTGCCTGTGCCGCTGCTGATATCGCCACCGTCGCCACCATCTGCGGTGTCGTTGACTGTGACCAAGCTGTCCCCATGGGCCGTGCCGATGGAGCTGCCGACCGCGTCGCCGCCGCGTCCGCCGACGCTGCCAACGCCGTTCAGAACGGCACCGCCGTTGCCACTGCCGCCGAAACTGCCGGAGAAGTTGTCCACATTGACCGTGGCGCCGTCGGTAAAGGTCTCCCCAGTAACGGTGCTCATGGCGCCGCCACCGTCGCCGCTATCGGCCCCGTTGCGGCCAACCCCACCGGTGCCACCGCGCACATCGGCTTGGACCCGGGCGCTGCCTGCGTCATTGATCGCTACGGCATTGCCGGTGCCCATGGCACCTGCGGCCGCCTGGCCGGTGCTGTCGTCCCGCTCGCCGCCGTTGCCGCCGAAGGAATCGATATCCACGAACAGGCTGCTGGCCTTCTCCGCATCCCCGCGAGTGTCCTTGGTGAGGGAGTTGAAGGCGCTACCAGCACTGCCATTGAGGCCGGTATCGACCGCGCCGCTGTTGCCGCCAGTGACGTTCTGGGTGAGGGTCAATGTGCCGCTGGTGGAACCGGTCACCTGGTCGGTGACGGATACGCTACCGCCGTTGCCGGCATTGCCCGTATCCGTGGCGGAACCACCGTTTCCGCCATCCGCCGAGCCGGTTATGTTTAACGTCCCGCCGGTCGCGGAGGTGCCGCTGACACCGGCAAGCACGGCGGTCCCGCCATCGCCAGCGTCGGAGCCATTACTGCCGCTGCCGCCATTGCCACCATTCGCGTCGGCAGTCGCGTTCAAATTGCCTCCGCCGGTATTGTTGCCGGCCAGACTGGCCGTGCCGACGCCGCCGTTGCCGCCGGTACCACCACCGTCGGACAGACCACCCGTGCCACCGCTGGAGGTTTGCGTCAACGTCAGCGTGCCGGCGGTAGAGCCGCTCAAGGCATTGGCGACGCTGGCATTGCCGCCGTCACCCGCATCGGCGCCCTGAAAACCGCCGCCACCTCCGCCTCCGAAGGCCAAACCCGACACCAGTACGTTGCCACTGACGGAGCTACCGCTGGCAGAGACCACGGTACCGTCACCGCCGCGACCGCCGGACTCGCCCGTCCCACGACCAAGTCCACCCAAGCCACCGCGTCCATCCGCGGTAACCGTTACCGCGGAAGCGCCGTTGTTGCTGCCGGTGGCGGTCGAATTTCCGTTGCCACCGTTACCACCAGATCCGGTGCCGCTGTTGACGCTGCCACCGGTGGCGGCAAAGGCATTGTCGTCGACGTTGACCGTGCTGTTACCCAGGGCCATGCCCATGGAAGTGCTCGTGGCATTGCCGCCGTTGCCGGCAGTTCCACCCGTGGCATTGGTGAGAGCACCGCCGATACCGCCGGACAAACCGGCATTACCGTTAACGCTGATGGTGTTGCCGTCACCACTGGTGGTGACAGAGCTCATGGAAACCGCGTCGCCGCCGGCCCCACCACTGGCGCCGTTGACCCCGGCCCCGCCGCTCCCGCCGCGGGCATCGCTGACGGCAGTCGCCGTGCCACCATCATTGACCGCATTGGTAATCGAGGTGCCCATGGCGCCCGCAGATGCAGTACCGCTGGTGTCGTCGCGCTGCGCTCCTGAACCGCCAAAAGCCTGTGTGCGCACGTCCAAAACCGCCGGTTTGTCGGTGTCGGCGGTAACATCGCGGCTCAAGGAGCTGAAGGCGGAACCGGCGGTTCCGTTGGCCCCACTGTCCACCAGCCCGGCATTGCCTCCGGTGATGTTCTGGCGCAGATTCAAGGTACCGGTGGTGTTGCCGGTCACCGCGTTGGTAACGGCGAGGCTACCGCCACTGCCGGCATCGCCTGTGCCGTTCGCCGAGCCACCGTTGCCCCCTGTGGCGTTGGCGTTTACGGTGACCGTTGCACCGTTGTTTGACACGCCACTAACGGCGCCAGAGCCGGCACCAAACGTGGCCGAGCCACCATTGCCGGCATTGCTGTCCGTGCTGCCCGCACCACCGTTGCCGCCAGTAACGTTCACATTCATCGTGAGGCCACCGCCCCCGGTGTTGTTCGCAATCAGGGTGGCATTGCCCACACCGCCGTCACCGGCGTTTCCGCCACCGGTCGAGCTGCCGCCGTCGCCACCGTTGGCGTTCTCGGTGAGGGTGAGCAAACCGGAGGTAGCACCGGAGAGCTGGTTATCGATGTCGCCGTTGCCTCCAAGACCGCCGTCAGCACCGTCCAGGCCCGCGCCACCGACACCGCCATTGGCGGTAGCACTGATCGCAACACTCGCTGCGCCAGTCGAGGTACCGCTTGTATTAATAACCACGGCGTTGCCAGCGGCCCCGCCGGACTCGCCCACGCCCCTGCCGGTACCGCCGCTGCCGCCGCTGGCACCTGCGATGACGGTGATACTGGAGCTGCCCGTATTGCTCCCGGTACTGGAAGACTGAGCGTTGCCACCCGCGCCGCCCGTGCCGGTGCCGCTGTTGACGCCGCCGCCGGAACCACCGGTGGCGGAATCCCTGGCGTCGACGATGCTGTTGCCATTGGCGGTACCGACCGACGAACTGGTGGCGTTACCCCCGCTGCCGGCCAGGCTGCCATCACCAGTGATGATCGTTCCGCCCGACCCAGAGGCCAGACCGGCAAAACCGTCCACATCGACGCGATTGCCATCCCCAAAGCTGGTCGCCGCCGCGGTAGACACCGAATCGCCGCCGTCACCACCATCGGCGCCATTGCGGCCGAGGCCACCGTTACCGCCTCGGGCATCGGTTTGCGCACGAACACTGCCATCGTCGTTGCTTGCCGATGCGTTGGCAGTACCGTCCGCGCCATTGGCTGCCGCGCCCATAGTGGCGTCGCGCTGTCCGCCGGTACCGCCCCAGGCATCGACATCCACGAACAGGCTGCTCGGACCGTTTGCGTCCAGGGTGGCGTCCTTGGTCAGGGAGCTGAACGCGCTGCCGGCGGTGCCATTGGCACCGGTTTGCACAGAGCCGCTGTTACCGCCTGTGACGTTCTGGGTGAGGTTCAGCGCCCCCCCATTGCTGGAACCGGACACCTGATCGGTCACGGAAATACTGGCGCCGGCGCCGGCGTTACCGGTACCCGTGACGCCGCCACCGTCACCGCCGTTGGCCGTGCCGGTCACATTGACCGTGCCGCCGGTAGCCGAGATACCGCTGATACCGGCCAACACGGCGGTTCCACCCTGGCCAGCGTTAGAGCCATTGGCGCCCGCTCCGCCAGTTCCGCCATTGGCGGTGGCGCTGGCGTTCAAGGTGCCGCCACCGGTGTTGTTGCCAACCAATGAAACAGTCCCACTGCCAGCGTCCCCGGCCGCGCCGCCGCCATCGGCGCTGCCGCCGTTACCGCCGGTGGAGGTCTGGGTGAGCGTCAGGGAGCCGGAGGTGGAACCGGTCAAGGCATTGGTGATGGTGGCGTCGCCGCCGCTACCCCCGGTTGCGCCGCTGAAACCTGCACCACCGGTACCACCGAAACTCTGTCCGCTAACGGAGACGTTGCCGGTGGTAGACATACCACTGGCGGCTACGACGGTACCGTCGCCACCATCGCCGCCGCTCTCGCCCGCACCGCGTCCAGTGCCACCGGAACCGCCACGGCCGTCCGCAGCGACCGTGACCGACGATCCACCGACATTGCTGCCGGTGGCACTGGAGCTGCCGTTGCCGCCATTGCCGCCGCTACCGGTGCCGCTGTTCACCGAGCCGCCGCTGCCGGCAAAGGCGTCGTCGTTAACGTTGACAATACTGTCGCCCAAGGCTGTGCCCATGGAACTACCGGTGGCATTACCGCCGGTTCCCCCGTCACTGCCGGTTCCGTTGGCCACACTTCCACCGATGCCGCTGGCGATACCGGCGTTTCCGTCCACGTCGATGCTGTTGCCATCCCCGGAGGTGGTCGCGTTGCTGGTGGAGAAAGCATCACCGCCGTTGCCACCACTGGCACCATTGGTCCCAGCACCGCCATTACCACCGCGAGCGTCGGTCAGGGTTCGTGCATTGCCACCATCGTTGATGGCCACGGCCGTGGCCGTGCCGTCCGCCCCGTCGGCCGCCGCGCCGCCAGCATCGTCGCGGGTGCCACCGGAACCGCCAAAGGCATCGACGTCCACGAACAGGGACGCAGGCTTGTCGGCGTCGCCGCTAGTATCCTTGGTCAAGGAACTGAGCGCGGACCCCGCGGTGCCGTTGACGCCACTATCGACCGTACCGCTATTGCCACCGGTTACCTCCTGGCGCAGCGTCAGATCGCCACCGGTGCTGCCACCAACGGCGTTAGTGATAGCGACACTGGCACCACTGCCAGCATTGCCGGTGCCACTGGCAGAGCCCCCGCTCCCGCCCCGGGCATCGGCATTCACAATAACGTCCGCGCCGCTGTTCGACACGCCGGTGACCGTTCCCGGACCTGCACCAAAGGTGGCCGCACCACCGCTACCGGCATTGCTGCCGTTGGACGCTGCACCACCGTTGCCCCCCCTGGCGTTGACATTCATGGTGAGATTGCCGCCGCCGGTGTTGTTGGCATTCAACAGGGCATCGCCGAATCCGCCATCGCCGGCATTGCCACCGCCGTCGGAACTGCCGCCTGCTCCGCCCTGCGATGTCTGGGTGAGCGTCAACAGACCGGAGGTGGAGCCGGAGAGCTGGTTGTTGACGGTGCCGTTGCCGCCGTTGCCGCCGTCGGCCCCGGCGAGGCCGCTGCCACCGGCGCCACCCGTGGCGTTTCCGGTCACCGCCACATTGGCCCCGCCGCTGGAAGTACCGCTGGTTCCGATCACGAGGCCAGCACCACCGCCGCCGCCCGACTCGCCGACGCCACGGCCGGTTCCTCCGCTGCCGCCACTGGCCGAGGCACTGGCCGACACAGAGGAACTACCCGCATTGCTGGCAACCGCGGTGGAGATACCCGTACCGCCGCTTCCGCCACTGCCGGTACCGCCGCTCACGGTACCCCCGGTACCGCCTGCGGCATTGTCAGTGGCATCGGCGATACTGTTGCCGTTAGCGGTCGCGGTGGAGGAGCTGGTGGCATCGCCACCGGTGCCGCCGGTACTTCCGCTTCCCGTGGATACGGTGCCGCCGCGACCGCTGGCAAACCCGGCGAAGCCGTCGGCATCGACCCGATTGCCATCACCGAAGGTCTCGGCCGTGGCGTTGGAGAAGGAATCACCCCCATCGCCGCCGTTGGCACCATTCTGACCTACGCCGCCGTTACCGCCGCGCGCATCGGTGGCCGCCCTGGCGCTGCCGCCGTCGTTGATAGCCGTGCTGTTGGCGGTGCCGACGGCACCATCCGCCGCCGTACCTGAAGCGCTGTTGCGTGTTCCGCCGTTACCGGCGAAGGCATCGGTGTTCACGGTGAGAGCGGACGGAGGACTGGCATCCAGGGTGGCGTCCTTGGTCAGCGAACTGAAGGCGGAGCCGGCGGTTCCGTTGGTGCCGTCCTGGACCGCGCCGCTATCTCCGCCATTGACATTCTGATTGAAGGTCAAGGTTCCGCTGGTGGAGCCGGTGAGCGCATTGACCGCCGTCGCGGCCGCGCCATCGCCGGCATTTCCGGTGCCGGTCGCGGAACCGCCGCGGCCGCCGTTGATCGTGCCCAGCACACTGACCGTACCACCGTTGGAGCTGCCATCGACTATGCCGAAGCTGGCAACACCACCGTTGCCACCATTACCCCCGGCATTGCCGCCGTTGCCCCCGGTACCCCCATTGGCCGTGGCCGTAACGTTGGCGGTACCGCTGCCGCTGTTGCTGGTGATGCTCGAAACAACGGCATTGCCGCCACTACCGGCATTGCCTCCGGTACCCGGAGTGCCCCCGCCGCTGGCTAGCCCGCCGGCGCCGCCACTGCCACCGGCACCGCCGTTGGTGGTAGCCGCGGAACTGCCGTTGCCGGTGTTTACGGTGGTATCGGCCGTGGCGTCGGCGTTTCCGCCGTTTGCGCCATCGCCTCCATCGCCGCCATCCGCTCCGCTGGGCGTCCCGGTGCCACCGGCCCCACCGGAACCGCCGCTGCCCCCCGAAGCCGTGGCCGAATTGGTGGCATCGGTGTTCACGGTAGTGGCGTTCGCGCTGGCATTGCCACCAGGGGTACCGTCGGTGCCTGGCGTTCCGGGATTGCCTGCCGTACCGTTGGTCCCCGCAGTGCCCGCAGTACCGGTTTGCGAATCGACTGCGGCATGCAACGGGTTGGCGGCCATCAGAGAGGCAGCCAACAGAGCGCTGACCACGGAAAGGGCAAAGGGAGGCTTGGACTTCATGACCACTCCATCATTCGGCGCGAATCACGCACTAACCAACAACACAAAATAATGTCGACGCTTTCCGTTACGTCGCTACCACGACTTTCGATGCCGAGAATGTGCACCCGCTAAAGCAACACCCGTTCCAATAAAAGTATAATTACTTTAAAATCATATAGATAAATAACTTTTTCTTGTTTCGCCAAGATTTCGACGCGAAGGAATTGTAAAGATCTCTGACACATGTGGGTACGTTCAGGTGCTCGCGACCACAATCAGGCGTGTCATTCATGACAACATGAGATTTCCATGTGCAGTACACAATATTTTGTATATAAAGAAAAAAACCGTGTTCCCAACTCCCTTAATTTAAGCGCATGGATCGCTACCCTAATGTATTGTCAATTTTTTTGACAAATTTTTTTATAAAATAATTACATTATTAATAATTAATTTATTGGTGTTTTGCTTTGGTTTGATATTTCCTGCCCTATTCACAGAACATCAGGTATCGCGCAAAATGCCAATTCGGCCGCGAAAAAGCAGGGGAATAGTCAATGGCTACCAACCACACCGTATCGATGTTGCTATTGGGGATAATCCTCGGTTTAGCGGCAGGCATATCGGGCACTTGGTTTGCCATGAATTCAGAGAACGGGCCCACTTCAGCTCCGGAAGTTTCGAAAATCCCGATACCGCAACCGGGCGACGCGCAAAATCGTCAAATGGTCATGCAAACCACCTTGCGATTCGGGGAAGCTGTCAACAAGCGGGACTTGAGTGGATTTCGAGACACAACCGCCAACGCCTTTCGCCAAGCCTTCAGCCTTGAACGATTCAACCTATCCTTTCGCGGTTTCATAGAGCAGTCCATGGATCTCACTGTGGTGCGAAACCTCGAACCGGCGATCACCGAAACGAATTTCAACTCCGCTCAGGGTACTCAACGGCTAGCCGGAACCTTTCCGACGAGGCCGTCGCAATTGCGATTCGACTACACCTTTCAGTGGGAAGACGATAGCTGGAAGGTGGCGGGAATCGATCTGGCTGTGGTGCCGGTGGAGTAGAACGAACGCTGGAATACACGAAGCTCATGTCTGGGGAGAGCAGTCCAGCAGATCATTCTGCGCTTCCTCTACACGACTGCCCCGTGGACAGCCATTAGCCCAACAGCCCACACTGGTATCTTTTTTGCTTTAAATATTGACCAAGGTTCAGCTCGCCAGTCGCCGCAGCGGAGCAACACGGCTATGATTGCTGTCATAGTCCCTTGTGAATCAGCCCGAGGTCCCCCGTCCATGCGAAAGGAGTTGGCCTTCTTCGCAATTCCCGAGCAATCCTGCACCTACCTGCCTGAACGTGCAGCGGGCATGCTGTTTGTCGATCCGCGCGCGGACATTGACACCGGGGTGTACAGCTATCTGATCCAGCACGGTTTTCGCCGTAGCGGCGATTACGTCTACCGCCCCAAATGCCCCAACTGCGACGCCTGCGTGCCAATTCGCCTCCCGGTTCGGGATTTTTTGCCTCGGCGCAGCCAGCGGCGCAATTGGAAGGCGAACCATGGGTTGCGGGTTCAGTCGCGTAAGGCGGAGTTCAACGACGAGCATTACGCACTCTACGAACGTTACGTTAAGGGCCGTCATCGCGGCGGCGGCATGGACGACACCTCGCCGGATCAGTACGTGGACTTCCTCGCCAATCAATGGGGCGATACGCGCTTCTACGAGTTTCGCGAAGGGAACCGTTTGCTGGCCGTGGCGGTGGTCGACCACCTGATCAATGCCCTATCCGCCGTCTACACCTTTTTTGACCCCGATTACCGAGACCGGGGGCTGGGTGTTTACTCCATCCTCTGGCAGATCGAAGAGAGCCGGCGGCTGGGCAACGAGTGGCTCTACCTCGGCTACTGGATTCGCGAATGCCGCAAGATGGCCTACAAGGACGAGTATCGCCCCCTGGAGGTCTATCGCAGCAATCGCTGGATACGCTATGGGCCGGGCGAAGAGGTCGACACCCGTCAGGACCGCCTGCGTGCCTTGAACGTGAGGTTGAATCCCTACGAGGCATGCCGCACCTGACATTACTCATTACCCTATTCCTCCGTGCCGTTCTGCCCGGTTGCCACCGTTCCCCTTGACCGGCACCATACTGGTGATTCGCCGACACCTGCAGCACCCATTCAGGGTGAAATCATGCGTGCCCAGGGCCGAGGTTTAGGATGAACAGCTCACGGCAAGCCCACTGGCCCATTCCGGGGCGGACCCGCCATAATCGCCATCGTTATCGTGCTCGCTGAAGGGTTCGCGCAACAAACGGAACAGACGGTCGATCTCGCTGTAATCCTTTTCCTTGGCCTTGCGAATCGCCTTCTCCGCCATGTAGTTGCGCAGCACATACGCGGGGTTGACGGCCTGCATGACGGCTCCGCGCTTGGCGTCCGAACTGCCCTCCGCCAGCAGCCGGTTTCGCCACACCTTCAGCCAGCGATCGAAGCCTTGGGAATCGGCAAACATAGTGGCCATGCGCAGATCCTCGCTACCCGGGGCCAAAAAGACAAAGCTCAGGCGCCGGAAGAACAGCGTGTAATCGATCCTGTACTGGTCCAGCAGATCCAACAACGCGGTGATCAGGCGGGGGTCTTCCGGGCGGGGTTGGAGCAGCCCCAGCTTGGCGCGCATCAGTTCCACATAGGTCTGCACAAACTCGCTCTCGTAGACCGACAGCGCAGCCTCCACCGACTCGGGCGAGAGCAGGGTCGACAAGGCATTGCCCAGGCGTTGCAGGTTCCAGGCACCCACGGCCGGCTGCTGATCGAAGGCATAGCGGCCCCAATGATCGGAATGGTTGCAGACGAATCCGTGTGAGTAGGCATCTTGGAAGCCGTAGGGCCCGTAGTCGATGGTCAGGCCCAGGATGGAAAAGTTGTCGGTATTCATCACGCCATGCGAAAACCCTACCGCCTGCCACTGGGCAAGCATACGGGCGGTGCGCCGGACGATCTCTTCGAACCAGGCGCGGTAGCGCGCCTCCCCCGTCACGGTCGCCAACTCGAGGAAATGCTCATCGATGACATGATCGGCCAGCCGCTTCACCGCCTCGTGGCGCCGGTGATGGTGAAAGAATTCGAAGTGCCCGAAGCGCACGTGACTGGGCGCCATACGCAATAACATCGCGCCCGTCTCAATCTCTTCCCGATAGACCTCCTCGTCCGTACCGATAATACAGAGCGCACGCGTCGTCGGAATACCCAGGGCGTGCATGGCCTCGCTGCACAGGTATTCGCGAATGGTGGAGCGCAGCACGGCGCGGCCGTCGCCATCGCGGGAATAGGGGGTCTGTCCGCCGCCCTTCAACACCAAGTCCCAGGATTCGCCGGCCTGATTGCGTACCTGCCCCAGCAACAGGGCCCGACCATCGCCCAGCTCCGGCACGAAGTGACCGAACTGGTGACCGGCATAGACCTGCGCCACCGGCCGGGCGCCGGGGATGACACGGTTGCCGGCGAAAAATTCGACGAAATCCAGCTCCTCGGCCGCACCCGCAGGCAGGTCGATGAGGTTTGCGGCCTGCTCGTTGAAGTGCACCCGATAGGGCGATGGCACCGGCGTGGGATCGGTGGGCGTGGAGAAACCGTAGCCCAAGTCGGCATAACGGTTGTCGAAGGCAAGTCGATTAAAGAATGCGGACATGGGCTCACGAGGCTTGAAGGGGTTTGGCGCTTTCCGTCAACATGGCGACTCCGATCCGACATTTAAAGCGTCCGCGACCATGAAACCCAGACCTCTCGGCAATTCCGGCCTGCTCGTCTCCCCCATCGGTCTCGGCCTCGCCGCCCTGGGCCGACCGGGCTACATCAATCTGGGCCACGAGCAGGACATGCAGGGCGACATCGACCCGAGCGTGATGGAGGCCCGTGCCCACGCGGTCTTGGATGCGGCCTGGGCAGCGGGCGTACGCTATTTCGATGCGGCTCGATCCTATGGCGCCGCCGAACGCTTCCTCGGCAACTGGCTGCGCAGCCGCGCCATTCCCCCGGAGGAGGTCACCATCGGCTCCAAGTGGGGCTACACCTACACCGCCGACTGGCGGGTACAGGCCGAGCACCACGAGATAAAGGACCACAGCGCCGCGCTGCTGCGGCGTCAATGGGAAGAAACCCAAACACAGCTCGGCGGCTATCTGGACCTCTATCAAATCCACTCCGCCACCTTCGAGAGCGGCGTGCTGGAAAACCGCGAGGTGCACCGCGAACTGGCGGAAATACACTCCACCGGCGTGCGCATCGGTCTGACCCTCAGCGGCCCGCAGCAGGCCGAGATACTGGAAACCGCCATGGCCATACGCGTCGACGGCGAGCGCCTGTTCGACACCGTCCAAGCCACCTGGAACCTGCTGGAACCGAGCGCCGGACCGGCCCTGACCAAGGCGCGAAATGAAGGCATGGGCGTCGTCATCAAGGAAGGCGTGGCCAACGGCCGCCTCACCGAACGCAACACCTCGGCGGATTTTCAGGACAAGCGGGCAATCCTGGAAAAGACAGCCCACCGACTGGGCGGCTCGCTGGACGCCCTCGCCCTGGCGGCCATTCTGGCTCAACCCTTTGCGGATGTCGTACTCAGCGGCGCCGCCACTTCGGAGCAATTGACGTCCAACCTGCAAGCTCCGAACCTGGCCTGGGATGAGATAAGCGCACAGGAATTGCAAACGCTGGTGGAAACATCCGCTGACTACTGGGCCAGGCGTTCGGCGTTATCCTGGAATTAGCCGATTTTCCTGACAAAGATCTATATGTAGGTCAGCTTAACGAAGGGTAAGCCAACATGGCGGTGGCATGATTTGAAAGGTATGCGCTTGATTCTCGGCAGCCAGAAAATGGCGACTATACCGTTCGCGTGTACCTTATGCACAGCGCCGCCCGTCGAGGGGAGTCGGCACACGATGCGTTGAACGTGACCATTGAATCCGGCGTCGCCGCAAGCAAGTGAAGCTCAACGACGAGTCAAGTCTTCCTCGACCAGACGCAGCAGGGCCTCAAACAGGACTTCGCGTGGATAGTCGTTCTGGTCGGCCGCCAATTCGCCGATAATCTCATGGGTCCGGGCGATTGCAACGCTGGCTGCCAGGTGGTCCGCATTGAGATAGGCAGTGAGATAGCTGCCGGGAATGACCTGGTCGTAAAAGATCAGTTGGCTGTCGTTGCGTGCATCCACCCGCGAGAGTTTCCGGTAGCTGGGGCGCAACATGCCCGAGATGCGTTTCGGATCGGGGAAGGTGACGACGGAATAAAACGGGATTTGCTCAGGGAGTCGGTTCTCCGCCAGCCAGGCCTTGCGTGTGGCGGGGCGCAAATCGCTCAACGCGCCTTCTCCTCCAGGCTTGCAAGAGGAACCGGGGAAATACTCCATCAGGTTCAGCTCGGCATCACTGGCAGAGTTGGCCAGGGGCGAACCGCCTATGGCGCCGGCAATGCTGACGACGGCGGCCAGGCGCGACCGGATCTCTGGATAGTCGACCACGGCTTGCAGCGAGTCGACCGCCCCTTTCGAATAGCCGATCAGCACCAGGTCCGGGGTTTGGTCGGCTGATGGCTGGGCCAGGATCACGTCCCGGATTCGCCGGCCATTGCCCGAACTGTCGGACAGGCCGCCGCTCTGTACCCTGATCAAGTCGTAACCGAATCGCCGCAGATGCCGGGCAATGGTGTCCTGCTCAGCGAGCCAACCGGAGAAGCAATCAGAGCCTAAACCGGGGGCGAACACCACCGTGAACTTACGGTTGGCCGGCCCGAGATCGACGGGTTTTCCGCTGCCATCCGGCTCCCGCCCCACGCGGGTGAGTGCCTGACCGCAGTCGCGATAATCCGGCGCCGTCTCCTTGCGGGCCTCGAGGGCGGCACAGAATATCTCCCGAAAGCGTCCGCGATGGTCCTTCGCTTCCTGCCCGACGGCCGGAACCAGCATCAAAGGCACCGTGTCAGTGGAGTACGGCAGGAGAGGCTTTCCGGCACAGCCGGCGAGCGCCCAAACGATAAGGAGCGCTGCCGCCCGATCGTTTTTCGTCTTCATCGGTCTACCGCGAACCCGAGCCGATTGCGTCCATGAGTGCAGGGATCATGTGCTGTTCTCCCCTGCCCTCGCGAACCGGATCCGCCGATTCGTTCCAACCCAGATCCTGAGACATATGCGGCGGCACCGGCTTGCGGGAAACCCACAACACCATACGCATACCGTCGGTGAAGTAAGGGTCATCGGTGAGATTGAATCTCGGCTGGTCCAGTGTAGCCTCACCCACGCCGCGCACGAAGGCGAATTGGCTTACGGCATCTCTGTGCAGCAGGCTGTGCAGGAGATACTCGCGGGCTTCGTCCACGTCGGGGTCGATGATGTGGGTCGTCAGGGTCGGCGACTTGCTGGTCACCTTGACGCCGATGTCGCGACTGACCTGCCCCACCCACACCGGTTCGCCCTCGCAACGAAACGGCGCCAGCCACAGACGCATGTGATTGCGCTGGTTGATGGTGGAACGCCCACGCTGCAAGGCCAGATCCTGCGAGCGGCCATAGGTGTAAAGCGAACTGACCGGAGCGGTAAGGAAAGCGCCCTCGGCGATTGCCGCGCCGATCATGCGTCGGATGCTGTCGATGGTGATGGCCTCGGTGAAATTCCAGCCGCTGGCCGTCAGGGCTGCGACAACGTCCTCACCGCTGCCGACTAGGGCTATGTTCAAGGGATCTCCCTTGCCTTCACCGTCCGAGGTGGTCGTACAACAGACCATGGCACGCAGCCGTTCCCGGCAAGCGGGCAATTGCAGGTCAGGCAATTCATCGACCTTGGCGTAGCGCTGACGCAGTTCCGATTTCTCGTAATCGAAACCTTCCGTGGGCAGCAGCACGGCAAAACGCATACGGATGAACTTGAGGTGACCGGACAGGCGTACATCGATGAATCGCCCGCCACGCTTGTAGGAGCCGTAAATATAGCCCTCATGAGTGCTATGAGCCGGTATGAAAAAGGGCATGGCATTGGCGCGAAAGCGCTGGCGGTTGGCATTGCGTTGTTCCGCCGGAATCGATTCGCCCGTCAGCAGGGCAGCCTCGTCGGGCGAGTAATAATCGGCATCGACGGCGATGGGAAGCAACCAGTAGTTCACCTCGCTCTGGTTGTCGATATGCACCCAGATCGGCTGAATATCGTGGCCCGCCATGTCGACGCCAAAGAATCGCGACACCTGATCGTCGGTCGGCACAGCCACCTGGACGGTCACCCCCTTCTCTTCCAACGCCTGAATACGCCCCAGATCCATAGGCAGGTTCTTGTCAGCAACAGGCTGGACGGATGAGTGTGTTGCGCACCCCGCCAGAAACAGGACAACAACGAAAACCAAGCTCGACACGTTGGTGGCGGATTTGCGCACCCTGCACGCGAGGCAGTTCGTTTTCACCACGTTAGGATTGTTCGGTTCATTCATCGCTAGCCCATGGATATTGCTGCCCCTCGTTCGGCGAGCGGCTCGAACCATGTTCATCAGTTTCGCACATTATTCCCCTGCCGTTGACCGACTCAACCCATGATCTTGGCGCGAAACAGAAAGAACACCGCACCGCAGATGCACAGCCCCGCCCACAAGTAGTCCAGTGTCAGCCGTTCCCGCAAGTAAAACACCGAAAAGGGCACGAACACCATCAGAGTGATGACCTCTTGTAGAATCTTCAATTGCCCGACATTCATCACTGCGTGGCCGATGCGATTGGCCGGAACCTGAAAGGTGTACTCAAAGGCGGCAATCCCCCAACTCACCAGGGCGGCGATAAACCAGGGGCGGTCCGCCAGATTGCGCAGATGGGCATACCAGGCGAACGTCATGAAGACATTGCTCAACAGCAACAAGGCAGTGGCAGTGATGTATGGGTTCATTGCGACCTGCGCAGTTTGGCGAAAACCCCGTATCCCCAGGGCCGCATAGCCAGAACCACCGTGGTGCCGAAACGCTGTTCCAGGGGCAGACCGGCATCCGCGTCGTTCAGTTCGTCGAAATCTCGCAACAGGCGTTTGAGCTTGCGCTGGAACACGGCGTTGGAATTGGCCGACAACATACCGTTAACCACCAGCAGTTGTTCGTCGTCGTGGGTAAAGCGGCTACGGAAGAAGTCCTCTTTGATGCGCTCCTGGAAGAATCGCTGAATCGGACCGTCCGGCCGCCAGGCGAAATTGGACGAAACCCGCAGTTTGACCCGGTTGCCGGGAAGCAGATCGATGAGCTTGAGCCGATCCAGGCGGGCCAGGCAGCGGATGCATTCCGGCTCGGTGAGCGTGAAGGCCTGCATGATCTCCGACATGGTCCAGCGGTTGAGCACGCAGACCGTCACCAATAGGAGATGCAGATCGCCGGCAATCTCCTTTTCCTGCTCCTGGGTAAGGCGGGTCAGCGAATGAGAGCGCTCGTTCATGGACTGCACCAGATCGGAGATCTCGATCTCGAGCAGTCCGCAGATTTGGTCCAGCCGCTGCAAGGACAGGTTCTTTTCCGAGAACAAGCGCTTCACGCTGGCTTCGGAGAGATCCAGTGCCAAAGCCACGTCGCGATACGTCTTTCGGTGGGCCTTCAGGCTACGCTTGAGGGTGTCGATGAGTTGCTCTGTCTGGGGCATGAGGGGCTTCCAGTATCGCCATTCGATACGTAATAGCCCACATTGTGGCACATCGGCGGCAATGGTTGTGGATATCGAGACGCCCGTCAATACTCCCAGCCATCTTTCACCCGTAAGGAATCGCCAACATGCAACCGCTGATACGAATCGCCGGATTTCTTCCCTACGTGCTGATGATCTTCCTCAACGCCTTCGTCGACCTGGGGCACAAGATCGTCATCCAGAACACCCTGTTCAAGAGCTACGACGGCGACACCCAGATCGTCCTGACGGCCGTCGTCAACGCCCTGATCCTGCTGCCGTTCGTTATGCTGTTTACACCGTCGGGTTACCTCGCGGATCGTCATCCCAAGAACGTGGTGATGCGCTGGTCGGCAGTCTTCGCGGTGGTCATCACCTCAGCGATTACACTGTTTTACTACCTGGGCTGGTTCTGGCCGGCCTTCGCCATGACCTTTCTGCTGGCCCTGCAAAGCGCCATCTATTCGCCGGCCAAGTACGGTTATATCAAGGAACTGGTCGGCAAGGAGTCACTCGCCACGGCGAACGGCGTGGTGCAGGCGACCACCACCACGGCCATTCTGGCGGGTACCTTTGCGTTCTCAATCCTGTTCGAAGGTCGGCTTGAGGGCGCCGCGCACAGCACGCCACAGGCCACCATGCTTGCGATTGCGCCCCTGGGCTGGCTGTTGATCGCCGGCTCCCTGGTGGAGATGTGGCTGGCCTGGCGGCTGCCGGAACGTCGAGCCGAGCAGGAGGCGATGCACTTCGACTGGTCCGCCTACGGCCGCGGCCGCTACCTGCGCGAGAACATGGCTGAGGCCTGGAACAACCGGGTGATACGGCTTTCCATCATCGGCCTGTCCGTGTTCTGGGCCCTGTCCCAGGTGGTGCTGGCGGCCTTCCCCGCCTTTGCCAAGGAGACGCTGGGCACCACCAATACGGTGCTCATCCAGGGCCTGCTGGCGGTCTCCGGTATCGGCATCATCGCCGGCTCCGTGCTTGCCGGACGGGCGTCCCGCGGACATATCGAGACCGGCCTTATCCCGGTCGGTGCCCTGGGCATTGCCCTGGCGCTGTTCATGCTGCCCAGCCTGGGCTCGCCCCTGGCCCACGGCATCAATTTCTTCTTGTTGGGTTTTCTCGGCGGCCTGTTCCTGGTACCCCTGAATGCGCTGATCCAGTTCCACGCCGGTGAAAAGGCCCTGGGCCGGGTTCTGGCCGCCAACAATTTCGTGCAGAACCTGACCATGCTGGCCTTCCTGGGGCTGACCGTGGCGGCGGCCATGCTCCAATCCGGCAGCTACGCGGTGATGGCGGCCCTGGGTTTCATCGCCCTGGCCGGCGCCGCCTACACCCTCTACACCCTGCCCCAGTCGCTGATCCGTTTCCTACTGGCAAGGGTGATCTCCACCGGCTACCGCCTGGAGGTCATGGGCCTGAAAAATCTGCCGGCCCAAGGTGGGGTGTTGCTGCTGGGCAACCACATCAGCTGGATCGACTGGGCCATGGTGCAGATCGCCAGCCCGCGTCCGGTGAAATTCGTCATGGAGCGCGGCATCTACGAACGCTGGTATCTGCGCCGTTTTCTGGACTGGTTCGGCGTGATCCCCATCTCCAGCGGCAACAGCAAGGCCGCCCTGGAGGCCGTCACCGAGCGGCTCAATGCCGGCGACGTGGTCTGCCTGTTCCCGGAGGGCGCCATCAGTCGCAACGGCCAGTTGGGCGAGTTCAAACGCGGTTTCGAAAAGGCCGCCACCGAGGCCCACGGCGCCATCGTGCCCTTCTACATGCGCGGTTTGTGGGGCAGCTTGTTCTCCCGCGCTGGCGAGAAGGTCAAGGCCAATCGGGCCGCTCGGGAAGTGATCGTGGCCTTCGGCCCGGCACTGCCCATGCAGAGCAACGCACAGACCGTGAAACAGGCGGTATTCGACCTGTCCGTGCAATCCTGGCAGAACCACGTCGAGGAACTGCCGGACCTGGGCCGAGCCTGGCTTGAGAGCGCCTGCCGCAACCGCAGCGCTACTGCCGTCATCGATCCATTGACCGGCAGGCTGAACCGTCGGCGCTTCATCACCGCCACTCTGCTGTTCGCCCGCCGTATCCGGCGTCTGGCGCAGGAGGCCAATGTCGGCCTGCTGCTACCCGCCGGCAGTGCCGGAGCCATCGCCAATATGGCGGCCCTGCTGGCCGGCAAGGCGGTTGTCAATCTCAACTACACGGCACCGGCCCAGTCCCTGAAGGCGGGCCTTGCGAAGGCCGAAGTGCGCAATGTACTCACCTCGCGCAAATTCCTGAAAAAATTGCAGGGGCGGGGTATCGACGTGGAAGCACTGTTCGGCGATGTGCAGTTGCACTATCTGGAAGACATGAAGGCAACCATCGGTCGTGTCGAGACTTTGTCGACCCTGCTGCTGGCCAGTGTGCTGCCGGCATCGTGGTTACACTTCCTCTTCGGTGAGTTCGTAAATCCCGGCGACACCGCGGCGATTCTTTTCTCCAGCGGTAGCGAGGGAACCCCCAAGGGTATTGAGCTCAGCCATCGCAACTTCATGGCCAACATCCGCCAGGTAGCCGATGTGCTCAACACCACAAGCGACGATGTCATCCTCGGCAATCTGCCCCTGTTCCACGCCTTCGGTCTCACAGTCACCACGCTGATGCCCTTGGTAGAGGGCATCCCCATGGTCAGCCACCCGGACCCCACCGACGCCCTGGGAACCGCCAAGGTCATCGCCCAGCATCGCGCCACCGTGCTGTGCAGCACCTCCACCTTCCTGCGCCTGTACACGCGCAACAACCGCATCCATCCGCTGATGCTGGACTCCCTGCGCATCGTCGTAGCCGGCGCCGAACGCCTC
Source organism: Chromatiales bacterium (assembly GCA_020445565.1). GTDB lineage: Bacteria > Pseudomonadota > Gammaproteobacteria > JAGRCI01 > JAGRCI01 > JAGRGI01. The sequence goes on from JAGRGI010000192.1 coordinate 19,896, forward strand.
AGCCCGGCGGTGCGGGAGGCATTCGCCCTGAAGTTCAACAAACCCATCTACGAAGGCTATGGCGCCACCGAGACAACGCCGGTCGCCAGCGTCAATTTGCCGGACTACCTGGACACCAGTTACTGGAAAGTGCAGACCGGCAATCGCCCCGGCACGGTCGGCATGCCCTTGCCCGGCACCAGTTTCCGTATCGTCGACCCGGTTTCGCTGGACGAGCTGCCCTCCGGTGAGGACGGTCTGATCCTGATCGGTGGCGTGCAGGTGATGAAGGGGTATCTCAAAGACCCGAAAAAGACCGCCGAAGTCATCGTCGAACGCGACGGCGTCCGTTGGTACAAGACCGGCGACAAGGGCCACCTGGACGGCGATGGCTTCCTCACCATCGTCGACCGCTACTCCCGCTTCGCCAAACTGGGCGGCGAGATGATCAGCCTGACCCAGGTGGAAGAACAGGCCCGCAATGCCCTGCAAGCCCCGGAACTGGAACTGGTGGCCATCAATCTGCCCGATGAGAAAAAAGGCGAACGCATCGTCATGCTGGTGGCCGGCGACACCGCCCCCGAAAGCCTGCGCAAAGCCTTGCTGGACTCCGGCGCCAATCCGCTCACCATTCCGGCCGAAATTCGAAATGTGGAACAAGTGCCGAAACTCGGCAGCGGGAAAACGGATTTCGGCGCGGCGCGCAAGCTGGCATTAGCGGGATAGGTATCGATGCGGTTCGCTCCATACCCAATCCTGCCTGGCACATGCCCCATAGGATACAGTGGGTGTTACGAACCGCATCACGAGTTGCACCGGCAAGCGCCCTGCTCGTAGACTCTGCCTACGTTCCATCATTCGCTCCGCGACAGTCCCATGAAGCCCGGCCTCTTACTCGGCAAATTCGAGCCGGATTTCGTAGCAATTGCAGCACATCCGCGGGTAGTCGATTGTTGTGGCGCACCCCTTGGCACACCCTGAATTCCGGAACATGGCTACAGAATGTACGTCGCACCTCGCCATCAACCTCAAAACCAGGAACTCCTTGCAGAGTTAATCCACACCAATCCCCTCGCCGCAATCGTCATCCACGATGGACGGGGATTGGACGCCAATCACATTCCTCTGTTATTTGACGAGGACGCAGGCTTACTATGCGGGCATGTCTCGGTGGCCAACGAACTTGCCTCCCTCAACAAGGAAGTTGACACACTGGCACTCTTTCAAGGTCCACAGAGTTACATCAGCCCGTCGTGGTGCCCATCCAAATTAACGAATCCGGAAATCGTTCCCACCTGGAACTACGCCGTAGTGCACGTCCATGGCCGTCTGCGTGTAGTCCATGACGAGGACTGGCTGTTCGAACATCTGGAAGCAATGACGCTCCGTCAGGAGACTTCGGTCGGACTGTCGTGGAAGGTAAGCGACGCACCGCCAACCTACCTGAACCGCATGCTAAAAGGTATCGCCGGCATCGAAATCCGAATCGAACGCATGACAGGGAAATGGAAAACGACACTGATGAGACCGGAGGAAAACGTAGCCGGCGTCTGTGCCGCCTTGCGAGCTTCAGGTACCGACGATGCCAGCGAAATGGCGGAGCTCATTCATGCGTGGTCTACCACGAACAAAGCCAATGAATGATTCGATTCGTTCTTTACCGCATTCCACCTGTGACGCACAAACCCTCTGGGCGTATACTGACAGGCGACAATCCGGCCTAAGCTCTACTGCATAGAACGCCTACAGACACAGCTATGACCATAGAAGGAGACGACAATGCCGACACCTTTCAGGACGATCATTCCGGCCATATTCCTTTTTTAACTTTCTACGGGAGCAGATCACGTCGAATTCAAAGGCACAGGCGGCCACTTTTTTTGGCGTAACAGCGATTGCACCCTGCTAGGAATAAGTTTTGGCGCACTGTGCGGCGATTTTCAGCGCACCTGGGAGGCCGCGCTCGAGGGTGAGTGGTATGCCGACAGCTTCACGTTGAGTGCCAGGCTGGGCAATGCCCGCCTACGATACGACGATCAGGCACCCTTCATCGATACCGACAAATCAAGTCCGTTCGCGAAGCTTTCCGCCGGCTGGTACCCGAGCGCCGATTTGCGCCTCGCACTCAGCGCGCAACGACGCTTCGAGCAGAATGCCTTTGGCCTGGAGGCCGAATTTCAGTTACCCGGCAGCCGGTATTTGTCAACAAAGATGCCCGATTTTTTCACGCGACGTTCTTTTGTTTTCTCTCCGGTAGTGGATTGTCTTTGGGCGAGTTGAGCCAAACTTCACCGATTGGCTCCCAGTTGCGTGTATCGCCAGACCAACGTTGCGGACGTGCTGCCTTTGCAGTCTCATAGACGCGCGTACGATTGGCCAGGATAGCGAGGTCTTCGCCACGGTGGCGCTGTCCGGGTGTAACGTACCGGATGGCGCTGTGACGGTGTTCCTCGTTGTACCACTGCACGAACCGATGTACCCACTGGCGTGCGGCGCCAAGACTCTCGAAGGGCCGGTTTGGATAGGCCGGAGTGTACTTCAGGGTTCGGAACAGACTCTCCGAATACGGGTTGTCATCGCTGACCGACGGACGACTGAACGAGGGCACGATCCCCAATCGTTGCAAGGTCGCCAGCATGGTGGCGCCCTTCATGGGACCGCCATTGTCCGAGTGCAGGACCAAGCCACCAACGATGGATTCCTTCGGCCAGGCAGGTCTTGCGAATCAGTTCGCTGGCGTGCTCGGCGCTCTCGCTCTCATGCACCTCCCAACCGACGATTTTGCGGCTATAGATGTCTTCGACCAAGTACAGCCGATAGAAAGCGCCGCGGACCGCTGAGGCCAGGTACGTGATGTCCCAGCTCCAGGTCTGATTCGGGCCATCGGCCTTGTATCCTCGGGGCTTGGCCACCTGGCGTGGAGTCTGCGCCCGCCCACGCCGGTGGTGTTGATTGGCTTCGCGCAATATCCGGTAGAAACTCGACTCGGACGCCAGGTAACGATGGCGATCGGCCAGCCGTGGCACGATCTGCGACGGCGGCAGGCTTTGAAACTCCGGCTGGTGGCACACCGTAACCGGTCATTCTGCACC
>JAGRGI010000193.1 GCA_020445565.1 Chromatiales bacterium
GTCATGATGATCTCGCGGAAGCGATTCTGCTCCAGGGTCTGTTGCAGTCCCGCCGCCAGTGCGAGGAGGGTCTTGCCGGTTCCGGCGGTGCCCATCATGGTGACGAAGTCCACCTCCGGGTCCATCAGCAGATTGAGGGCGAAATTCTGTTCCCGGTTGCGGGCGGTGATGCCCCACACAGCGTTGCGCTGATTGCGGTAGTCCTTGGCGGTTTCGATCACTGCGCTATCGCCGTCGACCTTGCGCACCAAGGCGTCCAGGCTTTCGTCCGATTCGATGGTGAGACCCTGGTTGGCGTACCAGCTGCGCACGTCTTCGCCGTGGACCCGGTAGTAGCTGCGGCCCTCCTCCTGCCAGGACTCCAGTTCTCGGGAGTGTTTTTCCCAGAAGTCTGCCGGAAGTGTGGTTGCCCCGATGTAGAGCAGATTGACGTCGTCCAGTACCTGATCGTTGTAATAGTCCTCGGCGTGCACGCCGAGCACAGCGGCCTTGATGCGAAGGTTGATGTCTTTGGAGACCAGCGTGACGGTCTGTTCCGGGTGGCTCTCCTGCAAGGCCAGGGCGGTGCCGAGGATGTTGTTGTCCGGGATATTGCCGGGCATGGATTCCGGCAGGGAAACCGGCAGTTGCCTGGTCTGTAAAAACAGCCTCCCGCTGGGGATATCGCCGTTGTGCAGCGGGGTGACTACCGGCAGCCCACGCTCAATCTCCTCCCGACTGGCGTCGTGCATGAGTTCGTCGAGGAAGCGGCTGACCTGTCGTGCGTTGCGGGCCACTTCCGATACGCCCTTCTTGCCGGCATCCAGTTCCTCCAGGACGATCATCGGCAGGTAGACGTCGTGCTCCTGGAAACGAAACAGGGCGGTGGGATCATGCATCAGCACGTTGGTGTCCACCACGAATAGGCGGGCGCCACCGATATCGTTGTTTGTCATTCCGGGCTCCGGGCTGGCTATCAGTACTTCACCGGTTCGAGGACCGCATCCAGGTTCAGCCGGTCACAGAAATCCATGAATTCCTCACGCAGGCCGGCAATTTGAATGTCGGCTGGCACGTTGATGGTCAGTTGCACCGTAAACATGGGTGTACCCGTGGTCGATGCCGAGTAGGTATTGGTCACCAGCTCGGAGATGTTGATGCCCCGGCTGGAAAAGAACTCGGCCAAGTGGTGGACGATCCCCGGTTGCTGCACGGACACGGCCTCAACACCATAGGGCAGCAGGTTTTCTGCGGGCGGGCGTAGCTCGGTGCGCTTGAACTGCAAGGTGAGTTCCTGGCGTTTCTCCAGGGAGGGGAGGGCGGTCTCCAGCATGGCGATGTTGTTCCAGTTGCCCTCCACGACAAGCTGCATGGCGAACTCCTGACCCAGATTGGTCATGCGGCTGTCACGTACCATGCAGCCGCTCTCGTCGATCACGCGGGTCAAGCGTTCCACGATGCCGGGCCGATCCGGCCCCAGGGCGGAAACGACCAAGTAGGTTTTCAGGCGTGAACGCGAGTTTGGCGTGGACATCCCGAAACTATAACAAGACTTTGGCGGATTTTCCCCTGCCGGAAAGGTGTGGCAAAGGAATTTGCTGGAAGCTGTTGGTTTTCGTATGAAATCGCGAGGTGTGCCTCGCAATTCAATTCCGCGGGTTTTGATCCGCAAAACCGATGGTGAAATGAGGTTGCGATTCGCCGTTAGGCCGCTTATTTCCCTGGCGTCGGAGCGTGGAAACCTCCCCGAGATCGGTATAGTATGCGAAGTTTGCATCGATGCGGAGTGCGTGAATGTTTCACGGCAGTATGGTGGCCCTGGTCACGCCCATGAGGGCCGATGGGGCGGTGGATTGGGACAGTCTGCGGGCCTTGGTCGATTTTCATGTCCGGGAGGGTACAGACGTCATTGTTGCCGTAGGAACTACCGGTGAATCGGCTACCTTGGACGAAGATGAGCACTGCGCGGTGATCCGTGAGGTGGTGCGCTACGCCGAAGGTCGCGTCCCGGTGATCGCCGGCACCGGTGCCAATTCCACCACAGAGGCAATAGCACTTACCCGATGTGGCCGCGATGCCGGGGCAGATGCGTGCCTGCTGGTCACACCCTATTACAACAAGCCGACCCAGGAAGGTCTGTATCGCCATTTCATGGCAGTGGCCGAGGCAGTGCCGATTCCTCAGATCCTCTACAATGTACCGGGTCGAACCGGCTGCGATTTGCTGCCCGAGACGATCGAGCGCCTCGCCGATGTGCCGAATATCGTCGGTGTCAAAGAGGCGACGGGCAAACTGGATCGGGCGCAGGAGATCCTGGCGCGTTGCGGCAGCCGGCTGGATCTGTATAGCGGCGATGACCCTACCGCCATGGAGCTGATTCTGATGGGAGGCAAGGGCAATATCTCGGTTACCGCCAATGTCGCGCCGAAGCAGGTTCACGAGCTGTGCGCGGCGGCTGCTGCTGGAGACCGGGCAACCGCCGAGACGATCAACGCAAGCCTGGCGGAACTGAACCGCGCTCTGTTTTTGGAGTCGAACCCGATTCCCGTGAAATGGGCCCTGCACCGCATGGGATTGATCCCCGAAGGCATCCGCTTGCCGCTTACGCCGCTATCCGAGGGCTATCACGCGCCCCTGGAGTCAGCCATGCGAGCTGCCGGCATTTCTCTATGAAGACGCATAATTGAGCATGAAAACATCCGCGAAGATCTTCGTTCCCCTGTTGCTGGCCACCCTGACACTCGGCGGTTGCGGCTGGCTGACTGATCCGGATGACGGGGTTTTGCCGGATCGGCGCGCGGACTACAAGAAAGCGCGCGCGGAGGATCGTCTGGAGCTTCCGCCCGATCTGAGTTCTGGAGCGATCACCGATTCCATGCCGATACCGGCCGCGCCGGCGGGTAGCGCGCTTTCACCACAGGATGCCGGTACGTCCTCGGCATCTCGCTCCGAGGCGGGAGTGCTCACCGAAAACGCCAAGATTCGCGTGCAGCGGGACGGTGATCGCCGCTGGCTGGTTGTGCAGGGTGAGCCGGAGCAGGTCTGGAAACGGGTGCGTGAGTTCTGGCTGGACTCCGGGTTCCTGCTCAAGGTCGAGGATCCGAGAATCGGTATTCTGGAAACCGAATGGGCGGAAAATCGTGCCGATATTCCCAGCGATCCCATCCGCGAGGCGCTCAAAAGCTCCCTGGATTTCCTGTATTCGGCCGGGACGCGGGACAAATACCGGGTGCGTCTTGAACGTGGTGGACAGCCGGGCACCACGGAGGTGTTCCTGACCCATTACGGCATGGAGGAGGTCGTTCGGCGCGACAGCGTGGGCGAGGTGGCCACAACAATCTGGAAACCCCGCGACGCCGACCCGGAACTGGAAGCCGAGATGCTCAACCGCATGCTGGTGTTTCTGGGGGTTGAAGACGCCAAGGCGCGCAGTCAAATCGCCAAGGAACAGACCCGTCCTGATCGCGCCCGCATGGTGCGCGGCGAAGGCCAATCGGTGCTGTTGTTGGACGAATCCTTTGACCGGGCTTGGCGCCTCACCGGTGTGGCCCTGGACCAGATCGGTTTCGTGGTCGACGACCGTAACCGCGCCGACGGCCTTTATTACGTCCGCTACAAGGATCCCTTCAAGGATACAAAGCAGGAGGAAGGCGGGTTTTTCTCCAAGCTCAAGTTCTGGGGTGATGACGACAAACCATCCGAGTCCACCGCTTATCAGGTAAAGCTCCAGGGCGAGGGTCCAACCACCAATATCTCGGTCCTGGACGATGTCGGCAAGCCCGAGAAGTCCTCCACCGGGGAACGCATACTCACCCTGTTGTACGAACAGCTTAAGTAGTCGTCCGTGTTTTGCGCCGTCGAGGTGGGGGCGATACCGCTTCGACGGCGCAGCGAACCTCGCCCTTGGCGAGGCGGGTTTGTAGCCGATCCCCGACTTTCAGGGATTTCGCCTCTCGTACCACTTCACCGTTCTCACGCCGCACAATCGCATAACCACGCTCCAGGGTGGCCAAGGGGCTGACCGCATCCAACGCCCGCCCCAGGGTCTGCAGGCGACCCGAGGTCCGTAGCAGGCGCGTCTCCACCGCCTGCCGCAACCGAGACAATAGTCCCCGATGGCGATTTCCCAGACGTTCTATCTGTCGATTGGGGCCGGCCCTTTCCAGGCGAAACCGCAGGGCGGCCAAGCGAGCGCGGCGAATCTCCAGCAGATTGCGGGTTGCACGTTCCAGGCGCATCTGTAGTTCGTCGCAGCGCTGGGCACGTTCCTGAAGCTGACGTCCTGGGTGTTGGATGTGCAGTCTGCGCTCCAAACCCGCAAGCTTCTTATGCTCGCGTTGCAGGCGTATGCCGATGCCATGACTGAGCCTGTCTTCGAGCCTGCGCAAGCGCGCCAGCCAGTCGGTCCGATCGGGGCTCAGCAGTTCGGCCGCCGCTGAGGGTGTCGGTGCGCGCCGGTCGGCGGCAAAATCGGCGATGGTGAAGTCGATCTCATGTCCGATGCCGCTCACCACCGGTAATTGGGAGGCGATGATCGCCCTGGCAACCACCTCTTCATTGAAGGCCCACAGGTCTTCCAGGGAGCCGCCGCCCCGTGCCAGAAGCAGCACATCGCATTCCTTTCTGTCTGATGCCAGTGTTAGGGCGCCGGCAATCTTCTGGGCCGCGCCTTCCCCCTGGACCGGTACGGGATAAATAACTACCTCGATGGCCGGAAAGCGGCGTTCGAGCACATGCAGAATGTCACGGATCGCGGCACCGCTGGGTGAGGTGATCACACCGATTCTGCCTGGCAGCGTGGGCAGGGGGCGCTTGCGTTCTTCGGCGAACAATCCCTCGCTGGCAAGTCGTTGTTTCAGTGCCTCGAAGGCATGCAGCAATGCGCCGTCGCCCGCCTCTTCCAGGGTTTCCACCAATAGCTGGTAGTCGCCCCGCGCCTCGTACAAACTCACTCGGGCGGTAGCCAGCACTTGCATACCGTTCTCGGGGCGAAAGTTCAACGTGCGTCCTCGTCCACGAAACAGGGCACAGCGCACCTGGGCAAAGGCGTCTTTCAACGTAAAGTACAAATGGCCCGAGGCCGGACGGGCCATGTTGGAGATTTCGCCTTCTACCGAAACCAGTCCCAAGCCGTGTTCCAGCAAACCGCGGGCGCGACGGTTGAGTTCCGCGACAGAGAGGATTTCGGTCATTTCCGACATGGCGATGGGCACCGGGTGGTCAACAGGCGGGCCAAGAAAATAGCACAAGCGCCGGGTATACTGCCCATGCCGCTTTCCATTGCCCCATCGAATCAGAGTAAACCGATGGATCAACACGACGCCAATCGTTATAGCCGCCAAATACGCCTTCCCTCCGTGGGGGAGCACGGCCAGCAATCGTTGCTGGACGCCCGTTGTCTGATCATCGGTATGGGCGGACTGGGTTCGCCTGCCGCCATGTACCTGGCTGCCGCCGGTGTCGGCCAACTGGTGATCAGCGATTTCGACCGGGTCGAAGACTCCAACCTGCAACGCCAAATCGCCCATCGCAGTGTTGACATCGGTGAGCCCAAGGCGATCTCCGCCAAGCGGACCCTGGAGGCGCTCAATCCCCGTTGCCGTATCACCGCCATTGATTGGCAACTGGATGATGAAGAGCTTGCCGATCAAGTGGCCAAGGCCGATGTGGTACTGGATTGCTCGGATAATTTTGCCACCCGTTTTGCCCTCAACCGTCAAGCCTTTCAGTCAGGTACACCCCTGGTCTCCGGCGCCGCCATCCGCACCGAGGGCCAGATCGCCACCTTCCTGCCCCAGGACGGCGGACCCTGCTACCAATGTATCTACCCCGGCGACCTGGAAGGCGAGGAGAGTTGCGCCCTTGAGGGCGTGCTGGCGCCCGTGGTTGGCGTGATGGGCAGTATGCAGGCCCTGCAGGCATTGCTGGTCTTGCTGGGGCGGACCGCAGGCCTTGCCGGTCGTCTACTCCTGTTCGATGCCCTGGCCATGGAATGGCAGTCCGTGCGTGTGCCCCGCGATGAGGCGTGCCCGGTATGTGCCGGGCGGAAAGCGGTGCATGACGGCGATTGACCTGCGGAAAAGCCACAAGAGGCGCTGGCGAGCCGGTTGGCCGTTATTGCTGGCCTTGCTGATCATCGCGCTCCTGGTGGCGTTTAACCATTGGATGCAGTCAAAACCACAATCCGAATCTTCCGTGCTGCGGCTGGCCACGGGGGGGATGGACGGTGTCTATCATCAGTTTGGCGCGGCCCTGGCCGGGGTCATCGCGCGGGAAGAACCCGACATCAAGATAAAAGTCGTCACTACTGCCGGTAGTCGCGAGAATATGCGCCTGCTCGGGACCGGGGAAGTCGATCTCGCCCTGGTGCAAGACGACACACCGGGCGCATTGCAAGCCCGAAGTATTGCCCCCTTATACAAGGAATATCTCCACATACTCGTGCGCCAAGGCGTGCAGCCTCACCTGTCGACCATCGACGATCTGCGCGGCCGACCCGTGTCCGTCGGTCCTGCCGGTAGCGGAACCTCTGCCGTGGCGGCTGCCGTGCTCAAACATTTCGGTTTGGTGGACAGCGCTGTCTCTGTCGAACGGTTTTCGAGCGCGGAAGTGGAGGCTGCATTCACTGAGGGGCGTATCGACGCTGCCTTCATCCTCTCGGCTTTGCCGTCCCCGGTGGTAGACCGGATAGCCCGCTCCGGAGGAGGTATTCTGCTGTCGCTGGGGGCCGGATCGGACGGAGGGACGCCCGCCGATGGTTTGGTGGCCACGGACCCCAGATTCGCGAAGGCCCTGATTCCTGAGCGAAGTTATGGCCTGCAACCGCGGGTTCCGGTACATACGGTGGCGGTGAACAGCATTCTGGTGGCCTCAGCCAAGGTGCCGGACGATGCCGTGCGGCGTATTGCCCAGGTTTTGTTCAATCAACGAATCGCTCTGGCCGAACATCAACCGCTCGCCCTGCGCCTGCGCGAACCGGAAAACCCCAATGGCCTGCGCTACCCTCTTCACCCCGGTGCCGCGGCCTACTATGAGCGGGACGAACCCCCTTTCCTGATCCGCTATGCGGAAGCCATCGGCCTGAGCCTTTCGGTGGCGGCCGGTCTGCTATCCGGGTTCCTTGGGCTGCGGCAGTGGTACAAGCGTTCGCGCAAGGAAAACATCGATGATTACTACGACAGGGTAACCCAGATCACCTCCGGCCTCGCGACCGCCGACGCCGACACCCTGCAATCCGTCGCCTTGGAGTTGCATGAACTTCGCCGTCAGGCGTTCCGGGACCTCACGGGCGAGCGGCTGCAAGCGGATGAATCGTTCACTATCTTCCAGGACTATCTGCGCTCGGAACTTTCCGCGATCGATTCGCGGTTGAAATCCTGCTGACGCCATTGACGCGCCGCGGGCGGCCGCGTAACATTGCCGCTCCTAACGCGGAGGCAAGCAGGCATCCGCCCTGCAACGCGGGGTATAGCGCAGTCTGGTAGC
>JAGRGI010000033.1 GCA_020445565.1 Chromatiales bacterium
CCCGCATTGCTGCGGCACACGCAACCACCATGATCAACGGCCCCGGAGTGGTCTCGCCCAACGCCAGTCCGTCGATCATCTGGGTGCCAGTAAGCCAACCGTAGTGGTCTACCGCACCCTGATAGACGTAGGGCAGCACGGCATAGGCACCGCCAAAGGTGACGAGCGCCGCCTTGGTGAAGAACCAGGCCATCTGGGTCAGCGGGCCTTGCCAACCGTAGCTCAGATAGAGAGCCCCCTCGATCAGCCCCCAGATCGCCAGACCGGCGATCACGTGGCCCAGGGTTGAGCGCCATGTGAAGTGGGTCCAAGCCGGGGCGGGGGTCTGATCATCGATCAGCGCCGGGCCAAACGATTTGTCCGATGCGCCATGGCCACCACCCGCCCGGAATTTCTCCGGCGCGATGCGCCCGCCAAGCGCGCCGATGAGACCGGCAGCCACCACAATGTAGGGAAACGGCACGCGCAGCGCGAAGATGGCCACGAAAGCGGCAGCCGCCATGCCCCAAAGCACGCCGTTGCGTAGCGCCCGCGAGCCGATACGGTAGGCGGCAAACACGACGATGGCCGTCACCGCGGGCTTGATGCCGTAGAGCACGCCCGCCACCGCCGGCAAGTCGCCATAGGCCAGATAGATCCACGTCAATACACTCAGGATCGCCAGTGACGGCAGCACGAACAGCACGCCGGCCACGACGCCTCCGAGCGTGCCGTGCATCAGCCAACCGATGTAGGTCGCCAGTTGCTGAGCCTCGGGCCCCGGCAGAACCATGGTGTAGTTCAGGGCATGCAGGAAGCGGTGCTCGCTGATCCAGCGCCTGCGCTCGACCAGTTCGGTGTGCATCATGGCGATCTGACCCGCCGGTCCGCCAAAGCTGATGAAACCCAGCTTCAACCAATAGCCGAACGCCTCCCAAAGAGAGACCGGTGCGGGTGGCACGTCGGCACCTTCCGCCGTGTCAGGCATCGTCGACATGAGCAAGTACCTCGCGGCAAGACCATCGCCGGTCAGTTCACAGTGCTGATACGCAAGTCGCGCCGTTGACGCCATAAGGGGTGTATCGGCGCATCACGGCGGCTGCCCTGCCTCGAACGCCGGCCCTGCAAGGGAGCGCAAGGTCAATCACTTCCGTGGCAAACCGCAGCGGAACCGGTCTTCTCTAAAATTGCTTGCGTGGCGGCCCCACGGTGACCCAACGAAAAAGGCTCAGGAGGAATAACCACCTAAGCCTTTGTATTTCTTGGTGGGCCGTGTGCGATTCGAACGCACGACCACCTGATTAAAAGTCAGATGCTCTACCGACTGAGCTAACGGCCCGTGAGAAGCCGGTAATGATACCGGACCAGCGCCGAATGGCAAGACCGAATGCAACTGGGCTGCGGCGGGCGGGAAGTCTTGTATACTCGGCTTCGAAGAGTGTTTCCGACCCCGAGGCAGCCCCTCAAAACCCCTGTCAGACCAGTTGAACGGTCCATGCATTCCCTAGCGGTCGTCAAAACGTTCGGCGTGATGTTGCTGCTGTTCAGCTTCACGCTGCTGCCACCCATCGCCGTGTCGCTGTTTTACGGCGATGGGGAGATTGGCCACCTGAGTGTCAGTTGGTCCTTGTCATTGGCGTTGGGGAGCCTGCTGTGGCTGCCGGTTCGCAAGTCCACCGTGGCGCTTCGCCACCGGGATGCCTTTGTCGTGGTGGCCTTGCTGTGGACCACGCTCGTGCTGTTGGGGGCAACCCCGTTCGTGATGGGGCTGGGCACCAGCTTCACCGACGCGGTGTTCGAATCGGTTTCCGGCTTTACCACCACCGGTGCGACCGTGTTGGCCGGCCTCGACGAGATGGCGCCATCGCTGCTGTTTTACCGCCAGGAGATCCAATGGCTGGGCGGGATCGGGGTGATCGTGTCAGCGGTGGCACTGCTGCCCATGCTAGGCGTTGGCGGTATGCAGCTATACCGGGCGGAAACGCCGGGGCCGATGAAGCGTGACAAGATCAGTCCGCGCATCGCTGTGGCAGCGCAACGTCTCTGGCATTTGTATGCCGCTCTCACTCTGGCCTGCGCCGTACTGTTCTGGTGGGCAGGCATGACGCCCTTCGACGCGATCGCCCACAGTCTGGCGACGATCTCCACCGGCGGATTCTCCACTCACGACGCCAGCCTGGCATACTTCGACAGCCGCGCCATCGAAAACATCGCCATGGTCTTCATGTTGTTGGGCGCCATCAATTTCGCTCTGCATTTTGTCGCCTGGAGGCAGTTCTCGCTCCAGGTGTACTGGCAGAACAGCGAAGCGCGGGTTTTCCTGTTTACCGTTCTGGTGGCCACCCTATTGAGCGGGTACCTGCTGTGGAGCGGCAACGTATACGAGGATTTTGCCCGAGCCCTCCAATCAGCCGCCTTCGAGGTCGTCTCGGTCATCACCAGCACGGGTTTCGGCATCGCCGATTTTGCCCACTGGCCATCGATGCTGCCCGCCTTGCTGGTGATCCTGAGCATCGTCGGCGGCTGCGCCGGTTCCACGGCCGGTGGGGTCAAGATGATTCGCGTGGTGCTGGTGCTCAAACACATCTCGCGCGAACTGCACCGGCTGATTCATCCGCAACAGAACCAGACCATGCGATTCGACGAACGGATTGTCACCAGCGACGTCACCGAGGCCGTTTGGGGCTTCATTGCCGTGTATTTCGTGACCTACGCCATCGTCATGCTGCTGCTGATCCACGACGGAATGGACCATGTCAGTGCCTTCGGGGCGGTGGCCGCCTGCCTGAACAACCTCGGACCGGGACTGGGCGAGTTCAATTCCAGTTTCGCGGCGGCCTCCGACTTCGCCAAATGGCTGCTTTCCATCACCATGTTGTTGGGGCGTCTGGAGATCTTCACCTTCCTGGTTTTGCTCACACCGGGCTTTTGGCGCGGCTAGATTCTTGACCAGATTACTGGGTTTTGTATCATGGCGGCCTGAACTAAACAGAAAGGCGCCCTTTGGCGCTGGGAGACGACCATGCAGATACCCGAACGCGACGGCGACGGCTACCTTACCGATATGAATGCCTGGACGCCGGAGATCGGTCGCGCCATGGCCGAGGCCGACGGTGTGGAGATCGACGACGTGCAGTGGGAACACATTCTCAAGGCCCGTGAGTACTTCGAGGACGAGTCCGTGGTGCCGCCGATCCGCAAATTCGCGAAATATGTCGGACAGGACCAGAAAGAGATGTTCAAGATGTGGAAAACCGGCCCCATGAAACCGATCACCAAATATGGCGGCCTGCCCAAGCCCACTGGCTGCGTCTGACGCCCCTTTTCCGCTCCATGCCCCGCTGGCTCGTTCCCGTCTGCCTGCTGCTCGCCTGCTTGCCGGCCGCGCAGGCAGAGGAGACACTGCCGGAATTCAGCACTGCCTACGGCGTGGAACGGGACCCGTTCGTTGACGGCCGCACCGCCCTGGCTTTGGCCAAGGCCAGCGGCCGTCACGTACTGATCGAACTTGGCGGCGACTGGTGTGTATGGTGCCACCGGCTGGACGGTTTTCTGGCATCGAAACCGGCGCTTCACCAAGCCTTGCATAACGCCTTCGTGCTGTTGAAGGTGAACGTGAGCGAGGAAAACGACAACGCCGAGTTCCTCAAGGACTTTCCTCGCGCCCTCGGTTACCCGCATATGTACGTTTCCGACACCGACGGAAATCTGCTGCAATCCCAGGACACGGCGCAGTTCATCATCGACAACCGCTACGCCGAAAAACCGTTCTACGACTTCATCGAACGCTGGGGGCCTAAGCCCGCCTCGCCTTGACTTGCCACCCGCGGCTGCTACAAAACGTTAACAACGCACCAATCCCACCGCGGGAGCCGATCGGCGTGGGCAGTCCTCGAATCTTTGTCAGTTACAGCGCCAGGGCCACAGTCGATAAGGAACGCGCACGTGGTTTGGTGGATGAGTTGCGCGGGGAAGGATTCGACCCCTGGTGGGACGAGGACGGCCTGGAACTCAACGACGATTGGAATGAAACGATTTCCGATCAACTCGCCAACTGCCACGGCGCCGTGGTGCTGTTGTCTCCGGTGTCGGTGGCCAGTGACTTCGTGCTGCACGAAACCGGCTATCTGTCCATTCGCCGCCGCACGGAGCCGGACTTTCCCCTGTGTTCCTTTCTCTGCGACGGGCTGACCGTCGACCGCCTCAGCCCTTTCCTGCGGGCAATTCAGTTTGGCGACTTTCAGTTCAAACCCTGGGAGATGGCAAACCGCGCAGCGGCGTTGAACAAAGCGCTCGCCAAGGCCCGAGAGAACGCCCAAATCCCCGTCACACCCATCGCCGCGCTGGAATCGGTGCTGGCTGGCGGGCAATACTTCGGAGCGATCCGCAGCGCGGACCTGCGCGGCGCGGCCAAACGCCTGCGTTGGGACGCGGAAAGCTACTGGAAACCCGATGCAGCGGTTCCCAGGCTGTTCATTCGCCATCTGCTCAGCATTTCCATGCGGCAACAACTCGATGCGCTGTACGAATTGGGTGGCAATCTGACGCCCTCGCAGGTCGAAGACAGCTTCGATTGGGTCGCCCCCTTTTGGATAGACGAGCATGCGGCGGCGCAATTCGCCGGGATCAGCCGGGCGGAACCCGGCCATCGCAGCCTGGTCATCAACGGCCGCTTCGCCAGTTTCACCCCGGCGATGTTTGCCCGCCGCGCCCAACCCCATAAGCGCTGGAATCCGCGCGCCTTCTCCATCGAACAACATGCCCACGTTGGGCGTGCCGGAGGTATCGCCGAACAGATTCGTCAGTCGGTACTGGCCCGCCTGGCGCTGGCGCCCGATGCCAGCGACAAAGAGATCCGCACCGAGCTGGAGTGGCGCTCTGACAATCAGATCATCTGCTCCGTGATCGTCGACGCGGACGAAAAGACCTGCGACGAGATCGCCGGACTTCAGCCCTTGTTCAAGGAAGTTCTCTTCATTCTCCTCACAGATGACCGCAAGATCGTGATTCCCGAGGAACTTCGCGACCGATGCGAGATCATCACCCCCCCGCTGGGCAGCGGTACCGATCCCCGCTACGAAGAGGCCACGGCGCTTCGTGCCTATCGGCAATGTATGGCGCTACAGGGTCGCGACGAATGAGTACTCCAGACATGAATCCCGATCAACTCCCCCTGTTCAAACCCGGCGCCGCCCACTGGCGTATCAAGGACAAAGACGCCCACGCCAGCTTTGGCGAACTGGGCGATGGCAAGGTCTATGTGCACGATCAAAAGATCGTGTTCGCGGTTCAGGTAGCGCAAAAGACCGGTCGCCCTTTACTGCTGCAAGGCCCGGCCGGCTGTGGCAAGTCCTCCCTGGCGCCCTTCGTCGCCAATGAACTCGGCTGCCGCTTCTACAGCTATACCGTCAATGCCCGCACCCAGGCACGCGACCTGATGTGGGATTTCGACGCCTTGGGCAGGCTCAACGACGCCAATATCGCCGCCAGTGTCGATGAGGCGCGGGTGAAGGTGGTCAATCTGCACAACTACATCACACCGGGCGTGCTGTGGTGGGCATTCGAGCCCGGCAGCGCGGCCCTTCGCGGCGCCGTGGGCGGGAAGCATTTGCAGGTTCCGCTGTGCCGGGACCCGGCCACCATCGACCCCAAAGATCCCGACAAGGTGATTCACTACCGCCAACCCGGCGCAGTGGTATTGATCGACGAGATCGACAAGGCAGACCCGGACGTACCGAACAACCTGCTTGAGGCCTTCGGTTCACGCCGCTTCACGGTGGCCGAAACCGGCACCCGCATCGAGGAACAAAGGCCCTATCCGCTGATCTTCATCACCACCAACAAAGAGCGCGAACTGCCCAACGCCTTTCTGCGGCGCTGCATCATGCTCGAACTTCACCATAAGTCGGCGGAAGATCTCGAGAAGATCGCCAAGGCCCAATTGGGCGAGGAACACAGCGACAGCTATCTGCCGGTGGCGAGAAAGGTCGTCGAACTCCGCACCCAGGCCCACGAGCGAAACCTGCGCGAACCGAGCACGGCGGAATACCTTGACGCCCTGGTGGCCTGCCGCGAACTGGGTGTGCTGCCCGACGGCAAGACCACGGCCGAACGCCGACGCTGGCAGGATCTGATCGAGATCGGCCTGCGCAAATTGGCCGAGCCGGATCCCAGCGACCCGCGCAACCGCCGATGACCAGCCATATCTCCCGTCCACGCGGCATGGTCGCCATCGCCGACGCCTTGATCGCCCTGGATGGCCTCAGCGAGGACGAGCGCGCCGTCGCCTGGACCTGGTTGCCGGAATTGATCGGCATGGAGCGTCAGGCGCCACCCTCTGGGGAAGAGACAGCCATAGCGGAGCACAGCCGAAAGCACGATCAAACACTGACCGCGCGCCGGCAAGCGCTGGCCGAGGAAGAAGAAGCGAAGACACAGGGGGAAACCGAAGATTGGGCCAAGTTCGAACACCGGCGACGCTACCTCCCCACCCTGCCCTGCCGTCTGTCGGCACGTACCGGCGAAGACCCGGACTGGTTGATGAGCGAAACCGACTGGCTGGGCGAGGCAAAGCCGTTTCGCTTCGCCGACCTCCCCGAGCTGTTACCCCTGTTCGAGCCGCTGCGCACACGTTCGATACTGTCCACGGCTCTGGCGACTCCGAAAGCCGAAGGTGACCTGGACCTCCCGCCCTTGTTGGACCAGCTCTGCCAGCGACGCCCCATCACCCGCCTCCCCCGCCTGCCGGTGCCGACTACCCGCCTGGGTGTGCAGTTGCTGGTGGACCAATCCGAGTCCATGCAGCCTTACCTGCGCGATCAAACCCGGCTGGTCCAGGCGATTCGAGACACGGTCGGCAGGGACCAGGTGGAAGAACTGCGTTTCGCAGACGACCCCGCCGCCGGCGTCGGCAGCGGCGGACGCTCCACCTGGCGCCATCCGCACACCAGCCCGAGCGCAGGCACGCCGGTGGTCCTGCTATCCGATCTGGGCATCGGACTGCGCCGTGCGGCAGACCGATCCGCCAGCGAGGAAACCTGGAAAGACTTCGCCCGCCGCCAACGCCAGGCCGGCTGCCCGCTATTGGCAGTAATGCCTTACGACCGCAGCAGGGTGCCGCGATCCCTGCTCGATCTGTACCACGTCCTGCCCTGGAGCCGTACCACCACGGTGGCCACGGTGCGCCAGTGGATCGGTCGTGGACTTCAACAACGACAATGATGAAAGACCTGGGCAGTGAGCTGATCGAACAGGAGTCCAGGCGCTCAGCGGCGCTGCTGGACCTGGTTCGCCCGCTGTCCCTGGCCACCCGGGCGGAGATCGAACTGGTGCGGGCGATGCGGCTCGTACTGCTGCCGCGCTCGGACCCCGGCCTGGAGGCGGATCTGTGGTCGTCTCGCCTGTTGCAGGCCCGCGATGCCAATGCCGTGGTGCTGCTGCCGGAGGTCCGCGAGGCCCTACATCGGGATCTGCGCCGCCGCCCCGCCGAGCTGGACGCCGCCTGGCGGCTGGTGCAGGCGTATCACCGCGGATTGGACCCGGTGGTCCTGCGCGAGGAAGAGACCACCTATTGGGCACTACGCGGCGAAACGGCCCTCTCCGAGCGCCAGTTGGGGCCGATCATCCAGGCGCTGCGCAGCAACCCGCAAGATGCAGAACTGCGCAGCTGGGTTGAGCGTTTCCTGCAACGGCTGCCGCCGGGAACCAAAGACAGCGATGCGGCCCGGATACTGCGCCAGGAACAAGCCAAACATGCCCGACAGACCAGCCGTCAAACCATCGAGTTGGGACTACGGCGCATTCCGGCGGGGCTGTCCATCTCCCTGCCAGCGGAAGAGAGGGCCACACCCTGGCCGGTACCGGCCGCAGAGACGATCGCCGTGCAGGTCTCCTGGCCTGTCGCTGAGGGCTGGCACGACGAAATTGTCCATATAACCCTGGCGGACACGCCGGCATCCGAAACATTTATCCCCACGCCGCCGGGCCTTCTGCGCCTGAGCAGCGAAGATCAGCGGGAGTTCGACCTGCTCCCGGACCGGCAGCGGCCATTGCTATTCGTGAGGCTGGACAATCAGTCAAACGACCTTCCCGCCGTATTGCGCGAGCAACTGGAGGATTTGAACTGGCGCCACGAGATCATCCGCTGGAGCGAAGGGCCGAGCAAACACCGGCCCATCGTCCAGGTGTACGCCTGGGTCGACGAATCGATTTGGCCGGTGCGACGGCTTGTTGCCAGTCTGGAGGAAATCGGCGCGGAGATACAGCTCACCGTCAGGGAGGAAGTACCGGTCGAGCCGCGCGAACGGCTTGCCGAAGCGCAGGCCGTGGTATTGCTATTCGACGGCGATGCCCTGAATACTCCCCACAGCCGTGACATCATCCGACTGAGCCTGGAGCAACGCACGGTACGCGGCGATAACTTTCTTCTTGTCGCCGTACCGGTCGACACGGATGCCCTCGTGGCACTGACCGGTTCGGACCTTCGCGATCGCATTCTGCTGGAAGCCTCGGCGATTTCTTCGGCACCGCCGAGCAAACAGATCGCTGAAATCCGCGAGATTCTGGCCAAGGGCCACGGGGCTCTCGGCACGAGAAAACCTGCCGACAGCTCGGCCGATGCCCTTCTGATCTGCGCCCCCAACACAAACCGATTGCGAATCTTCAGCGAGGAACTGGACAACGTATTGCCTAGCGGATTTTCGGAATTGATGGACGTGGCCTCGGCACTGGAGCAGGGCCAGCCAGTCCTTCTCCTGGACCAGCATCTGGTGCAACGGGTGGCGAAATCCGAGTCTGCAACTCCAGAGAAACCCGGCGAAGCGATACGCACCGCCATCGCTGCGGCGCAGATACCCGACGACCCGTTCCACCGGCAAGAGACCCTGCGGGCACAGTTGATCGACATCGAGCGAAACGCCGAACGGGAATACCAGGAACGCTTCCTCGACCAGCGCTTTAAGATCACCGAGGCGCAGCAGCAACAGCTCCGCCGAGCAGCCGTACTCATCGGCGGCCGCCCCGGTTTTCTGGTCAGGGCTGCCCGTGCGGTAATCGACCGCCAGCCGGATACCGAGCCGTCGCTCACGGAGGTTGCCGAATTCGCTCAAGGAAGTATCGCCAAGGCTGAGGCGACGCTGCTGGATTTTGATGGCAATTTTGCCGTCTACAAACTCAATCCCCCGCCAGACGAGGGCGACGCACTTGCGCTGGCAAGCGAACCGGTACGGCTGGAAGACCGCTGCTACACCCTGATCGCCCGACCTGCGATGAACGAACTGCTGCTCGCCGGCATCGTGCGCGAGCCCGATTTCGCCGACCAACCCGGCTCACCCCACATGCTGGCGTTCCGTCTTCCCGACGACAGCAGGTTCCACGGCACCGAAACGGTATTCGGTCCCTTGTTACGCAACGGCGAATTGATCGGTGTGGTTTACCAGATTACGCCGCAAGCGGATTTCGGCGCCGAAGGCGATCTGGCCTACGCCATTCCCCTGTCGGGTCTGCTGCCCCTGTTGGGGTCGCGCGCACGTGCCACGCTGGTCGACCGTTCGCTACTGCGACCCAACGGCAACTGGGGAGACGTCGATATGGATGCCGCACCGTCCCAAGAGAACCTTCACAAGGCCGGTTTTCACGGCCCCCTCTGGCTCTTTTCGGACGCTCCCGGCATTGCCGGGCAATCGGCTCACTATCAACTTGAAGCCATCGGTGATGATGTCCCGACGTTTTTCCCGCCCAACGACGCTACCGCGTTTTTGGAGCGGCTCGCCGCCGAGACCTCACCACCAGCGGAATCGGTTCAGAACTGGCTGGTCCGTTCACCGGTGCTTTCCGCCAGCGAGTTGGAAAAGATGCAAGCCTATGCACAATCGCTCAGTGAGGGGGGCCTGTTCCCCGGTCTGCGTTGGCTGTTGAGGGGAGTGGATCTGGAAGCCCTGAGCGAACCTCCCCAAGGCACCTCGCCAAATGCCAAGTTCATCAGTCCGCAGAGCTTCGAGCGGGCGAGAGAATTGAGGCGCAGCGGTCATTACGGTACGGTTCGGTCCCTGGCTCTGTCTAAAGACGGGGCTTTGCTGCTCAGCGCCGGCAACTCCGGCCCCGACCGTACGGTGAAATTGTGGGATCTTCGCCGCGGCCGGCTGATCCATTCCATCTCCGATCAGGCTGAAGAGGGCGGGCGCACGGCCCTGGCGCTATCGCAGACCCTGTTCGCAACAACCTACCAGGAAGAAATCCGCCTTTGGGATCTGAAGACCGGCAAGCCAGTCCGCAGCGTGAAACAGGGTATTCAATCACCCTGGGTGGATATCGCCTTCGTTGGCGACAACTTTCTTGTGGCGGCCGATACGCAACAACTGTGGTTGATCGAACTGAGCACCGGCAACACCCAGATAACGACGCTGGGCAGTGCGCAAGCCGTGGCGGTCGCCGGCAGCGAGGACGGCAGACTGTTGGCGGTCCGCCAGCAGGACTCCTTGAACATTCTTGAAATCGTCGAAAGCCGCCTCGAACAGATCGACCGGCAGGAAACACCTCACCCCGGCGAACTGTTCCCCTTCCAACGGCCTCCGCTGCGCTTCACCGCCGAGGATCATTTGCGCTTCGGTTCACCGCAAATGGTCTGGGCGGGCGCAGAGACCGGCGTCCGACAGGAAGACAAGCAAAGCCTCGCCAATATCGCCGACCTGGCTGCCGACGGCACGGCCTTGTGGGTTACCAGCCCGGCCAGTTTCCAGGCGATCGGCGTGGACGGCGAGCAGCTCAGCCCGGAACTGCAATGCAACGGCCGGGAAATCTCATGCGCCGCACTGTCGGCAGACGGCCGTACCGCGGTAGCCGCCGACTATGATCACAATCTCTGGGTCTGGTGGTTGGCCGATCAACGTTCAGGCGACGGGCAACAAACCGCCTGAACAAACGGTTCCGTAGTCACTCGGGAAGAGGCAGAGTCTCGACCTGCATCACCAGACTGTGTTCGCCGTCCGGTTCCACGGTGACGACATCCGCCAGGGCGTTGGCGGCTTCCACGCAGAGCATATTGCGCCAACCGTCGTCATCGAAATCCGCCATGCCGGCGGCCTTTTCCTGCCAGGGGTTCCAAACCACCACGGAGCGGCTGCCGAAGCGACGTATGCGCACGGCGCGCCGCAGTGAGGGATCGTCTATCTCGCAAATGCCATCGTGGCCCTCGAAGACCCGGTCGGTTTCGGCCGATAGTTTCACCGGGCCTGTTTGAACCCCCTCGGCAAAGCCAAGCACCTTGTCCTTGTAAGAGAACCCGGACAGACCGCCGACTTGCACCGAGTTGATATCGCCCACTTCGAAATAGGTATGAAGGGCCTCGGTGATGGTAAACGGCTCCCGGTCGCGATTGTGGGTACGCAGTTCCATTCCCAGACGCCGACCGAAGCGGATCTCCAGTTCCAGGCGAAAGCGGTGGGGCCAGAGGGTGAGGGTCTCGTGGTCGTCTTCCAAGGCCAAGGTCAGCCAGGGCTCGCCCTGATCGTCGCTGCCACTGGCCTCAACCCGCCAGAAGCGATTGCGCACGAAGCCGTGCTGGGGGAGCTTCGGATCGTCTGGATGGGGCCCGAACCAGGGCCAGCACACCGGCACGCCGCCGCGGATGGCCTTACCCTCGCCAAACTTGGCAGTACGACTCAGCCAGATGAGGTTTTCCGAATGTGCAGGCGCGTAGTCCAGCAGTTGGCCGCCCAGCAATGAAACCCTGGCCTTGCACGATGAAGTCTCCACCACTGCGACGATCAAACCTCCCGGGCCTTTCTCGAAACGCAGACCGGGACGCGCAAAATCGTGGGTCAGCTGAGAGACGGACTGCAATTGCATGACAGTTGTTCCTTTGGGTTCGATGCCTGTGAGTGCGGGGCACTTTCACGGCGGTTTCACGGTCTCAACAATGTCGTCAACGATGGAGCCTTTCCATGAAATCCTTTCCGCTCACGATTCTCCTTCTCGCGAGTCTAACCTCTGGAACGGCCAGCGCCTCAGGCATCGGTTCGTTCGTCGGTGCCCAACGTAACCTTGGTCTGCATCAGACCGTTCACCCGTCGGACGTTTATCGTCAGGCGCCGCACCCCGACACGGCGGCGCCCCAGGAGGCGAACAAAGCGCCCGAGAAAGTAAAAACCGAACCCGATCCCCGGCAAGCGCCTCAGTAAAGCTTGCGACCGTCGGGTTGGATGCCGAAACGCTTGTAGGTCCACTGGTACTGCGCCGGGTTGCGACGCACGCATTGCTCCACGCCCGCATTCAAAACGGCGGCGGCCTTTTCCACGTCCCGGTCACCGACGGCCGGATCTGCCGATTCGAAGCGCAGGGCATAGCCACGCCCCCAGGACAGCCGCTCGGCCACCACGAAGAAGGCCGGCAACTGGGATTTTGCCAACAGGCGATTCACCAGGATCATCGTAAAGGCCGGCTGCCCGAAAAACGGCGCGAACACCCCCGTCCCCTTCTTCGGCTGTTGATCGGGCAGAATGCCGATCAGGCGTCCCTCCTTCATCGCCTTGTAGAGTGACCGCACGCCCCCCGTATCCGCCGGAACCAACGCGCTTCCGGTCCGCTCACGGGCGGCGCGAATAATGCTGTCGAACACCTGCATGCGGGGCGGCCGATAGAGGGAACTCAAGGGCCAACGCTTGCCGCAGTAAAGACCCACCAGTTCCCAGGCCCCCAGATGGGGGGCCAGCAATACCCCGCCCCGCCCCGCTTTCCGGGCAGCATCGACGGCCTCGGCCCCCTCTACTGAACGCACCATGCGCAGCGCCCTTTCCGGGCTCGCCTTCCACAACGGGCCAAACTCCGTGGCCGTCTTGCCCGCTTCGATCATGGCCTTGCGATACAGACGCCGACGTTCGTTTGGATCCATGTCCGGGAAGCACAATTGCAGATTGCGTTGAGCCACCTCACGGGTCCGATTGGGCACCAGCATGAGCAGACCCCCGAGCAGTGCCCCCATACCGTGATTGACCGGCAGCGGCATCCAGGCGAGTACCTGCAACAGCGTGTGGATCACCCAGGCCGGCATGGCCACCCCTTTTCCGATGGCGTCACAGCCACAGCATACAGCCCAGTTCGAAGCGTTTGGCCAGATCCGGGTGGTGAGGATAGACACGAATCTTGTACCGGATCAGTCCATGCAGCTCATGGCTGCTGTCCGCCAGGTCACCGAAAAATTCGGTCTCCCCCTGCTTGTTGGTGCCAATACTTTCCAGCCGATGGGTACAGGTGCTGTTGAAATGCTGCATGCCGTCTTCAAATCCCATCACGCATTCCACCACCACGTCCTGCGCCCGAATGCCGTTGAGCTGCAGGGCCACTGTGACCGTGATGGGATTGCCCGATCTCACAGCCTCGGGAATCTCCCGTGCCATGCGCAGGCTGACGCCGGGCCAGCGCGCCAGGGTTTCGCGCTTCCAGGCAGCCAGAGACACTGCACCGCTGTTGTTGCTCAAACGCTCGCCGTGCTTGCGCGCCGGCGCGTAATAGTGCTCGATGTAGTCCAATGCCATGCGGATCGAATTGAACCGCGGAATCACCGAGTACATGGATGCCTTGGACTTGCGAATCCATGCCTCGGGTTCGCCCGCGCGGTTTCGCTGGTAGTAGAGCGGTATCACCTCCCGCTCCAGGATATCCAATAACTCCTCAGCCTCTTGGCAGTCGCGGTCCTGCGCACTGGCCTCGGCATGGGGTGTGATCGACCAGCCGTTTTCCTCGTTGTACGCTTCACCCCACCAGCCGTCCGGCACGCTCAGATTGACCGCGCCGTTGACCGCCGCCTTCATACCGGAAGTGCCACAGGCCTCCTTGGGGTATTCCGGGTTGTTCAGCCACACATCCACGCCCGCCATCAGCTCCCGCGCCATGGCGATGTTGTAATCCTCCAGCAGGATGAGTTTGCCCTGGAACTCCGGCAGCATCGAAATACGGGCCACCTCACGCAGCAGACCACGGCCCGGTTCATCACGGGGATGGGCCTTGCCGGCGAAGATCAGCATCAGCGGGCGATCCGAATCGCCGATCAAACGGGTTAGACGCTCAAGATCGCGGAACAGCAGGGTGGCCCGCTTGTAGGTGGCAAAACGGCGTGCGAAACCCACCACCAGGGTGTCGAGATTGGGGTGGCGCAGGTAGCGGGTCAGTTGACGGACCAGGGCCTCTGAGGCACCGTTGCGGCGCAACTGAAAGCTCCAGCGTTGCAGGGCATACTCGAACAGGGCCGCCTTGTGGACCCGGCGCGCACTCATGAAGACATGGGTCGGCAGATCGCCGATGAACTGCCGCCAGAAATCGGCGTCGGTGAGTTTGGTGCGCCAGCCGCCCCCCTTGTAGAGGTCGAACAACGAGACCCAGGAATCGCCGATCCAGGTATCCACGTCCACACCGTTGGTTACATGGCCCATGGGATTCTCGGCAGCGGGGATCTGCGGCCAGATATGGGCCTCCATCTCCGAGGCCACGCGGCCGTGAATCTGGCTCACGCCATTGTGGAACCGCGAACCGCGCATGGCCAGGGTGGTCATGTTGAAACCCAGGGGGCTGCGCTCGTTACGCCCCAATTGCAGAAAGCGCTCCTCGTCGATGCCCAGCTTCTCGATCATGGGGCGAAAATGCTCGCGGACCAGATCCTGGTGAAAGATGTCATGGCCCGCCGGTACAGGGGTGTGGGTGGTGAACACCGCGTCCGCGGCGGTGCGTTCCCAGGCGCTGTCGAAGTCCATACCTGAATCTCGGTATTCCCGGCATCGTTCAAGCACCAGAAACGCCGCATGACCCTCGTTCATGTGCCAGACGTTGGGGTTCAGCCCTACCGCCCGCAAAGCTCGGACCCCGCCGATACCCAGCACGCTCTCCTGGCGAATGCGCATGGTGCCATCGCCGCCATAGAGCTGGGAGGTGATCTGCCGCAGGTCATCGCGATTCGCAGGAAGATCGCTATCCAGCAGGAACAGGCGTATGTGCCCGGCGCGGGCCTCCCAGATCTCCAGCCGAACGGTATCGCGTCCCAGTTCCACCTGCACTTCGATGGGCTGCCCATTGGCATCGAGCAGGCGATTGACCGGCAGATCGCGGGCATCGTTGAAGGTATAGAACTCCTCCTGCTCGCCATTGCCGAGGATACGCTGGGTGAAATAGCCCTGGCGGTACAACAGCCCCACACCGACGAAAGGGATGCGCAGGTTGCTCATGGCCTTGCAGTAGTCGCCGGCGAGAATGCCCAAACCGCCGGCATAGATTGGAATACTGTGATGAAAACCGAACTCGGCGGAGAAATAGGCCACCAGATCCTTACCCGGCCGCAGGTAGGCATCGGTGCGGGTATGGGCGCCGGACTCCATGTAGGTGTCGAATTCCGACAACACACCCCGGTACTCCGCCATCAGGATCGGGTCTTCGGCGGCCTCATCCAGGCGCCGCTGAGGCACGCGCCGCAGGAACAGCCGGGGATTGTGGCCGCAGCGGTGCCACGTGGTCTCGTCCAGATGCCGGAACAGCCGGCGCACACTGCGGTTCCAGGTGTAATAGAGATCGAGGGACAGGTCCTTCAGGCGCTCCAGACGATCCGGCAGCACCGGTTGAACCTCGACGAAAAAGCTCTTTCCACTCATGGCGAAACCGTCTCAGGTGTCTTTCTCTGAACCGGCGGGACCCGCCAGTCTCGGTATATGGTAGACCGCTAACGGCCGATGCGATGGGAGGACGAGAGAAATCGCAGGGAAGATGAGGCCGATCAAGTGCGCAGGGGTACTCCGGCCATCCGATTGGCCTGTCCCCAAATCCCGGAGATCCGGTTAAGGCCACACCGCGGGCTGCCGATAACGAAGTGGATTCCTATAGCGAAAACAACAGCCCTGCCCGTCTGAGTCGGGATTCGGTTTCTCTGCGCTGTTTTGCCCCCTGGTAAACGAAAGCCACTTCGAAATCGCCGCTGGATGTGCGGCGCCAATCCAGAGCAATTCCTTCCACGCGACGTTCCACCGCCAGGACGAATGCCTCGGCCCGATACGGACGGTCGAAAACCAGCAGTGTCTGCCGACCGCTGCCGCTGCCGTTAAGGACGAAACGCAGGTGCCGATGAATATATCCGCTGTACCATTGCGCACCCTTGGGGATGCCGCCGGTCAGGCCGATACGGCCGGGGCCGTAATTGTAGGCAGCCAGGGCACGGTGGAGGTTACCATCGTAACGGTCAAGCATTTCGCGCAGGTAGCGTGCACCGGCGTGGATATTGGTACAGGGTTCAAAAAGCCTTGCCTTGGTGTCTACGCCCAGGTGCTTGGCAGTATCAGGCCAGAGGATCTGCATCACGCCCAATGCATTGGCCTTGGAACGGGCGGTTGGATCGAAATTGCTTTCACCCCTGGCAACGGCCAGAAGCAGGGTCAGCGGCAGGCGCTGTTCGCGCGCAGCCTCCTCGAAACAGCGCATGTAGGGATAGTCGCCTGCCGGAGCGAGGTGTCTCTGTCTGTCGACATACTCGCGCCAGACCGCCTCGTCACAGAGCGCAATTTGCGGAAGGGCCAGCAAAACCCATAGTGCCGGAAGCAGAAATTTCATGGCGCGGATTCCACGAGTTTCATACCGGTGCGTTGTTCCAGCGCCGCCAGCACGGCGTCCTTGGCGAGCGGGTCGGTATAGGCGAGTTCCACCCGAAATTCGAACAGACCGGCGCGACGCACGGTGAAGTTTTCGCCGCTGAGTTGCGACAGGCGGTCAGCGAAACCCTGGGCTGCCGGCCGATTTCGGAATGCGGACCAAACGGGCTGTATTCTTATCTCCTGCAAAGGCGGCGATTCGAGCGCAACAACCTCTGTCGGCAGCGCCGGGGCCTCATTCGGTTCCCCGGTCGGTACCGGCTCGGGGGAAACCTGCTGTTCGCCCCCCGCCCCCGCGACGTTCATGTCGGTGACTGGCGCCGGAACCGCCCCCGAGGCGGAGATCTCCAGCATCGCAGGGCGCAGCGGGACAATGGGATTGCCCGACGATGGCATGGACGATGCCGGCTTCAACACCCACCAAACCGTCAGCACCAACAGGCTGCCGACCAGAAAACCCAACAGACGAATCATTGCTGCCAACCTCCGTCCCGAGCCAAGGTCGGGTCCTGTGCAAGGCGCCGCCATTCCATCCAGGGACGATTTTCCACCTCCAACCGCGTGAGTTCGGCCAACCAGCGTGCCTGCCCGGCGGGTGACAAGCCCCGCTGCCGACCACAGGCACCGGGAAGGCGACGCGTCAAACGAACCATGCGACCGGCGACGGCCTCGTCGGTAATGGCAATTGCATAGTAGCGGGACGCTTCGTCGTACTCTGGGGAAGAAGCATCCCGAATTCGCAAGAAGTTGCCAGCACGTTGCGCAGGACCGACTTCGGCGTCGCAACCGTGGGGAAACACCAGCTCAGCCTGGTCGTCCGGTGCAAGCCGCAGGACGAACAGCCAGGCATCCCGCGCCAGTGCTACCCGAAGCTCGCGGCAGCCTTGGCAGTTCCTGCCATCATCAAACGCCACGGTATTGAACGCCTCGACCGTGTCCTGCTGAACCGCCGCTTGCCGTGCCTCTGGCTGCCTTGGCAGCACCTTTCGCTGATAGGCGGACAAGGTCAGCGATGCCGGACTGACCTCATCCCTGGCGGTGGCGACCACCCACAGTTGATCCAGATCTGTATCCACGGGATGGCGTTGCACCGCCAGACGAACCTGCGCAGCGGCCTCATTCCCGGTAACGCGGACCACACCGCCCTGGGCCAGGTAGTTGCGCAGCAGCCCTGCCAGGGCTTCGTCGCTGGGCGCGAGCGACACGGTCAACTCCCCGGTTCCGCCTCTGCGCAGGCGGCAATCCAGCCGGTCTGCCAGATAGCGCGCCAGGCGGTCGGTTTCGTTGGCTTCGAAAGGCAACTCGCGCAACCCGCGAAGGGACTCATCGGGTCCATCCTGAGTCAGCGCCTTCAATTGGCCATCGCTCGCCGTTCCGCTCCAGGCCCAGGCAAATCCCGACACCCAGCGTTGGTCCAGCGGGTCCAGCAGTCGTACCGAAAGCCGCAGTTCGTCGCTTCCCTGTACTTGAAGGTCGATGCCGAGGAGATAGGACACGTCCGTCAAACCGCGGCAATCGTCACTGGTCGGCCGCCGATCGGCGTCGATCAGGCGGGCCGGGGGTTGCCAGAGAAGCCGAATGCCCGACTGGCGCAACAGATGGTCCCTGATTCTCACTCTAACGCGCTCGGTCAAGGCGTCCATGCTCGGGCTCGGACGCTCGCCCCGGAATTTCACAATCAGTAAGGACTGATCGCGGAATTTAGGGCTAGCAGCCAGACGTTCCGCCAATTCCGGGGCCAACGTTTGATCCACCCAGCGCATCAAATCGTCACCGGACTTGAGGGCGGAATGCGAACGCACATAGGCCGGCTGGCAGGCCACCAACGCCAGACAGCACGTTATCAGCAGCAGCGTTTTCACCGCGTTCCTCCCAGCTCTACGCGCCCATCTCCGTCAATCGAAATCGTGCCGCCCTTGACCTTGCTCATCTGCCGTTGCAGCGCATCGTGAATGCTCGCCGACAGGATCACACCCCAACGTATGTTCTCATTAGCCTCCTCGTTACCGGAATGCGCCTGAAACGCCTGTCGCATAGGCTCCGGCACCGTAGCCGGTTCCATATCGTGAACCTGCTTCGGGGCCTGTGCGCTCCGGTACGTCCAGGACGCGCCGCGGCCAACCAGACGCCAGGCGCGGCCACCGACCAACGCATAGAATTTCACCGCATCGCGCCGCACCAATCGGCCCAGGGCATCGGCGGAAGAGAAGCGCAGGGCAAATCCCTCGTGCTCTTCGGTTGCGGGCTCCGAAGGGGCCGCCGGTAAAGGCTCCGCCTCCGACTTCGGTTCGGGTTCGATCTCAGCGCGTGGTTCTGCCGGCTCGCGAGGCGGGACGGCCTGTGAGGTTTCCACCGGTTGCCCAGGTGATTGCGGCGGCTGCAACTCCGCCAACGTCTTGCGCAGAGCGGCATTCACCGTTTCCAAGCGCCCGATTTCCTGACGTTGCGCAGCCAGGGTTTGCCGTGCGTTGCGGTGTGAGTCCCGTTCGGCCGTCAGTTCCGTGGTCAGGCGGTCGATCTCGAGCCGGTCGACAGGTCGCAGCGACATACTCTGGACCAGGGCGAAGATGGCGGTAAGGCACAGGCCCAAAATGGCCATAAAGCGCATCACGTCGGTTTGCAGCGACTCGCCTTCGGCATCTGCCCAGCTGCCGCTGGTCCGGTATCGTGCGGAGACGATCATTGGCGCGCTCCCCGACAGGCAAGATCGTCACGGATTCCCTGCAAAAGGGATTCGATGCGCGCACCCGTGGCGCTGTCGGCCTGTTGGTAATAGGCACGCAATGCACCGCCCACGGCCAATGCCTTGTAGACGCGCAGCAGGTAACCCCCTACACCGCCGAATATGGTGGTGGAGAGGGCAACCAGAATGCCCCCCTCCACCAGACGCTGGAGCAAGCGGTAGGCACCGTCGGCAGGCAGTTCTGCCGGCTCGCCGAGAGCGAACAGCAGGGCGCCGCGCATGCCGACGGCAGTCCAAATGACACCGATGCCGAAAAACACCCCTGTCCACACGTCCACCAGGTGTTCCCACTGGGCAACCCGTTCCGGGGCCTGCCGTGCCGCCAAGGCACGGCGCAGGCGTTCCAGGGCATGGAGATAGAACAGCAGGCACAGGGCGAAGGGGATCAGGGACAAGCCCAGGTTGCGTTGCAGCCATTCCATTGCCGTGGCCAGGTCGGGCAGCCGTGTCAGGCTTACCGACAGCCAGCCGGCGTACTCCATGCCGTACCCCAGCATCAGCACGCTGGCCACTCCGGCCAGCAGGCCGGCACCCATACCGCGAGCAAATCCGCCCATCACCCCTCCCCCCTACAGCGACGAGGCGCAGGCCTGGCAGGTGGCTTCCAGTACCAGTTCTGCCTCTTGTACCAAGCGCGCGGCACGGTGATAGCCGTCCTGGTCTTTAGCGACCTTGAGCATGCCCAGTTCCTTGTCCAGCAGTTCCTTATCCATGGCATCCAGAACGCGCAGCTTGTTAGGGCAGGTCAGGGAACAATTGTTGTAGTCCCCTGCCAGGGACATGAACTTTACGTTGAAGTAACGGTTGTAATAGTTGCCGGCCTGCTTGCGGGATATCAGTCCCTGATCGGCTGCCCAGACGAAGAACTCACTGAAGATCTGCCGGTTACGCGGTTTCGGATCGCCCTCGGCAATGGTGAGGAGGGCGCCTACGTAGGCATCGAAATTGCCGGCGCATCCGCGCGCAAGGTCGTTTCGAGCGTCATCCATGGCGACCATCAGGTCGTGTCCGGTCGGCGGATGACAGACCAGCGGCTTGTCCTGCGGGCGCGGCGCCTGGGCCTGACAGGCAGCGAGCAGCAGAGCCAGCGCACCACCGATAAAAACAAGATGCAATGCACGATTGGTCATGGCGGTTCTCCCGGTTTTCATGAATCAAAGTTCCAGCGGACTACGGTAGACATCGGTTTGCGGTCCGCCGGGCGGGCCGATGGCGGGCAGGTCCGTCTCGTATTCACCGAACAGAATGCCCTTCACCTGACCAACGATTTCCTGCATCTGCGGCGTGACCATGCCGAAGCTCTGATTGAGCTGTTCCATCAAGGTGGCACGATTGATTTCCTCCTGAGTCCGGGCGATCAGTCCGGCGGCTTCCTGCATGTCCAGGTAGATATCGGAGGCGATCACCGCCATGGACGCACCGGCATTGCTGCCGGAGTGGGCCACCAGTTTGTAGTACTGGGCGAAACGATCGCTGAGGCGAAGGCCCGATTTGCCGCGCAGGGCCGGCCCCTGGCCGGTAGATGAAGTGCTGTCCCGGCCCAGGAGGTTTTCCTGCAAGGCCCAGGGGGTAAGCTTGAGCCCCAGTTCGCTGCGGATCCGACGTTCGAGGGTCTTTCGGGTACTGTCGACCGCCTTTTCCATATCCGGCAGACGCTGCCCCATGGCATTGAGCATTTCCAGGTAGGTACCGCCCAGCTCCTTGGCCAGGCGTTGACAGCCCTGGTCACCCTCAGCCCCCTCGCACTTGCTCTCCTGGTACAACTTCAATTGTTCGTCCAGGCGGCCAATGATGTCCTGCAAACCGGTTTCCATTTCCCTGGCGACCGTGCCGGTCTGTTGAATCTCCTCCAACACGGACGTGGGAAACAAACGGATGGTGGGTGGTTCGGCGGCGGCAAAGCCGGTAACGGGAACGGCCGTGACCAATATCAACAGGGTCGCGGCCACCAGTTGGCGCGAATCGTCGGATTTCATTGCTCCCTCCTCGCGGGTTTTTTCAAGTGACGAGGAGAGTTTGCGAAGACTTGGCTGAACCCTTCCTGAACGGTTCAGCAGACTGGCATACCGGGGCGCCGAGTCGTATCTGCCCACCGAACCGGACAGGCGGAATCCAGTCGCAAGCAGGCGTCGCCAGGCCGAGAACCAACGACTGGCGCCGATAGGCCGCAAGGGTTCCCGATCCGAAGGCTCGAATCTGACGCGCTGCACCAAAGTGGATTCGCGACGACCATTGAGCGCACCTCAGCCTGTCTCGTTGGCGCGTTTCAAACGATCACAGTCGTACACGTACCTGAGATTGCTGCAACAGCTTGCGATGGCGCGAAAACTTGATGCTATCCATTGGCGTGGAGCCGACGAATTTGGGGCAATTTGGCTGGCAATACGCACAGACATCGTGCGGTATTTGTTATTGTCCTCCACGAAAACATACTAACAGACTATTTTTTATAGAAAAATTTCACTGGCGCCATACTTGCTGCTTTTTTCGAAACCACTCAGGAACTCACGCACGATGAGCAGCGCATACCAATCCCCTTATCCGCACAGCCGCCACCGAATTTTCAATCACGACATCCTCTCTTGTACCCATGAAGACGTCGCCGGCAATCACCTGTATTCCGGCCGCGCCCTTGGTATGACCGAACCGGACGATGTCATACAGATCCACCCATTTCTGAAGCGCGAGTGGAAATACATCACCCGACACTACCAAAACATAGCGCTGCCATATGCACAGCAGGTGATTTGGGACGTATCGCTGAAACGACTGCAAGACTTCCCGGACCGGCAAGAATCGCTGTTTTATTTCGGCCCGCGCGAAAATGGCATACGGCCGCAGCAGCGTTACTACCGGGTCGTCGAGCACATCAACAACAAGAACAACTTTGTCGCCCTCGCGTCTCATCTGCGCATGGACATACCGGCCACCAAATGTTTTCAGGGCAAGGAGTGGTTTGCCGGATTGGATCACTTCGAGTACCCCTGCTATGTCAAGGCAGCCGTATCCGTGGCTGGCAAGGGTATCTTTCGCTGCGAGAATGCGCAGCAGGTAATCCAGGCCCTGGCGCATTTCGACGACAACGTACCGCTTCAGGTACAAGAGGAGATCTCCACGCAGGTATTTCTCAATCTCCAGTACACGGCGGATGAACAGGGAGTCACCCCGTTGCTGGCGAGTGAACAGGTCCTGAACGGGTTCACGCACCAGGGCAATCGGTACCCGGCCTGCTGCGAACCCTGGGAGTCGGTTGACCCCATGGCCGAATGGCTATGGGAAAAGGGCATGCGCGGGATCTTCGCCTTTGATGTGGGTGTGGTGAGGCAAGACGGCGAAACACGCTATGTGCCTATTGAATGCAACCCACGCTTCAACGGTGCCTCCTATCCCTCCGCCATTGCCCAGCGCATGGGCATACGCCAATGGATCGCCAAGGAACTGAAGACCCGTGCCGGCACCCTGGGGGATATCGACCTGGACGGATTGGAATACGACGCCGCTACCGGGAAAGGCATCATCGTGGTCAACTGGGGCACGGTCTTGATCGGCAAGATCGCCGTGCTCATCGCTGGCAACCCGCAGCAACAGGCCGACCTCGAAGCGCAACTGCGGAAAAGGCTATAATCGCCTCCTTCAATTATCCACTGTAAAGAGACCGCGAAATATCTTGCCTCAAACCTTTTCGCTGATGGTCCATGGCGGTGCTGGCGCCCTGGACAATGTCACCAATGAAGCAGAAGCCGTGCGCTATCTGGAAGCCATGCGGGTGGTTCTGGACCATGGGCGCCACATTCTGGAGCTGGGAGGTTCCGCCCTGGAGGCGGTGGAACAATGCGCCGCACTACTGGAGGACGACCCACTTTTCAACGCTGGCGCGGGTTCGGTGTTGAACGAAGAAGGTCGTGTCGAGATGGATGCTGCCATCATGTGCGGCCAAACGCTCAACGCGGGCTCAGTGGCGGGGGTACGCAATATCGCCAATCCCATTCAATTGGCTCGTGTAGTACTGGCTGAGAGCGAGCACGTCATGCTGATCGGCGAAGGGGCCATGCGCTTTGCCGATCTGCATGGCTTCGAACGGGTCGCCGATCACTACTTCCTCACCCCCGACCGCATCGCCCAATGGGAAAAGGCCCATCGAGACCATCGCATGGGCCTGGACCACGACTGCGAAGAGCAGATGCCGGACCTGCGCAACGACAAATTCGGCACCATCGGCGCCGTAGCCAAAGACAGCAAGGGCAATCTGGCTGCCGCCACCTCCACCGGTGGCATCGTCAACAAGCGCTTCGGGCGTGTGGGCGACTCGCCTATCGTCGGTGCCGGCGTGTATGCGGACAACAGCACCTGCGCGGTCTCCTGTACCGGCTTCGGCGAGGACTTTCTGCGCGTCGCCCTGGCCAAGACCCTTTCAGATATCATCGAATTCACCGGCGCCGAGGGAAAGGCCGCCGCCGAGAGAGGAATCGACTACCTGAGCACCAAGGTTAACGGACGCGGCGGATTTATCATGATCGACCACGACGGGCGTTGCTGTTCGGCATTCACCACCAAGCGCATGATTCATGGTTGGATTGAACGCGGTGGAGAGACGGTTTGTCGATTCTAGAGGAAAAACGTTGGGTGGGGTGCGTCAAAAGACAGCGGTGACCTTTCGAGCTAGATAGTCCGGAAGTGGGTGGCTGGGCTCCGGTGGTCGTGGGCAGACCAAGGCAAAGCTTATTTGGACATCACCGCTTTTAGTAAACAGCGGCGTATGGGTGGCTTCACCTAGGCACTTGAAAAGATGGTGGCCAGGGACAGAATCGAACTGCCGACACGGGGATTTTCAGAGCCTGTAAAATCAATAACTTACTGATTATTCTAGAACAGGGGTAATTCGGTACAGTTAGGAATAATTGTGTTGATTCAGCAGGTTAGATCAGGTTGGCTCAATTAGTGAAAACTGGGTGGTGTACCGCAAGTGCACTGAGAATTCGTGATAAGAATTATTTATATGAGCCTATCTGGTCGACCATGGCCTTTATCCTTGCCGCATCACCTTCAAGACCTTCAAAGGCATAAGGGTTTAAGAACTGGCGACGCCACAGGAAGACTCTGTCAGTCTCGGTGAGAGATGCCTCATCACAAACCGAATCCCAATGTTCGATGATGAAGCCAATCTGCCTTTCAACGATTTCAATGGCCTCTTTACGCGACAACAGGAAGTTGGCAGCCGACGCCAAACAGGAGGAGAGTTTGCTCATGCGGTTATCGCCGGCAATCAGCATAGCCTGCGAAGCTTCATGACCCGTCCGCGCCTGCGGACAGATGTCATATGCCGGTGTCAATTCAAGTGTCTCTCCATCCCAGAACGCCGCATGGTTGCGTGCATGGTCATCGGTATTGCCGCAAAGGATATTGAAGACCAGCCGGGCGAAAAGCTCCCGCAGTGTGGCGGCGGCATTTGCAAAACGGTGACGTACGATTTCAGCAAGCTCTTCGTAACTTGCATAGCGCGCCATCATTTCATCGAGCGCCAACAGGGTTAGCGCCGAGACCATCATCCTGCGCTGCCAGCCTGCCTGGGTTTGAATGCGGTCAAAGCGCTCGATCAACAACACATCCTTGTTCAGGGAGCGGGTCAGCGACACCCGTGCAACATTCAATCCGACTGATGCGGCCAGTCGCATGGCAATGAATTCAGCCTTTACCACACTGTAAAGATCAGTCGCCGAGGAAAACTTCGCAATATATTTACAGTCACCAGCCTCGATCTGCGCCTTGGGCCTTGCGCCACCAATCGAGGTCCCGTGTTGTAGCGCCTGATCGAGTTCCGGGCTCAGCGGCAAGCCTTCCTCGACGCGTTCGGCGGCCTCGACCAGTTCGTCCAGAGTAACATTCCCGGTTGTGCGCGGCAGATATTCCGTGGCAGAACGCTGAAAATCCAGTGCACCGGTACGGTCCGAGCCGGATTCCAGCAAATAGGTCAACTCATCCAGCTGAGCGGTATCCGCCCTTGCGTCCTTGAGACCCAGCCTTCTATTGATGATGACTCGCCGGCCCCAGGCATCAGGCGAACCATCGCGGATACAGCCCGGAATGCTTAAACCCGGCAACAAGGGGATATGACCGGACTGCAGCGGCAGCTCGGGGGCATACAGGGCTATGGTATTTTCTCGTGCCAGGTAGCTCTTGCCGTAATTGAAAATCAGCTGACCGCCCTCTGCCGTCAACTTGCCCGCCACGACAGGCCGGATTTCACCCGGCAGCCATGCCCAGACAAAGGCCTCGCTGTAAAGACCGTCAGAATTCATCATCCACCGGCTTGCTGCGCTTGCGTACGCTGGCGGGCAACAAAGCCAGCCTGTCCTCGATGCGGGCAATGTGAGCGACCAGTGCGCTGCGCTCGTCATCGAACAAGGTGACACCCACCAGAGCCGCCACCTCGAACACCAGTCCGATGGCAACGTTCAGGTCACCCTTCTCGATCTTCTGCAGGGTCGCCCGCGAGATACCGGCCCGCTCCGCGAGCTCCTGCTCGGTCCACTTTCGGCGCTTGCGTCCCAGCCGGACCTGCCTGGCCAGCAGTATCGCGGCATCATGCGTATAGCGGGAATAGGTTCTGTCTTTCGTCATTTTGACTGCTTTAATAATCATTTAATTATCTTATGACCATTTTAATAGTCATTTAAGATTAAAAGTCAAGGGTGCAGACCTTACTTGCGGGAACAGCACCAACGCTTTCAATCTTCTCCCAGAAATGTCCATCCATATTCACCCTGACCGGATTCAGTTCGATAAACATTTGCCGAGTCTCTTGCATCAACCGATCGGCACCATTTTTGTCATCTGACATTGGATAACGAATTGCCAGTTCAACCGATTTTTTATAATGTCACTAAAAAACAAGGAATGTTTTTCTTCAAACTTACTTCTTAAATGAAAAAACAGCAGAGAGCCTGCCTTGTCCAGTGCCGAACTGATCCTCCGCTTCTCCGATACTAACCAGGTAAACGTCGCCTTCGAGGGCCACGACTCCGCTCCCCAGCCCTTCGTGAACCCTGTCAGCGACAAGGACCGTTCCGACATCCGCTGGTACATCGAGACCTACGGCGCCCACTCCCTGGCCGACCCGGACGACAAGGATGCAGCGCGCATCGAGGCACGGCTGCCGGAAATCGGCAAGGCCCTGTTCAAACAGGTCTTCGCATCCGATGAGGCGCGGGATCTCTACAAGGACTTTCGCGATGCCGACGCGGCCCAGCGTATCCTGACGGTCGAAACCCGCGACGCGGCCATCCTCTCCCTGCCCTGGGAGTTGCTGCACGATACCCGGACCAACGAGACCTACCTGTTTCGCTATCGTCCCCATATCAGCATCCGCCGGCGCATGTCCGGTGACGCCAAGGCCTTGTACAAGGTTGAGCCCCGCGACCGCCTGCATCTGCTGTTCGTGATCAGCCGCCCCAGAGACGCCGGCTTTATCGACCCGCGCACCGACCCCCAGGCCGTGCTCGATGCCATCGACAGGCATGCGCCGGGGCGGATCAGCGTCGAGTTCCTGCGTCCCGCCACCCTCAACGCCCTTCACGAGCGGCTGAATGACGACAACAAGCCACGCATCGACATCCTGCATTTCGACGGCCACGGGGTATTTCAACAGGTCTCCGAGAAGGAGGCGGCACAGAATCCAGGGCTCTTCGGCAAGTCGATCCAGAGCGTGATCCAGCGCGAGCGCCGGCAACGCAAGGTCGAAGGGGCTGAGGCACGGGTCGGCGTCGGCTTCCTGGTGTTCGAGAACGAGCAGGGCGAGAAGCAGCTGATCGCCGCCGACGACCTGGCCAACGAACTCAAGGAGAGCCGCATTGGCCTGGTGGTCCTCTCCGCCTGCCAGTCCGCCACCCTGAACGCCGAGGGCGATCCGATGGCTGGGGTAGCGGGGGGTCTCACCACCACCGGCATCCCGGCCATTCTGGCCATGACCCACTCGGTGCTGGTAAAGACCACCGAGGCCCTGTTCGGCAACTTCTACCAGTCCCTGGCCCGGGGGCGCGGTATCGTCCAGGCCCTGGACGACGCCCGGGCCTGGCTCGCCAACAACCCGGACAAGTTCCCGGTGCGCCGGGGTGATGCGTGGCACATGCTCCAGCTCCAGGACTGGTTCCTGCCGGCCCTGTTCCACGTCGGCCGCGACGCCCCCCTGCTCACCACCGAACCGGAACAGATCGCCGTTGCTCCCACTACTCTGCACAATCTGCGCAAACGCCACGAGACCGGTTTCTTCGGCCGCCGACAAGAACTGTGGCGGATAGAACGCTGGTTCGCCGGCGCCACCCGGCGCATCTCCATTACCGGCTTCGGCGGCCAGGGCAAGACCGAACTGGCCCTGGAGGCCGGGCGCTGGCTACTGCGCTGCGGCCTGTTCCAGCGCGCCCTGTTCGTCGATTACGCCCATGCGCAGACCGACGACGCCCTGGGCCTCGCCGTAAGCACCCTAGGCAGTGTGCTGGAGCAGACCTTGAGCAATGAGCAGGAGATCGAGCATGCCCTCGCCACCGCCCCGACCCTGATCATTCTCGACAACCTGGAGACCCTGGCCGACGACGCCCTGCACCCACTGCTGGATGCCGCCAGCCACTGGTCCGAGCTGCCGGGCGTGCGCCTGTTGCTTACCAGCCGCCGCCCCGAGTTCAATCACGCCGGCTACCCTATCGAGGGCACCAGGGAGCATCGGCATATTGCATTGCAAGGCCTCGGTTCGGTGGACTACCCGGACGACGCCATCGACTGGTGCGCCAAACTCCACGCCCTGCCCATCGCCGATGAGAGCCACCGCCGCCCGCTGCCTAAGCGGGAAGAGCTGGTGGCGCTGTTCGACCGGGTCGCCTTCCACCCCCTCTCCATCGCCGTGCTCGCCCAGCAACTCCACCGCCATTCGTTCAAGCGGCTCAGCGAGCGCCTCGACCTGCTGCTGAACGAACAGGCCCGATCCCCGGTGGCCGCCGAGGGTACCCCACCGGAACTCATCGCCTCCCTGCAACTCTCCTTGGAACGGCTGAACGCCGAACAGCGCCGCGCCGTCGCCCGTCTCGGGGTCTTTCAGGGCGGGGCCTTCGAAGACGACCTGCTCGCCATCACAGAACTGGGTCAGTGGAGCAATAACGACCAGGAGCGCAGGCAGCTCCAGTCATTGCTGAACGCCCTGGAGGCTGGTGATCCTCGCCCCCTGTTAAAAATGATGGGAGTGAATCTGCCCGAAGGGGTGGAGCCACCCGCCGAGCTACTGCAACAGCTCCCCCAGGGCGAACAGCTCCAGGGTCTCATCCAACAACTGAGAGACCAGCTTGCCAGGTTACCCCAGGCTGAATCCGACACCCCGGATCCCTGGCCGGAACTGCGCCGCGAACTGCGGGCCGCCGCCCTCATCGAGGTCGAATCGGTGCCCGGTGTTGCGCCGCCGTTTCTGCGTTTTCACCCCACCCTCGCCCCCATGCTCTGGGCCGAACTGAATCCCGAAGAGCAGGCCAGTCTGCGCCGCGCTTACCGACAGCGCTACCAACAACTGGCTGGTTTCCTCTACAACTCGGATCGCAAGAACCCCGACCAGGCCCGCGCCATCGCCCGGCGGGAACTGCCCAACCTGCTGCAGGCGGTGGAGCAGGCGCTGGCGGCCGGGGACGAAGACGCGGTGGACTTCGTCGATTCGGTCAACCGGTTCCTAAACTTCTTCGGCCGCCACCGGGAGGCGGTCGGGCTGACCCGGCGGGCCGAACAGCTGGTCGGCCTGCCCGGCTCCGATAGCTGGTTCCTATACCACGCCAACCTCGGGGAACAGCTCCTCGCCGCCGGGCAGGCGACGGAGGCGTTGGCGGTTTTTACCCGCATCCATGACACCCTCCAGGAGAGCAGTGGCGGCGCGCCCAGCTATCGGCTTGCCGTTACCCTCAGTCGTCTCGGTCGCTGTCACGAAAACGCCGGCCATCCCGACCGCGCCGAGGCCGAGTACCGCCGGGGGATCGAGGTGACCGAAGAGCTGGAGCAGGACGATCAGGTTCGCCGCCACCGAGGCGCGTTGCATACCGACCTGGCGGATGTACTGAGGGATCAGGGGCGCTTTAGCGAAGCGCATGAGCAGTACACGCATGGGCTGGAGATTATGGAAGCGCTTGGGGATAAACGGTCTGAGGGCGCGATACTGAGCCAACTCGGCACCCTGGCTATGTTGCAGGGGGACCTCGAAGAGGCGGTGCAGCGCAACCAACAGGCCCTCGAACTCTTCCGGCGCCTCGGTGAACCCGTCTCCGAAGCGGTGACCCTGCACCAGCTCGGCAGGGCCTTTCAAGAGGCCCGACAGTGGGACCAGGCCGAGCACCACTACCGCGAGTCCGCGCTATTGAAGGAACAAAGAGGAGACCTCGCCGGCGCGGCCCGAACCTGGAACCAGCTCGCCATCGTCTGCAAGAACGCCGGCCGTCCCGAGGCGGCGGAGACCTGGTATCGTAAGGCAATCGAGGTTGGCAAGGCGACCGGCGATCGTCTGACTACTACTCGTGCCATCAGCAACCTCGCCGACCTCCTCCAATCCCAACCCGGCCGTCTCGACGAGGCCCGCCAGCTCGCCGAACAGGCCCTCGCCATCGAGCAGACCCTCCACCCCGGCGCCGCCCAGATATGGAACACCTACAACATCCTCGCTGTGATCGCCGACCGCCAGCAGCGCCCCGAGGCGGCCGCCGATTACCGCCGCCAGGCCCGCGAGGCGAGGGCGCAGAGTTTGCCGCCGTGATCGAGCGCATCCTCGGAGGCGAACGGGACCCGGAGGTGCTCTGCCGGAACCTTGCCAACTTTGCGTTCTTGGTCGAGCTGATCCTAAAGGCCCTTAACGATCCAAGTGCACTGGAGACTTTGCTGACATAGTTAATTGGAGATTCATGGTTCCTTATGAATAACAGGTCACCCCACATCCCGGACCAAGTGAAGGTACTAGCACGCCGAATCACTACGTTCACGCACCCAACGATGGGGTAACTCACGATACACATGATCAATGAGCCCATTATGTTGAACAAAGCACTTGAAAACCGATCTGCGTCCGCTGGTAATCGGCACTATCGCCAAACCTATGGCACGTTAAACACGCCTATACCGGATTTTGTAATGTACCAAACGCACAGAGGATTAAATCCAAAGCGTCAACATTAACTATATACCGCCCTTACAACATCAGGCCACACCACTAAGCAACAAGAGGCATACAGCTATGAACTACACATCCGTAAATGTGCTATTAAGCTCATCCACTAGTGAATCCGAGCGTTTAGAATTGGCACAGGCTCTCAGTGATTTGTTAGACACAGGATCAACAAAACCCACTAAAATCACTGTAAAGAACGGCTCCACGGAGATATCAATTTTATGGGATGTTGCACAAATAGGGGGAGCCGTATTAGCCGCCGGCGCGACGTTGGCTGCTGGAGCTTTCATTAAAAAGGTTGCCGAATCATTTGCAACTCACATTTTCAACAAGGCGATAAACTCCCCCACGGCAGAAACCGGAAAGACAACGATCTTACCCAAGCCCAGTTGGGACAAAAACACGGAAGAAAATGGCAGCAACTCATCTCTAGTGGAGGTCGATAATAAGATTTATAACTTTGTTGCGAATAATCAGTTACTAAACCAATTACT
Organism: Chromatiales bacterium; assembly: GCA_020445565.1. GTDB lineage: Bacteria > Pseudomonadota > Gammaproteobacteria > JAGRCI01 > JAGRCI01 > JAGRGI01. The sequence continues at coordinate 31,009 of JAGRGI010000033.1, forward strand.
TGCACATTCTCAGCGAGTAACGGTCCGCAGAACAATTGAAGTGCATAACGCCCTCGAAGATAACATGGAAATCAAAGAACAATCATGCACACTGATATTCGGCGAGGTTTCAGATATTTCTGAATCTATTAAAATAGTACTCAACGCATCGAAAAAGCAAAATACAAACACCCCGTAAATAGCTTGGAATTTATACCTTTACTGATAGTTTCAAGCACTTCGTATCCCTCTGGTCTCACACTAGGATAGGCCGGTTTCCCTACCCTGGTGGAAATGACAGCACAACCGCGTCGGCATCGTGCCACCGGTGGCAACATATGCAGGGATAGAAACCATCTCAGTGCAAGGCTTCGGTATCCTGGAGCTGGGTCACGGCTATTTTGCCGAGGCCGAACCGGTGATCGATGACATCAAAGAGGCCATCGCCGAGCGACGTCCAGCAGCGCAGCGGTCGATACCCCGGCCGCAGCAGGGCCACTTCATCATCGAGGTTTAACGCACTGGCGTGTTCTCGGCATTCTGAGTGATCACCAGCCAACCGCGAAAGAGTGGCTCGTAGGTTTCGTTGTCGGAGCTCCTCATGTCCCTGCTGCGAGTGCTGCGCCCGTTTTAGCGGGACTTGAGTTCGTCCCAGCCGAATCGCCGTGATTTGGAATTTTGTGGGTGTAACCTTCCTGCATCCGTACCAGACCAATCAAACCAACCCGCTTCAGAATCGACAACCACTGCACCCATAAGAGACTTTTCGATGGCTTCGATGCGTTCGAACTGAGAAAATTAATCCCCTACCTCATTACCCGGCATCTCGGGAATATCCATGAATATATTCATCAATGGCCGGTTTACATAGTAGTTGTAGCGCCCGATCTTATGCTTTTCGATTAAGCCTTTATCCGTCAATTTCTTCAGATACTTAGCGGCAGTCAGCCGTGAGACACGCAAGTCACTCTGAACCGATTCTATCTTGGTGTATGGGTGCCGAAACAGATTGTTGAGCAGATCCTGGCTATAGATCTTGGGCAGCTC